>NZ_SDKK01000013.1 GCF_008107625.1 Zoogloea oleivorans
TTCAGTCTAGAGCGCGCCAACCTCAACTTTCAGCTACTGGACACCTGAGGCTTCCCGGTCTTCTACGCAGAGGCAGGCCCTTTGGCGCCCGGGGACCTCCGGCGTAGCTGGCGAGGGTGTCGTTCAGCAGAATTTGCCACTGAGGGGTAGTTAACCGAAGTATTGCAGACGGAAATAGCCTGCAGGCCGAACGGCAGCAAAGGCCGATCACCAGTCCGTCACCGCTCCAAACCTTAGCTGGATCAGATGGCAAGCACACCAAGGAGAAATTTCCTGAACGTCAGCCACAGGCCGCCTTGAGCTTGGCCGCCTCCGTCACCCATGGATTGCCCCTGCCCTGCCAACGGACGATGCGCGTGTTGCGCTCCCGCTCCCAATCATCCACCGGGTAGGTCTTGGCCCAGGCACACATCAGCTTCTTGTCCTGGCTGCTCAAGTTCAGCTTGTAGGTTTCGTACATATAGAGCGTGATCCGAGCCGCCCGCCCACGGACTTCTGTCCGAGGCTGCGCACGGCGTCCCTTGAAGTCGACAATGGTCTGACACGCCCCGTACATAGGCTCCGGGTGCGAGGTCCAGGCGGAGTAAGGAAAGTTGCTCCGGTCACCATTCACCTCGCCCACGGCTGGCACTAGGTTGATCAAATCCCCCTCGGCCATCTGAAATACCGGGTCCGTCGCCGTGCAGTTCGCTCGCCCGCCGCTCTGCCAACACTTGCGTTGCTGGCCCAACACCCAGGCCGGCACAACATGCTCCCACTCAATGCGGCTGGCCCGCTCGAAGCTCTTCCTCGGCCGGTAGCCGCAGCCATCTAAATCGACAGCGTTGCCGCTGTAGCGGCAGCCGCAGTAGAAATCCTCTTCCATCCCCGCGAACACACTCGGCAGCACCTTCTTCGCGCCAGCGAAGTCTCGATGTCCGACGGCCTTCTTGCCATAAACGAGCGCAGAAAGACTGGAAGATGCCGTGCTGACTGACGGGGGCATCTTGATCGGCCTGGCCTGATCGGCGACAGGCCTTTCGGAAGGGATACGAACTGGCGGGAGGTATGGTGCAGACGTACAAGCGGCCAACAGGGTGGCGAACAGCAGCAAGGCATAGGGCATCGGCGGCAGTCTACGCAGAGGCAGCGCACCGGGCAACCTTAGCCTGGGACTCTCCCGGTCTGGTGACACCCGACTTTCAGCACGTCAAACCTCGCGCGATTGCGGAGACTCACTGCGCCGCTTGGCGGCCGTAGCCATTGAGGAATAGACAACGCCGCAGCGGGGGCACGCCTCAGTGGCGCCGAAGTCTCGGCTGGAGCGGATGTAGTGGCAACGGGGACACTGAACGACTTCCCCCGCGGCCAGCTGGTATTGGCTGGCGGCAGTCATCCTCGCGTGACCTCCGTAGCGCGGCGCGGGGCACATTTGCCGTTCGGAAGTCGATAGCCACCACCGCCCCGGCAGCCGCAGCCACTACAGGCCCTCATCAGCTCGCCGTGAAGCAGCCCGGCAAAAATCGAAATGCGCTGATCCACCCGCGACTCCCCTGCCTGGGCTGAGCCGCACAATCCGGTAACCAGCATTGCCACAAGAAACGCCTTCACGAGTTCATCCTCCTATCGACAGATCAAGGCATGACGCTATCAATACTGAATGCCATCGTCAAATAAATATTACATATCCATTTTCCGGCACCTGGGGAGTCCTTGGGGCTGTTGATGGGGGAATCTCAACAGAAACGGTGCGTGGCAGGATCGCATCAGCCTAAAACCTAGAGCCCGGCGCCCCGATGAAGTGACGCATGTCACTCATTTTGAGCTGAGCACTGCCATGACCCTGCTCGACGCGACAGGTATATTGGGAGCGGTCCCGCTCGCCAAACGCCGAATCGTGTATCGCCCAAAGACAGAAGAGTCGGATGACGCCATGCGTCAGCGCATCGTGCGCATTGCTCAGCGAAGCGGCATCGAGCTTGCTGTGAAATCCAGGATTCTGGATCCGCTGGGGATTGCGAATCTGCAGGTCGCGTCGCGGGAGGCGCTGTTTGCCATAGAGCAGATGCTTCACGTTCTGACCCTCTACGAAGCGCAGGGAGCCTGAGCATCATTTGCGCCGCAATTTTGTATGCGACTGTACATCCTGATTCGAGGTGCCCATAAGAGCGCCACGACGGCCAGCCTCTGCAGGGGTCAGGCCACAAACCAACACTCTTCCCGCTTAGGCGGGATTTTTTTCATTCGAAAGCTGGCCAAGGCCGTGAGCCTATCTTGGCCCTGTGATCGCGCATCGGATGTCGCCCGTCAGAACAGGGAGTCTGTCGCACGCGCAACCGACAGCGGATCGGGCTGCACCCGCAGAATATCCGCTTCGGTTGGCCTGAGCATCGCCCGCGCCGCCGCCTCCGATCTCGCGCGCAACCAGTCGCCCCAAGCATCCTCCGGCAGGATCACTACCGAGCGTTTTTCGTCCGCCGGCTTATGGAAACGCTGCATGACGGGGTGACCATCGGCATTGATGGTGAGCATCGACATCGACCAGGACGGAAGCCCACTCTCCTTGATGCCCCGCTCCCAGATGCCGGCAATCCCCATGGGCTTGCCGTCCGCGCGTTCGATCCGCCAACGGATTGCTTTCCCGGATTCGTAGCAGGGCTCGTAGATCGCGCTCGCCGGAATAATGCAGAGCTGGCCCCGGCGCCAGGCATCGCGGAAGGATGGCTTCTCTCCAACGGTTTCCGTGCGGGCGTTGTAGGTGGATCGCGTGATCTTCGCGTCCTTCGCCCAACTGGGAATCAGCCCGAAGCTCGCCGGTACCCACATTCGTGGCGCGAAGTTGGTGACGATGGGCACGATCGAGCCCGGGTAGGCCTCGCCATAGTCAAAGTCGGGCGGTGGCAGCGGGAGAGCCATGAGTTCTTCCCGCGCGGAAGGTCGGTAGTTCGCGCACATGGGCGAAGCGTACGCCCGACGCCCGCTACCGGGCCAGCACCACCGGCAGTTCGTTCCAGTTCGTCGTCCAGGCCGGTGACAAGCGCTCCCGGCGCATTCGCCAGTCTTGCTGCAGCCCCGTTGCGAGCGGCTTCAAGGTGCCCCGTCCCCAGCGGGCGTTGATCCGATCCATGGTGTGCATCAGCGCCGCCGATCTTGCCTCGGTGGCGTCGTCAGCCAGCAGACTGCCTTGCTGCCGCCGACGAGGCTCCAGCCCGGACAACAACACGCCGGCCTTTTGGTAAGCGAATCCGGGTCGGTAGATACGCTTGAGCCCTTCCAGGGCGGCGCCGATCAGTGCCCGGGTGTCGCTCGACGGTTCGGCCAGCGGCATCGTGATGCTCCGCTGGTACTGAGGATCCTGCGGCTTGAAGGGGTTGCTGCGAATCGACACGGTGATGGCCGCCGCCGTGCAGGCTTGTGCCCGGAGCTTTTCGGCGGCCCGGGTCGTGTGGCTGGCCACCGATTCAGCCAGCCAGCGGAAACGAAAGCGTGTTGAGGAGGTCTTCGGCTGGCTCAAGACTGTGGGCGGAATGAGAAAGAAGCGCTTCATCGGAAAAGCCCGAACCCAGATTGCCGCCTACCTGTCGGCGGCAGTGTACAACATGCTGCGGATTGCGAAATTGCGCCGCCGGGAGTGCGGCATGATGCGGCTCCCTGAATCGAGTGAGAGCCCATTTACTGGGCCATTCGATGGACATCTAATCGGGATTGAGAATCCAATTTCGGAAATGAGGTCATGAGAAGTCGAATGGTGGGGGCCACTGCTAGCGCCGTTTCTCAAGTTTGTGCACCGGCCTGCTAGCTTGCCCAGGCCGCCCGCGATGCGGACAAGCCCTTGCCTGGCAAGGATTGTCTTCCCCCTTCAATGCCCTGTTAAAACCGGTTGCCTCGCCACTATTTAACGCTAATTCTGTGAATTAGTACCAGTCACCTACTCTCAAGCAAAAGGGATGCGGTGTCGATACTTTTCCTGAGCTTACAGTGAATAACCCAAAGGCCAGCATCCTCCACAAACTAGGACTCCGACCGTGGTGGTGGTCATCTCCGTAACCATCCTTAATGCTATCTGCCCTCTATCTATCGTGAGGTTAAACAATACCAACTGGCTACTATTTGCAGCCAATTTCGCAGACTGTCCGACTGGTCAACCGACTCGCATGCGAATTCAAGGACCGGTGGAAGCGCATCATCTGTCCTGTCCATGACATCGCGCTCAATGAGAGGCCCCGATCATGCCCATCAAACCCTCCGCGCAAACTTACCGCTGTCCAGCCTGCAACTGGTCTAAGACCGTTGTCCCCAACGGCGACGCCCTCATACCCGGTGACATTTCCAGCGCATGCCCAAAATGCGGACACAAACAACTTGAATCTAAAAAAGCCTCAGCAATCTTAGAAGCCTTTACGTCGTTAATAGACGTAATAAGGCATTGAGCGTACCTCTGCAGAACCTGTGGTCCACTAGCCACTAAACTTCGCGCAATCAAATATATACACCCTCAATCATAAGGAAATTCCATGTACCTTAACATGCTCAAGCAAGAAGAAAAGTCGGCTTTCTACTCTTTGGCACACGCCTTGGCTGTTTCACACGAAGGCATATCCGAGGCAGAGCACAACGTTCTCAACAGTACCCTGCAGGAAATGGGAATTTCCAAGCCAGCTCAATTGCTAGACGTCAAGGAAGCCTGCACAGTTTTCGTATCAAATGCATCTAAAAGAATCGCGCTATTGGAGTTATTGCTGATTGCATTGGTGGACGATGACTTCGCCGACGACGAAGAAACCATGGTCAGCAAAATAGTTGATTACTTCGGTTTCGATACAAGCAATATCGACCGCGCAGCAAGCTGGGCGGAAAGCATCCTCGCCGGTCACAGGAGTGGCCTGCGCTTTATCCAAGGCTAGCAGTGGCATTTCCTTGCTCTGGATGTGGGCTCTGCTGTCATCACGTGGATAGAAGCGAAGTTACCCTTCCACTGGACCGCGGCGATGGTATTTGTCGTTACCTTGATTGTGTCAGCAATCGTTGCAGGATCTATACCAACCGCCCATTATTCTGCCGAATAGACGACTCCTTTCCTCTTTTCGCAGAAAAGATGACTCTTTCGGAGTTCTACCGCGTCAATGCTGACGTATGCAACTGGCTCCAGAACGAGCACTCGGCACCCACGTCAATGCGAATCAAACTTTCGGAGAAATAATCATGCCTATCCCGTTCATTATCGGTGGCGCCGCTCTTGCGGCGGGTCTCTTTGGCGCAAAAAAAGGCATGGATGCCAAGAAGAACTATGCAAAGGCCAAGAACCTAGTCGAAGACGCACTGGAAGACATGGAGGCATCCCAAAAGCGTCTGGAGAAACAAAGAGAGAGAACATCAAAGGGCCTGAAGAAACTTGGCGAGATTCGTCTAAATGCCGAAGCCGGACTGATGCGCAGGTTTGTCGATACGATCAAGCAGGTCAACAAAGTCACCTACAAACCTATCACTTTAGGTGGTGTTCAGGTCCACATTAGCCCTCCCGACTTGCAGGCGATGGAAGTTAGCTCCTATACAGCAGCCGATCTGCTCAAAGATGGCATTAGTGCCCTTTCTTCAGGGGTACTTACTGGCATTGGGGCTGGGGGGCTTGCATCCTCCATAGGAGTCGCTTCTACGGGTACGGCGATAGGAACTCTGTCGGGTGTCGCCGCAACAAACGCGACCTTAGCCTGGCTGGGTGGTGGCTCCCTGGCCGCCGGAGGAATGGGTATGGCGGGGGGAACAGCGGTACTCGGCGGAGCGATCGCCGGCCCTGTCATTGCTGTCATTGGCTACTCTGCTGCCAAGAAATCGGAGCGCGCCCTAAGCGACGCTTTCGAGAAAGAAGCTGAGATCCGGGAAGGAACGGAGCAGATCGAGAACGGCATTCAGGTTCTTTCCAGTATCAAAGAACGTTGTGACGAAATGTCCGAAGTCATTCTCGGCGTAGCTCAGCGCTTCAAACTCATTCTTGAAAAAGCGGAGTCGATGATGCAAGACAAGCACCAGCAGTTTGCCTTGCTGGAAGAAGAGGTTCAACGACGCAAAGAGGAAGATGACAGAAAGGGAGTGATTACCAAGGTTCTCAGCCGACTTCGCGGCAATAAATCTGGCTACAGCTACCCTGATCCCTTTGACTTCAACAACTTCTCGGAACAGGAGAAACAACTATATTCCATGCTGACCGCCTTCGGATACGCTCTCTACTCGTTGCTCAAAGTCAAGGTACTTGACGACGATGGCGCAGTCACAGAAGAAAGCACTGCTGCAGTGGAAGAAGCTCGCGACATCATTAGGAGTGCAGAATGAAAAATTCGTTGGGAAATTTGGTTGCCGGTTTCAATAAGATTGCTGGAGACCGAACTGGAACAAAATCTACCAAGGACAACACCGGTCCGAACTCGGGTAGCCCTTACAATGAGCATGCCACCCGCACAAGTTCGACATCCTTGATCAGCAGTCTCGGCGGCCTTCCTTCTCATGTGGCCACGGGGGTAACCGACGTCGTCAATAACGTCACTGACTACCTCAAAGTTGCCGAACAGGAGAAAACCAAGCGCACTGATATCAAGGCGCGCAGAGATGTTGCCTTGGCTTCAATCAAAGCGCAGCGCAAGGTCTTCTCGGAGCTAATGCAGTACACGTTTCAAGAACGTGCGGCAGTACTGCAAAAGCAGTTTGAAACGCTCGATAAAGCGCTCGAAAGCGGCAACGTCGAAGTGGCAGCTCTGTCATTGAACTCGATGGTCTCCGTCATTCAGTCCTCGCCTTTCAAGACCATTCAGGAAATGCAGCAAGCACTGGGAAACAAAGACTTCGTCGTTCGTCTGGAATAGCAGCTCGCGGTGCCCGTGGGGTGACGAAGGTCTTCACCAGCACCGGGGCGCCTAATCAGCTTGATGTTGTCGAAGTAGCAGACGTTGTACAACCTGCCGCTGAGGGCGCCGGAGCAAGGGTGGAATGGAAGTCGAACTGAAGGTGTTCGAGCAGGGTCGAGCGCGGCGACATCTCGATTTGCGTCGAGATCTGGTCTTCCGACTGCAACTGGTCCTTGGTCTCGGTGCCGACGATGATCAGTTGCTGGCGGAGCGCAGAGCGGCGGGGATGAGCTTGTCGGCGTTCATGTCGCCCTTGTTATGGATCGGGACCGTTTAGGAAACCCGGGGCGATTCATTCCTTCCAGGAGAGTGCCAAGAAGGACGGGGCGGCATGAACAAGAAGGCATTTATCACCGGCGCTAGCCGGGGCATTGGGCAAGGCAACGGCGCTAGCCTTCGCGTGAGCTAGTTACAATCTGGTCATCAGCGCCCGCACGCTGGAGACGGTGAGCGGCACTGCCATGCCCTGCATCGTTCTAACGGAACTGCCCTACCCGGCCGCCTAGCGGCGACCGCGACCGAGATACGTGATTTGCGCCGGTGAGTTCGGAAAATCCGCCTGGATCTGCTCAATGACATCGCGGTGCTGTCTGCTATCGAGGTGGCCCTGCGGGCATTCGGCCGGATCGTTTTGCTGGCGAACAATGCGGTCAACCAGGGAGTGACTTCAACCTGCCCTTCCTTTGACTGGAGCCCACGACCTTTAAGCGGGTGTGCCAAGGTTATGTGATGGTCCCCTTACTTGTTCACTCGGGCCATCGTCGCCGGGATGCTGGAAATCGGTGGCGGCAACATCATCAACGTGACCTACGGAGCGGGAGAGAGCGATCCCCCGGTTCCAGCCACGGGGGCTATGCCTACGGTGCCGGCGAGGCCCCGTGTCGCGCCTGTCGAGGGTGCTGGTCACCGAACTCGGCGGACAGGGCATCCGCGCCTTCATGCCAAACTCAAGGGAGTCGAAACGGAAGCTCTGCAGGCCACCATGGGGTGCAAGGCGTCCAAGCCCTCGGCGGCCGGGTCGCTCCGCCCCAGTTTCCCGCTGACGTCATGGTCTGGCTGGCCAGTTCAACAGAGGCCGATACCCTCCAGAAACGCACTCTGAACGCCCAGAGCCTGGCCCGGGAGCATGGTCTTTGGGGATGCGAAAGCGGAGCCGAGGATTGAGCCGCATGCCCTCGGTTTGTTGGTCGTCCCCTGATGTCGCAGTACTTGCTCAGTTTGCGACTTGTTTCCTCTGGCTCGCTATCCCGACTGCATCTGGGTGTCCCGCTCGTCTATGATTTCGGCTTGAAAACGGGATGAGATGATGACAGGTTCCAACACCAGCATTTTGATTTACCAAGCAGACGATGGCTCGGCCATGACCGAGGTCCGGCTGTCCGGCGAATCGGTGTGGTTGCGTCAGGAACAGATGGCACAGCTTTTTGGGCGGGAACGTTCCGTGGTGAGCAAGCACCTGCGCAACGTGTTTGCGGAGGGAGAACTGGATGAAGAAAGCAATGTGCAAAATTTGCACATTGCTAGTTCTGACAAACCGGTGAAGTTCTACAACCTGGACGTAATCATCTCCGTTGGCTATCGGGTGAAATCCCAGCAAGGTACTCGCTTCCGCCAGTGGGCCACCCGAACTCTGCGCGAGCACCTCAACCAAGGCTACACCCTCAACCGCCAGCGCTTTGAAGCCAATGCACGGGAACTCGAAGCTGCCCTGCAACTGGTGAAGAAGGCTTCCAAGAGCCCGGAGTTGCTGGCCGATACTGGGCGGGGGTTGGTAGATATTGTCACCCGCTATGCGCAAACCTTTTTACTGCTGCAACGCTACGACGAGGGGCTGCTGGCCGAGCCCCGTGAGCAACCGGGAGGTGTGCTGCCGACGCTTGACGACGCGTATGCAGCCCTGGCTCGATTGAAGGCCGACCTGGTGGCTCGGGGTGAGGCCACCGATCTTTTCGCCCGCGAACGAGAGGACGCCTTTGCCGCGCTGTTCGGCAACCTGGATCAGACCGTGTTCGGAGAGCCTGCCTATCCCAGCGTCGAAGCCAAAGCAGCCCACCTGCTCTACTTCGTGATCAAGAACCATCCATTTGCGGATGGCAACAAGCGCAGCGGCGCCTTCTTGTTTGTAGATTTCCTTAACCGCAACGGTCGCCTGCTTGATCCGACCGGTGCTCCTGTGATCAACGACATAGGGCTGGCAGCTCTGGCACTGCTGGTCGCTGAATCCAATCCAAACAACAAGGAAACAATGATCCGCCTGATCATGAACATGCTGGCAGGAGGATACGACGCGCCGTCATCCAACAGAGGATCATGCACATGACCATCAGCAGCTTGAGCAGCACGGCCCCCTCGATGCACTGGTCTGACTCAACGCGCAAGGGCGTCCTTCAGGGCTGGTACAGAGAACTGATCTGGGGAGAGCGGGTGTGCCGGAGACAACGACCACGCTCTCATCTATGACCTTGGCAGCACGCTGAAAAACGGGACGCTCCAAAGGCCTGCAGACGGTCCTAGATAAAGCCAGGAAAGCCCACAATTTTGGCGGACAGTAAATACTGTGTGTCAGACTAAAAATGCAATGACGTTGTTCGTCCACTTTGGCCGAACTGCAGTAAGCCTGCTTCCCTGAACGGTTGTTCACCCAACCTGAGCAGTAGCCTCTGGTGGCCATTGAGGGAAACAGCAAACCCCCAGATTTCAGCGGCGACGCTGTCACGACCAGCAAACCACCAACCAACGGCCTCTGCCTAAGGGACAGCAACCGGCATTTTGTCCCGTGTGAGGTATCGCTCGGTATAGCGCTCTCGGCCGCTGATTGTATCGACGGTGACCTGTGCCGGCCGGTCATAGACCTCCGCACCGAGCATAGCCAGTTCAGCCGCCAGATCGACCACCCCGGCCTTGTACCAGGCCTTGATGGGTCTCTCGGCGCTGCTGCCATCACTCCAGCGGTAGCCCTTCTCCTTCTTCAGCACATCCTTCTTGTCGAAAGGCGCGTTCTCCGCCCAGACACAGAACGTCCTGCGCGCGCTGCTCTCGAGGACGTGGGAGAGAATGGTGCGGGCACTGGGTCCCGTCTTGGTCAGGATAAACAGAAGGACCTCTGCATCCACCAGCGCCCGGTGCGCCCTGTAGAACACCCCGCCTAACTGGTAGGCCAGCCATTCGAGCTTGGCCGAGCCTGTCATCATTTCCTGCCAGGGTGCCTCCTTTTGAGAGCACGCCCACCACTTGCTCACGAACGAGGGAAAGCGACGTTCCAGAAAGCCGCGATCAAATGCAGCGTTATGGGCGATCACCACGCTAGCGCGCGCAATGGCCGCTTCGACCCGGGCCTCATCCAGAACCTGCCCCGCAACGTCGGCATCCTGAATCCCGGTCAGTTGGGTGATGCTCGCCGGAATCGGCATGCCCGGATCCTCGAAGCCGCTGTAGCGCTCCACGATGCGATGTACCTGACCAGTCTTTGCATTGAACTCGGCCAGCACAAATCCGAGGTCAATGATCTTGTCTGTCTCCTTGTTGAGGCCGGTAGTCTCGGTGTCGATGATCATCGCGATACGCAGTTGCTGCCGATCCACGCCATCGAGAGACGCATAGTGATCCGGCGCTATGAAGCGCCGGATCACTTTGTAATCGCCGGTCGCCTCCAACTGCTGGACGAGGATTTCATTGTCCATCGTGGATCGATCCTTCAGGCTGGGGCAGGCATGGGATGGAGGACGGAGCAATCAATGGACGAAGTAACAGGCACATGGCGAAGCGAGAGATGGGCACCGCGCTACCCCTGCGCACAGGCAACCCGTTCGCGGAGCGCCTTCCCCGGCTTGAAGTGGGGCCGATGCTTGGCGGGCACGAAGACTTGCTGCCCGGTTTTCGGGTTGCGCCCCATCCGTGGCGCAAGGGGGTTCACACCGAAACTCCCGAAATCCCGAATTTCAATCCTGCCACCACTGGCGAGGGCGGTCTGCATGGCCTCCAGAATGAGACTGACGGCCAAGACGGTAGATTTCTCCTGGAGTTCAGGGAAGCGTTTAGCAAGCCGCGCGTTCAGATCAGATTTAAGCATGACCGGATTTTACCCAAAACCTGCTGGGGCTCAGAAGCGCCGCACTTATCGCCTGCAGACCTGCCTGTCACTCATAAGACGATGACTGTCGCTGCCGGTCAGCGCAGCGGCATCTCGTCCTGCTGACAATACCTAAACTAGGCGCCAACCGCGCTGGCGCCTTCCAAGACTACCTGTCCAGTCCAACCCAAAGACCTCGGCACGATCCTAGTTTGAGTGCGCACTCTACGCTCGCTACGCGACACCCTATATCGCAACCTCGACCCACACTCTCCTCTCTGATCCGCATCGCCGAAGAGCGAGTCGGATGCGCTCCAGCACCTCTAAAGGTGGCACCTCTTGCGTCTGATGACCAGTTCCGGCAGCCCACAAACCCCGAAGGAAGCAACATGAAAACGCAGATCAGGATCATCGGTATCGGCCGCAACGGTTGCCGGCTGCTCGACGGCATGATGGCATGCGGCCTGCGCGAGGAACTTGCCACCGATGCGTTCCCAGCCATTGCAGAAATCCGTTACATCGCCGTCGAAACCAATATCGACACGCTGGGTTGCTCCAGCGCCGATGTGGGATTTTATGTAGGGGGCGGCTTCAGCAAGGACAGCGGACCAGAAGTCCTTGAAAGAATGGCGGCGCAGACCAGGGCAATCGTCGAGCATGTCATTCATGGCGCACATCTGATCCTGCTGCTGACTGGGCTGGACGACCCGCTGGAATGCGTTGCCGCCGCCGCGCTGGCTGAACTGGGGCGAGCCAAGAACATCTTGACGCTATCCCTGGTGAGCCTGACCCCCGTCGATGTGTCGAGGTCAAATCCTGCCGCGGCAGACCTCGCCCGTATCGAGGCAAGCTCCGATGCTTTGTACGTGTTTCCGGCCGACGACTGCGCCCCCCTCGGCAGCGCCGGCTTCAGCCCCGAAGAGGCGATCCCGACGCCCGCAGGCGACCTGATCAACTGCGCCAATGTCCTTGCCAAGTTTCTCTGCCAGCCTCACGGGAGGCGCGTCGGCTTCGACTTTCAGGACCTTCGCACGGCGCTCATCGGGTGGGACGAGGCCTTCCGCGCCTATCCGGAACAAGCCATTCAATCCAAGCATCGTTACCTGCGCTGGGTCGCATCGCTGGATACGCCGCCTGCGGAACTCGCTGCCGCAGCTATTGCAAGCCTGCCGCTGAAAAGCGCGGCCACGGTGTTGATGTACATCGAAGGAGCCCCGAGATTCTCGATGCCCCATATCCGTAACCTCGTGGCACCGATCGTTGCAGAGGCGCCGAACAACGCCTTCATCAAGTATTTCGTCGAAGTCGATCCGGGTATGCCGGAAGATGCCTTAGCGATCAGCCTCTACGTACGGACCGACCAGCCAATTCCCGTCTTGGCATCCCACGCCCCTTTCGCCCCATAAGGAATAGTTCGATGAAATAGGCCCTGAATGCCGGACCCAGGCTATCGCCGATTCGTCCACGCGACACACCCTGTCGTTTCTGACCGGACAATGTCCGCCATGAGAACGAAACCAGGCATGCGACTACTTTTCGACGACAGGATGTCGGGCGACTGTGATGTGCTTGCATGCACGTGGGACGCCGCGCAGGCATTGCTGCTGACTAGGGATTGGGACGCCCTGCACCTCGGCGTTGGACGGGGCCAGCCTACCCGGCAGGACGGATTGGCCCTAGTGGAGTGGGCCTTGGTCCACAACCGGCTTCCTGTCCGGGTCTTGCTGCTATCGAAGTCCGTCCAGGAACGACATCGCATCGGCACCGTGCTGAGGCGAAGCGGCTGGGCCTCGGCAGATGGACGCCGCTTTCTCAGGCTGCCTGCCGCCGACGAATCCGCACCCTATTTCCCGAGAATCCGGATCATCGGTGTGAACGGACCGGGCGGGGGTGTCACAGAACGGATGATCGCTGCACGGATCGGCGGCACCCGGATTCTCGTCGTTCAGCAGGAATTGCCGGTCGTCGAGCAAACGTACAGCCCGGTCGCTTCGGAGGACGCAGGAACACAAGCTGGCCGGGAGATGGCTGTGGGGGATGCGTACCATCCCCGTTTGCAGGAATGGCTCGGGGATGCGGATCTGGTGCTCATCGTGCCGGGACGTCTGGATGCCGCAAGCCTGGATCTCTCCGCCACGATCGCCGCCTTCGCGCGCGAGCAGGGAATTCTGACCCTGGCCATCGTCGATCCCCGCTCGGAGAATCCGGATGCTGCGAACCCAGGCTCGGTCAGGTGCTCAGGCTTGGCGTCCCAATGCGACGCGGTGCTCGAAATCCCGGACCACATCGCCGGAGTCACCACAAAGCGGGCCAGGACCCCTTCCCTCTTCGAAATCACGGCATACCTCGCAAGCTGCCTGGTGGACACCATGACGTTTCCGTCTTGGGTGAATCTCGATTTCATTGCATTTTGCTACGCCTTCCGGGGCACGAGCCGCATCCACACCGGTATTGGCTCGGCTGACGTTGACGATCGAGCGGTCGTGGCATCACTGGCTGCCATGCAGTCCCTTGCGCTGAACGCACCGAACCTGCGCCGGATGGATCGACTGGTTGTCGTGATTGATGCGCCGCGGGGTGGATTCGCGATGGACGAAGTTCAGGAGGTGGTGAGTACCATCGAAGCTTGCGCGTCACCTGAAGCATTCGTTACCTGTGGCAGCGTGCGAATTCATGGTGATGCGAGCCTGCACGTCATCGTAATGGCCGCGGAATTTGCCCCGCAGCCCTCCACGTGACGGTTTTAACAAGGACCGCAGCGGTGAACAATGATCGTGGACTCGCAATGCAGAAAGCCAGAGGGCATGGAAGGCATTCCGGATAGCGCACGAAGAGGTGCGCTACAGAAATGTACTGGCGGCCGACCACGAGCGCCTGCTGGCCTTCAACGTGCAACTCAAAAGATTGGAAGTGAGATTAAACCCCATGAGTGTTCTGATGAAGCATATCGACCGCGCAGTGGCTGCCATTCAGGCGGCCGACGGCCTGCTAATAACGGCCGGAGCCGGCATGGGTGTCGATTCCGGCCTGCCGGACTTCCGCGGCAACGAGGGCTTCTGGGCCGCCTATCCAGCCCTCGGCAAGAGCCGAACGAATTTCCGCACAATCGCGAGCCCTGCAGCCTTCCTCACGGATCCCCATCTCGCCTGGGGTTTCTACGGCCACCGCCTGAAGCTTTATCGCGACACCCAACCCCATGCCGGTTTCGCGATACTGCAGCGAATCGCCTCACAGATGCCGCATGGCGCCTTCGTGTTCACCAGCAACGTGGATGGGCAGTTCCAGAAGGCCGGGTTTTCCGAGATGCAGGTTTGCGAGTGCCACGGCTCCATCCACCACCTGCAATGCCTATCGCCGCGGTGTGAGTCAAGCATCTGGCCGGCCGGGGGATTTCTCCCGCGCGTCGATGTCGACGCCTGTCGGCTTGAATCTCCGCTTCCGCGGTGTAGCGCCTGTGGCAGCATCGCGCGGCCCAACATCCTGATGTTCAACGATGGGGACTGGCTCGAACAGCGAACCGACAGACAGACCACCCGACTGCGCGACTGGCTGGCCAAGGTGGAGAAGCTCGTCGTGTTAGAACTGGGTGCCGGCACCGCGATTCCGACTGTGCGCCATTTCGGCGAGCGCGCCGGTGGCACGCTGATCCGCATCAACCCGACTGAGGCGCAGATCGGCAAGCCGACGGCCGTGAGCCTGCCGCTGGGCGCACTTGCCGGCCTGGAATTGCTGGCAGGGAGGCTGGCATGAGAAAAGTCGCCGCCATTGCGGGGGGGATCTACGCATGAGAAAGGAACTGGACGACCTTCTGTGCGCACGCTATCCGGCGATTTTTCGGGACCGCCACGGATCGCGCCAGGAAACGGGCATTGGTTGGGGCTTCGAATGTGGCGACGGATGGTTCGCGATCATCGACGAGTTATGCGCCTTCATCGCCCGCCGTGCCGAAGAAACCGGCATCGACTTCAGGGTCAGCCAAGTCAAGGAGAAGACCGGGAGCCTGCGCTTCCGTTGTCTGGGCCATCACGACGAGCTCGTGTATGACAGGATCGAAGCGGCCCGGGAGCGGTCGATGGCGATCTGTGAAACCTGCGGGGAGTCGACTCTTCCGGCACATTCACATCCGCCCGTTCGGCCGCACTGATCATGAGGCGTCGGCGACGAGGTGCCATCGCCACGTCGAAAATCCAGTCGTAGCGAGGAGATCGCGTAGCATTCCGCATATCGAACCGACGGCAGACATCCATGACGGCGCATCTCCCCACTGCGTGGCCCATTTGCGCGACGACGCCGGACTGGTCCGAGATTTGGACGTTCTGGAGTGCCAGCGGCAATCCCTTCCGGATACGTTCGAGATCTTTCATAGCGTCGCCTGGCACTCGCTCGATCATGGCGTGGATCGCCACGGCAAAATCGATATCGTGGTGCTGAGCCCGAGCGGCAACATCCTGCTGCCGGAGGTGAAGGCAGACGATGTGATGCTGCGCGACAGGGAAGGGCTGAAGCTGTATGGCGGGCGCGAACACGACGTCGGCCGTCAACTGCGGGTGCAGTTCGCGGCGATGGTCCATCGCCTGAAGCAGGCGCAACTCAATGCCAGCGTCGGCAACTGCCTGGTCCTCCCTAACTACCGGGTCGGGGACCCTCGTCTGCAAGGACAACTTCCGCTGTCCGCGCGTGATATGCAGAATCAGTAATTCGCTAGCCCTGTCTACTTACCCAGTCGATGCCCGCGGCCCCTACGAAGGCGAACTGCTCGTCGAGTCGGTCTATCGCGTCAAGGGGCAGAGCGCGGCGGGAATCGCGCTGAGCGAAGTGGTTTTTTCTGAACTGGGGGCATGGCGCAGCACGAGCTTTTTGTCGGCCTGGCGCGTGCGCATCAGCCGTCGAAGTGGTGCTGTCGCGTCAGGCCGAGGTCTGCCTCCCTGAGACTCTGGTGTGCTGATTCGGGAAAATCTCCTTCATCCTGGCGCCACTGGGCTACCGTGCCTCGTTCAGGAATTTGACGCCATGATGCCCGACACTATTCACTCGCCGGGCTCAAGCTACTTGCTGTCCCCTCGTAAAGGGCGGCGGCCTTCGTCGTCTGGCTCGTCAGCACATCGCGCAGCTTCGTCGGCCCCAGCACTTCCACATTGTCTCCGCAGCCAAGCACCCAGCGCAGCAATTGCCCAGTGTCCGGAACGGTGGCCCGCACGCGGGCGCCGAAGGCGCTGCCATCGGGCTCATCCTCGATGCGCTGATCTTCCGACAGGGGGCAGTCGCGGAGCAGTTCGGCGACATAACCGCGCACTCGCAGGTCGAGCTCGATCTGGCGGTCCCCGGCAAAATCTCCCTGCCCTTTGCGAATGGCCTCCTTCAGATTGAAGCTCTCCGCGATACGAGCCGCGCCATCGCCCAGCTTGGCACGGATGAAACGGTGCAGCGCATACATGCGCACCGGTTCGCTCTCCTCATTCTTCAGGGCGAAAAGGTAAATTCGGGGCCCCCGCTGCAGCAGCGCCTGCGGGTGCAGCGTGGGATAGCTGAGCTTGCCGTCCCGATCCCGGTAGGCGGCCTGCAGGCTTCGCGACCGGGACAGGGCTTCGAGTGCAGCCGCCAAGGCCTCCTCGCGGATGTCGGCCGGCAGCAGGCGCTGGCTATCGCTGAGGATGCACAGTTTGTCCTCGCCTAGGCCGTACTCGTCGCAGTCCTCCCGCAACTTGGTCCAGATCCGCTCGAACCGGCGCTCCGGCAGGGCATCCCGGATCAGGGAGCCCATCAGCCGGCGGGCGTAGTCCCACATGCGCGGGTCGACCGCCTCGGCATCGACGAGGCGGCGATAACGCAGCGGCTTGCCGCCGGGATTGACCGCCTCGATGCGACGCTCCTTCACCAGCGCTTCCAGATCACGCTGGATCGCCCGTCGGCTCGCTTTCAGTTCGTACTCCCCGGCCATGCTGGTGAGAAGCCGTCCGGAGTCCGGACAGTCTTCCTTCTTCAGATGGACCGGAATCAGGCTCTCCAGCTGTTTTAGGCGATCGATACGGATCTGGTATTCGGCCATGCTCAACCCTCCTAGAAAGGCGTTCATCGTACGACAGATGATGTCGCATAGCCATGCTCCAATAGACTCGTCATACAGGGCATATACAGGAAGCACTCCCCGGAGCCGGCGAGCAGCCGCCACACACAGGAAGGAATGATGTTTTCGATTTTCAGACGCCAAGACGCAACGCCGCCGGAAGGCCGCATCGACATCCAAGAACTCTCTCTCGATCTGGATTTCGACGTGGAGCGGGAACTGTCCATCGAATCCGACTTCGAGCAAAGACACGATTTTCCGACAGCGCAGCCTCCTGCCTTGGTCGAAGCCGCAAAGCCTGCGCCGCGCCCCCCCGGCGTGATTCAGGGATCGCTGCACAGGCAGGCCGAAGACGAGATCCGCCGCGACGAGATTCTCCGGGGACAGCGCTGGAGCGACGAAGACCGGGCCCTGCTCGTCCAGCAGCGGCTGCGAGAACTCGAAGAGTTCGATAGCCTCATGGACGCGGAAATCGAACTCGACCGGCTCAGGCTGGAGGTGGAGTCCAGCAGGGAGGAACGCGCAGAGCGCAGACACGCGGAAATGCTGGAAGCCATCGAGCAGGGCCAGCCGTCGGAAAGACTCGTCAACTTCGTGCGCGCCCATCCGATTCTCGCGGGTTTCATTACCACCGGTTTTCTGGGAGGCAGGAAGAAGCCTTGAACGGCCAAGAAAGAGCATCGGCCTGAAGGCCGTAAATGATGGAATGTGTGATCCACCAGTCAAGAGATTGGCGGTGTTGGCCTGTTCTGAGTGCTGACCTACATACCGTATGATCCATATCGCAACCGGCCGCGAACCCACGGGATGCAGGCCATATCAAAAATGGAGCTTACTTTGTGATCAAGAGATCTTATCTGGAGCAGTCGGACGTGGACGATTTCATCAAGTGGTTCGCCACCAATGTTCACACCATTCCCGTCAGCCTCAACATCAAGGCTTCGCGATTCGTACCGACGGCGATCAACGTCAAGGTAAAGGGATTCCAGGCGGTGCATTCTCATTACTGCTGGAAATCGGTCGGAACGGGAAGTGGAAGCTGGGCATCCACCCTACCTTACCTGGCGACCCTGTCGAAGGCCCTGCAGAGCGCCGTTTCAAGTGCCAACGACGCTGCAGCCCTGGCAGCCTGCCGTGACATTCTGATCTGGGGAGGAAGCCGCTCGTGGAAAACAGGCGCCTGGCCCTTCCTGAACACCCTTCCCGGTCATCCCTCCGCCTCTGTGTGCGATTACATTCTGACAGCAGGCACAAGCTTGGCCCTTACGGGCGCCGACACCACGAAACTCGCACCTCCCGTCCTTCGCCTGAACGCCATGCTCAGCAAGGTTCATGCGCTGTACGCGGCAGACGGCTTGCCCATCTACGACTCCCGCGTTGCCGCCGCCATCTCCTCGCTGGTTGAATACTGGCGCGTCACTCAAGGCATAAGCAGCGCTGCACTACCCCCTGAACTAGACTTCCCTGCCACGCTTCCAACCCGGATGGTTTCAAGGCTTTTTCCAAAGACCCCCTACCGCCCCAGCCTCATCAATTACATCAGCCCCAACGCTGCCGGCGAATGGGCCAGCGCAAGCGTCAGGCTCGGCTGGATCATGGAAGAGATTCTGGCACGCAATGCCAAGCTTTTCGACGGCACGATGGCGGAAAGAATGCATGCTTTCGAAGCATCGCTCTTCATGATCGGCTATGACGTCCGCTGCATCGCCTGCGCTCTCCCAACCGTATCGACCACTGGCAACGCCCGAAATACCAAGCGGATACTGAAGGCATTGGTGCCGAAAACGCTGAATTTTGGACACACGATCTCCACCCTGAACGCTGACAAGGGAAACATTCTCTATGCGGTAGATGCAGACGGGAATATCAACGTCATCTGGGGAGATTTCCCATTTCAGATCGCCACGGAAACAATCAACGAATTCCTCGATTATTTCGCAAGCAGGAAAAACGTGCCCCTCGGCGCAAGTCAAACGGGCCCTCGCCCATCCGACTCCCTCGGCCAATGGCTCCTGGACAATGGCTGGCCTTCCGCCAGATACGCTTCCGCCATTGCCGCCATCTTAGTGCATCTTGGTCTGGTCAGCCGGTCCACCAAGCCTGGCAAGGGGATCCGGCTGGACTTTCCCGAGGTTGAGCAGGCGTCGGACTGAACGCTCATGCGCTCAGGCAAGCCCTGAGTGGGCTGCACACTGCAATTTCCCCCTGTCGTCCTGCGACCTCTCGCGAATATCGGCATCGACGAAGACGCACCGAAGAGCCTACTCTTCGACGAAGACCGGCTCGATTCGCCGCTCGCGGAACTGGCCACCGCGCTCAGGGAGCGTTTTCACAGCCTCAACGCCCGTCAGCGCTTCCAGCCCGGCGACGTGGTCGGCTGAAAGGCCGGGCTGAATAACCGCCACTGGCCCACCTACGGCAAACCAGCGATCGTCGTCGAAGTGCGCGACCCACTGCTCCTCGACACCGAGAAGGACTCGGGCGACGCCTACTCCATCACTCACAATCGACGCGAGCATAGAAGGACATAGGCGATGTCGTGGCCTACCAGCGCACCGGCACTCGCCAATAGAAAGGTCAATTGAATACCCATGGAGGCAATAACACCAATCGGCGCGGCACTTGGGATTGTTGAAGCATTGACATCGGCTTCCGTTGCAGCATGGGTGTCATTGCGACGAAATCACCTAGATCATGAGATTGAGCGTGCAAAGCTAGCCTCACAGGGAGCCATCTTACAACTCGACTAGCATTTGCTATCAGCAAATATCAGTAGCTTTATTGCCGCGATACGATCGCCTGCGCCATAACTATTAGTTCATCTTTATTTCCAATTTGAATGAGCTCCAGATGACTCGGCGAAAGCTCAGAGAGCAGCAGCGCCATACGAACCTCGGCCTCGACCACAACATCCCTAAACTCTGCCGCATAAAGCAGGAACCATCCGTCACCTTGATCGCAATCAGCCCCGAGGGGCCGAAGTAGCTCGATTCGCTTAGGAAAAGGAACCAACTTGGATGGGTTGTCAGTCGCTTTCGTCAATTCCTCCACAATGATTAACTCCGCGCGCCTCCTGTTTACCGCCTTCACTTTAAATCTAATCTTGCGGAAACGCTCCTCCGCTACATGCAAAGGAAAAAGAGGCGTGCTGATATCAATAACTCCGGACGGGAATGTAATAGAAATGGATCTACGTCTTCGGATAAAGAACAGCCTCCATAGTTCCCGATCCTGCTCCGACAATGCATCAAGAGCGCCGACTCGCTCTTGGTCCGACATGGTGACAAGTCTCAATGCCACGCCAGCGAGCGTCCCAACTCGAATAACGTTGAACTCCGCTTCATCCTTAAGGCGTGCCAATTCAGCACATAGGTTACCCAAAATCGACTTTTCTTTGTAACGAGGCTGCGTAGCCTCACCAAAAGGCAAAGTAATTTGGGGGGTTTCGACGAGGTCGAAAGAAAGCCAAAAAAAGCCCTCCCCGCCGGCGAGTCGCTCCTGAAGTACGCCACTCCGAAGCAATGTCGCCGCAGAGGGCATGGTGGCACGAATAACTCGGTAGACCCCCTCCTTGCGCCTCTGCATTTGCGTATCGGACAGCCCAGGCTTTTCTGGCCCGAGCGGCAACGAAAAGGCCTCAATTTTTTCAGACATTGCACGCTCCTTATTTATCTGAGGCCAAGACTGATTGGCACTTCAATAATCTTTGACAGATTGCAGCGCCAAACATCAATACATGTACGCCAGCCATACCCAACGCTGCGCTGGGACCGAGTTGCTCATTGTTCTGGCGTCCCTGCGGTGACGAAGCGAGCGAAAGATAAATTTTAGGCCTGCCTTGTCGAGACTGGACTATTTCTCCATATGGCATGACACCGCCTCCACCGGCGAAAAGTGCTTCGACTCCAGTCTCGACTCTTATGTCCAGATTTTCAGTCCCGCGTATTACCAGAAACGATCTAGGGCACTCTGCCGCGTCAAACAATGCCACTATCCCGGCCGCAAGAGCAGGATATTCAAGCGACAAATAGCCGTGGCTATAACAGCGCGCCCACGACTCCACCCCTTTTACAGCCACTTCTCTTTGGATTCCGCACTCCAAATAGTTGTACAGAAAGGCGACTTTGTCTTGACCTGCACGGCAACACCGGATTCGATCGCCAGTCGGCCCGTTCAGCAACTCTCCGAGCAGAGCGATCGTATTCCCTTCGCAAAGACCTCGGATATGTCTCCCCAGCTCCCCTATATCCAATAGAACTCCGAGAGCAGCATCCGCAATTGAAGCAACCTCTTCCAAGTCCCGCCCGCTGCGCAGCGCAATCACTTCTGATGAGTGGCCAAACCAAATATCACTTAAAACATCCAGCACATCTCCCAGTTGAATTGGTCGACCATTGCCGCAAAAAAGTGGGTTAATGGCTTTAGCCATCTCTTGACTGCCTTGTGCTGAGCACGCAAGGAGAGACGGTGCAGCTTTCCGGATAACTTGCAAGGCAACCTCGCCCTTAGATATGTCGCTATTGCACCTACGCCGCCGTGAGCACTCCTGACGGTATGCATCATGCGATATACCCACATGGCCTCGTACTGCCGGCCACCGAGCCAGATACTTAACCATCGCCTTGTCCAACTCGCGGCGCAGCCATTCCTCGGCGAAATGGAAGTAGTTTGTAAAACCGGTACAGGGGGATTCGTGCCCTGCAGCCGCCGCGCCGATCTCAAAGGGATTAATGTCCACCTCATTTTTTATTGCCTTAGTGGCCGCGAGCCAAGAAAACGATATGTGAGTGTGCGATAAAACGTGTGTTGCCATAGTAGGGTCGCCACTTACCGACTTGAGCAGCCTATTAAGCGCCAAATACAATTTACCTATGCAATACCGCTGTTCTGGACGATACGGATCACCAAAAAGATAATCACCAGGCAATGCGCCTTCCCGAGTACGACGAGCCAGCCATTCCCGCAGCAAGCAGATGGCTGGCTCACTCTTTAAATCCTGCACACGTTTCCCGGCGACCGTCTTTACCCCGCCGTCACTTTCACGTGTAGCGATTTCTATCGTGGCCCCACCACCTTTTAGGTCCAGATTGCAGACTCTCAAGTTCAGGAGCTCGGTCGCTCGAATCCGGATATTTGCAAGAAGCTCGAAGGCGACAACGATCTGAGCGTGCAGACGTGAATCCATACAAGATCCTTCTGCGAGCCAAAAGCGTATCAGCCTCACCTCATGAGGCCAGATGACATTTGCCTTTGGCATCGGCTGCGGAACCCGCTTGTACAGGGACACCCGCAAGTTGACTACATCCAACCAACATGTAGCAAAAAAATGCCAACTGGCCAGCGCAGATGCTAGGGTGCGCGCCCGACTCGACGATAGCCCCTCCAGCATTCCGAGATATATCTTTGCAAATTCAGACGCAGTCAGGTCTTCCAGGGCTCTTTTGCGAAACGCTGTCAGCAGCTTATGTGCCGCTGCAGCAACATAACTCGCCGCAGTGACGGCTTTAAGGACGGACTTTGAGCGCGTCCCCGACTCAAGGAGGTCAATGACCCAGGCGACGATCAACGCGGCGGTAGGGCCAGCCTGCTGCGCTCTGGACGCGAGAGCCACGCAGGCTCTCAGCATCCTTTGTCTATCATCGGTATTGGAAAGAGACCTGTTGCGCCTACATACCTCAATCAATTCGGCGATAAGCCAAGATCCATGATCCGAACCCATTGGATCAAGATAAGCCCCAAGTGCCAGCGCAAAGCCATCGCCAACACCTCCCACTCGATGTCCGGTTTCAGAACCACCGAGGGCAAGCCCGCACTCCTCCCGTGCCAGCACGGCGCGTGGTAGGGATGCGATTGGTGCAGTTCGAGTACAGTGCCCATAAAGAGGGTCGGACAGATTCTCCCTAAGCCATGCTCGTGCATCAGCAAACAATAGTTCAAACGTATAACGTGGATCAATCGATTCTTGTAGCACCCGACATAGATCATCCCTTACGCCAGCTACATCCACCTTACCCAAGCGGGGCAATGCCAAAGCGGCCTGCGTAAAGACACTCACATGGCGACGGTTTCCACAGGCGGAAGCGTCAAGCCAGTCAAGGCAATACTGCCCGTGCCAGGAATAGATACCATCGAGGTTATCAATCGCGCGATCAAGATCCTCGCTCGTCGCGATACCATCGTACAAAACCAAGCTGATGGCAATGCGCACAGCAGCGTTGGGAAAATGCAACTCACCATGCAGCATGCATTCCATAACGTGCGCAAAGCGCGCGGCGGCGTGCGATTCAAGAGGCACCGATCGATAGTGGGTACGCCCCACGTTATCCTTTCCAATTTTATTAGAAAGGTTTTTCGTATCGAACGAGGCTTTCGGAAAATTCATCTTCTTCATAGCTATCCTCTTCACGCTTTCGCAACGATCCCAGGGACCGACTTAATACCCAGCGACTCGAAGAGCCTTTCCTGCCAGAAGGTTATTTCCTCCGCGACATCAGCTAGCTTGTCCTCATTGGTTGAGCAATGCGCCTCAACCCCAAGCGTGATATGGCGCATGAGGACATCAATGCGCGAGCTACGAACCCCCACATCTCGAAGCTCGCACTCCCATAGATGACGGCCGAGATCTCCCGAGAAACGGTATTCCGATGGCCACCAGTTCCTCAGCGCGGCGCTGCCTAGCGGCACCGTCAGATAGACCTCAGGGTCGATCTCAAAAAATAGTGGATACAGCTCGCCGCCCAGAAAATTATTCAACATCCTCGTCAGCTCGTCCGTCGCGGGATCCTGTAAGTTCTTAAGCCGACGCTCGAGTGCTTCGCAATGCGCCCTCCACAACCTGAGTTGGTCACGGAGCACTTTATTGATGGGGACTTTCATTTCGCCCGGATAAATTCCCACCTGTTTGTCAAACAAGCTGGCAAAGGCCGCCTCAAGACAAAGGTTGTGGTTGGTGAACCTGAGCTTGTGCACTTCCCGCGTCGCTAGGCACAACACAGCGAGAGACGCGCACAGGCGAGCAAAGCTGTTGTGATGATCGATAAGGCGCGCTGAAAGACAATGACGCCCTGGAACGCGTGACGCGACATCAGCAACCATCCAGCAATACCAGGCCTCCAGTGCCGCCCTTGTCGGTACAATCCTCGACCCCACGGGTAAGCCCGCGACAATCGGCACGGTGGTCCCCCAGCCCAAGCAATCGAACAACACGATGCTTGCAGCCCATATTTCCTCTCGCCGGACATGGCAGTAATACATCTTTGAGCCGGGCACGACCGAAAAGTCGTTAGCCACCAAGGCAGCAGACAGGCGATCAACACCCAACATGACCGCCAATGGCGCGGCAGCGGTTAGAAATCGCTTGGTTGTAGGGGCCAGTGCTGACGCCCCTGCCGCGAGCGTCAGTTGACGACCCGAAATCGATGCACCTGGGAGCAATTCAGCGAGCACTTTGGCTTCGGGATGCATGGCATGCAGCGCCTTAAGGCACGACGACAGGAAAGTCGGCAATGGTTTGACCGCCATCCGGTTCGCAGCCCGAAAGCAAGTTGCCCCCGCCGCCGGGATTGCAGCCTGCGGAAACAGGGGATCCAAATTGGTAATGATGACTCCCGCATCGATGTCCAGCCTCATCAGCCAGCTGTCGTCTCCCCGACAACTGGTGATTGGTAGGCTTTGAGTTAAACGCAGGCTCAAGCCCGTACAGAATGCAACCATCGTAAGAAGCGCCGTATGATCGTGCTGCTCACCCTGCTCCATCAATATCGCTGCCGATGCCTTCAGCTGCCCAATAGTCTGATGGCGACGGTCAAGAATGGCTTGGCGCTGCCGAGGCGGGGAGTAACGGGCTTTACGCGCCAACTCGTAGCCGGCAGCAATGTCAAACAGCCGAACGGGATTACCGCCCAGGGGATCAGGTGATTCATCTGCCTCAAATAATCGGGCAGCCTTGGCGCGCGTTTTCACGTAGGTCGCGCTCCAATTGGTATCCGCCCCCACTTTCGGTGCGAGGCCGAAGAGTTCCGGGGTCAGTGTGCGACGGATGTCCTTAGCAAAGCCCGCCCTGAAACGTTGAGCCGTTGCCAGGCATGATGCAATTTCAACACCTGCGGCAGCACGAGCATTGACGATGTCCTTGTCTTTCAGTGCCGCTAGCGTCAGGCAAAGTGCATAGGGTGCATGCGCAGCCAGGCGCCGCAGAAGAGGTTGCTCCAAGTCACGTCCGTAAGACACGCCGGGGAATTTAGTTCGAATGTCATCTTTCAGCGCTTCAAGACTGCGCTGGACTAGGTGAAACGTGGGTGACGGCTTCGCAAGCGTGAAGCCATAGCTCGCAACGACTTCACAGACGGACTCAACCACAGCCTTAATGCACGGGATATCCGCCGGTGCATTAAGCACATGCAGCAACTGGAGCAAGGTACATGCGCGCTCAGCCTCAAGTTGAGATTCCAATTGATGAAGTGAAATTGTGGCGCCTTCAACATGGAAGGCAGCAGCGCGTTTCAAAATGCTCATACGAATCTCCAGTTGAAAAATATAAAGGGCCCCGCCGCCGGGAGGTGGACGTAATAACGCCTCGTCCAAGATAACGAAATTATGACAAACTCTTTGAAAAGTCAGCTGTGCGGCCAGCGGACCTCAACGAACGTAAAAAAACCGACCATCCAAAAATTCAGTCGGCTTTTTGAGCAGGCTTGGCGAACGACGCCCGCAATATGTTCGACGGTGTAATCCCTTTGCCGAATGCAATGGAATATGAAATTTCGAGTAGCGACTTGCTTAGCGAGGCCGAGGAATGACCACTGCCGCTCAGAGCAAAATGGTCAAGAGGCGAACGCCCAAGCCTCTAACAACGTCAGTACTGCATCGCGTGCAGCCTCGGTGAAAGAGGACGAGCCTGTCCCTAGAGGGTGATGCTTTTTTTGAGAACCGCCATGCGGCTTTATGGTCGCAGAACCCACGAGCGCTGCGTTTCAGGAAAACTTTTGAGGGGCACATTAAGTGCGATTCGTTGCTTCTCCCTGTAAAAAGGATTTTAAGCAACTAGTGAGAAGGTGCCAAGAAACCTTTGGAACCTTCTCACTTTTTATCCTGCCATGAATTTTTGATCTTTGCAAGGGCTAATGATTACACAGCTTGGCACCTCAGTCTCTATCAATCTACGTTTCTTTCGGATCGTAAGGAAATGGATCACTGATAGCCAAAGCCAATTTATCGTCGGTAGGCTTGCGCAGGTAACTAGTCCAGTGATCGGTTGAGTTACAAAGATCGATCTCGGCGCTGGTCAGTGACTGGCGGCACGCGTCCATACGTTCCTCAACTATGTATTTCTCGCGAATGAACGACGCCAACTGCTCCTCGTCGAATGATTGAGCGAGGTAGGGGTAGTGGATTGCTAACTCAGCTCTCCCACCACGCTCCAGTTGCGCATTCACCTTTCCGAAGAGCCGGTCCACCCGTCCAACGCGCTGCTCATTATCACCCGGCGTCCATGCGATGCCGTAATGATGCACTTTGCGGCACTGCATATGCAGGTTCACGCCTTCCTGCAGCACCGAGGTGGTGGCCAGCACATTCGGATAAAACGGGGTATTGAAGCCTAGGATTAGCCGCTGGCGATCCTTGACTGCACCACTGGCATAGAATGCAGGACTGTTCAGCCCTGTCAGCACGTGCCAGTGGCTCTTCCAGTGATCCTCCCAGTTCTCGCATAGTGCCTCGAAGGTTTCTAGGGCCGCACAAAAATAGGCCAGCGCCAAGGAGTCGCTCAACTTGACCTCGATGAAGCTCAGAAAGGCTAGGTAGCGCTGCTGTACGTCGCCCGTCTTTCCGCATCTGCGGAATTCCGCATACCAGCAATACAGTTCGACGATCACCGGGCTGGCAAAGAGATAACCATTCTTCAGATAGTGGCCGAAGCTCTCAATCAGGGCTGGGTTCCGCGCCAACAGCTCAATCTTCTGGCGAGAAGCGGGCTCCAGCTTGCAATACATCAGCCCCCACAGAGTGGGCATCGGATTCTCAAATTCCACGCTCGAGTCTGCGACTACGCCACCGCCCCGCTTCTCAACATCGCCGCGAGCTTCGAGCGCCGCCGAGGCATACTCGTCTCGCAGCCTGTCACTTGAGCGTTTGCGGTAATAGTAGAGGTAAGTCCCCTTCTGGTAGTCGCTAGCCGGTTCGAGCAACAGCGAAAACAAGCTCTCCGGCTTACGGAGGCGCAGGCTAAAGTTTGAGCAGTCGGTGCTGCGATGAGCCCCAGTCTTTTTTACGACGAAGAGATTGGCAACCTTCGAATAAACAGCGTCGTCCGCGTCGGAATGCTCGTCGGGCGCCGGATCGTTACCGTCTAACAGGATGGCATCGCCAACTTCCTCTTCACTCTCAAAGAGACGATTGAACTCCACACGCGACCAATGGCGGGTTTCCCACTTCTTTAGAGTCCTCTCGTGGTCCTCAGGTGCAAGTGCTTCAACGATCCTCCTGCCCATCTGCTTGTCGTAGGCCGTGTTGATGCGATTGGCAATCTCACGTACCGAAGGAATCCTCCGCACGAACACCAAGTGCTTATGTTCGTGGACATCAATTGCTCCATTGAAAACATCTTTGGGCACGCAGCTGCTGACCAATGCGTCGTACTTGGGGTGCGCCGGTAAGTTGCCCAAGCTTTCGTGCATGCGTGCCAGCCGCCTCAGGATCTCCGTGTCGGGAGCGCCCTGAAAGTCCCGCTTTGCCACGTCTTCCTCCGAGTCTTGATCTTCTTCACAAGCCTGCACCTTGAAGGACTCAAAGCCCTCGAGATAGCCGTAGAGAAAGCGCCGGCCGTCTTTGACCTGCTGCTCTACCAAAAGCTTTTGGTAGAGCGCGAAAAACAGTTCCGCTGCAGGATCGTCAAACTTAGCTCTCACCTCCAGTTCGTTGCGGTAACTGTATTTGTCGTAAGTACCGTTCAGCCCTTTCATACGACGCAGTCGGCGCAATGCGTATTTCTTCAAGAGTTCCTCGGGCTTGGTGTGACCAACGTCAGCCACGTAGCCCAGAATCGCCGTAATGTCGTCCATCGACTTATGGCTGGGTGTAGCTGTCATTAACAGTGCGCGCGCTCCCAACCGATCATCAGCGGTGCCGAAGAACTCACGTGCTGCCTTGGCCCGCTGGGACTTTCCATCATTGTTGCGGAAGTAGTGGGCCTCATCCACGATAAGCAGGTCAAAACCCTGCCCATCGGGCGATGCCTTCTTAAGCCTGCCGTGGATATCCTTCGCTTCCTGGGCTGCGCCCTTCAGCTTGTCAAAGTCCGCACCATGCTCGCCGCGAACCAGACCGCTCAGCGAGTAGATCGTGGTGATGAAGAGTTGGTGGGGCTGGGTGATGGACTCCTCTACGGCTTCGGCCAGCGCGTTCAAGGACCATACCAGCCTAGCCTCGTGCATTGGTTCGCCATCACACGAACGACGCACCAAGCCGTCGGACTCGCGGTAATGCGTACGGATGAACTTGGCGTACTCCCGTTGCCAATGCCGGCAGATGTCCCGGTTGGGCGCCATGATCAGCACCCGCGCGTCGGGCTTTATCCTCCACAGCTGTGCCATAACGCCCAAGGCCTGGAGCGTTTTTCCCGTGCCAACCTCGTCGGCGAGCAGCGCCGCACGGTACTGGTTTAGCTTGTTCCACAACCCCGCCACGCCTTCGGCTTGACGCGCGGGCATTGAAGTGTCGCCCGCCAGGTACGTCCAATCCGCACGGTCGCGATCAAAGGTAATACAGTCTGACACCTGCTTCGGCGTCAGCGTACCCCAGCGTTCAGCACCCATAACCGCATGCCTCCCGGAGCCGCTTCATGTATTGCGCGTTGCCATGGATCTCTGGTGGCAAGTACACGGCCTGCTTCGGCTTCAGCTTCAGGCTCGCCCACTTAACGTTCTTAGGCGTTGACGTCCGCGCGTACTTCGCCCGGTGCTTGGCATAGGCCTCCAGCGCCACTACGTGCAGCGAATCCACCTCCCGCAGCATAAACCACTTGAATACGGTGTTATCTCGGGAATCGGCGACCTGCTCGTTCACCTTGCTCACCAGCTCCTGCATGCTTCCGGGACACACGAACAACAACCTCTCCAGCTCGTCCATTGAGCCGATCTCGCGCAGCCGCTTGCGGAACTGCTCGAAGGCGTGAAACAGGCGGAAGTAGCTCAGTCCGCCGCTTGCACCAACAGGTAGCGCCACTGGTTCGTCGTCGGGCACGTCGTCATGCCGTAGCACCTTGCGCAGGCGGTGGGTACCGCTGGCCCCGGGTTTAGCCTCTTTGACCAGATCGTTCAACAAGTCCTTCAATGAATCGTAGCCCTGAGCCCGCCGATAGTCCGGCTCGGCTTCCAGCACTAGACCACGGTACTCAAGGTTGCCGTCGCGCCAGACTTCGTAGCTGTGATCCGCCAGCAGTGCTTCGTTGTCGGCCAACGGTAGTCGGATAGACTCCAGCGGCCAGAATCCTTCACTCTGCCGCCCCTTCCAGCACAGTGGAACCTGCTTCTTCACCCCCGGCAGGCGCAGGCGGTAACTCGCACCCTGAATCGCCTCAAACAACCGCCCCTGCACCTCATAGCGACCCTGCTTCCAGTCGAAGCAAACTTGCAGCTCGAAGGGCAAGGGATATAGCGGTGGATCCAACTCATCGTCCTCCAGCATTTCTTCGGTCCCGAATTCCTTCTCGCCGATCTTCAGCGGCTGACCTGCGATCTGAGTCTTCAGTGCCACGTTCAGCAAGATCCCGGCTTCGACGTTACGCAGCTCGAAGCTGGCTGCTCCGGGCTCCGTGCAGTTCCATGAGCCCACAGCGAGGCGCGCCTGGCGGCCAGAAGCCAGCCAAAGCTTGGCGTGGGTCATCTCGATTTCATCCGCACGCGGCGAGGGTCGATCATGGAATGTGAGAACCTTCGAGCAGAGCAACTCCGCGATCGCATCCGTCCACGCCGTGCGCACGTAACGGTTTCCAACACGATCTGGCACTATGGAAAATTTCAGAGCCTGACCAGCCAACTCCTGCACCCGCCCTAGCAGGCTCGCTAGATCACGCGAGAAATAAGGTGACCACACCGTCAGACGATCCGCCTGCGTGTCTGCCAGCAATTGCTGCAAAAAGCTTTGGCGCTCGAAGCTGTGCGCGAAACACCAATCTTCATCGCAGCCCTCGAAGCGTCGACGCACGCCCAAAGCCTTTGCCTCGTCCACGCCTGCCGCCGTCAAGAGTGGGTCGAAAAAGCGCTTGACCTGCTGGTACTGCCTATTGTTACTGATCGATCGGAATACAAACACCTCCTGGTTTCGCCCCCATCCGCTAATGCTTAGGTTTGCACTGCCAGCACCCAGCACCATGCGGCCGTTCTTGTCTTCCAAAAAGATCACCTTAGGGTGGAACAGTGATTCCTTTCCAAACCATTTCTCTCTCACACCCAGCCGCCCCGGCAGCACGCCATGCACCGCAACCGCCGTCCGCTTGAGCTGGTCAGCTTCCAGCATTCGCAGGTCACAAAACACGCGCACGTCGACACCACTCTCGGCCAGCTGCTGCTGCATGCTCTCATAGTCCATGCGGTTGGCTGGTGGGTCAGCGTCAAGCAGGATGGGCAGCACGTGGGTCTCAAAGAAGGGTATGCCCAGGTTGAAGGTGGTGAACCAAGCCCGCCTCAGCTCGCCCAACCCCCGCACTTGCTGGCGAAACTCGTCTAGGAGCTTCATACAGCCCCCCGCAACCCGGACAAGAGGTGGCGAAACTGAGGAATATAGTACTGATTTACCCAAGTGCCCAAGGGCCGTTCCATCATCTTGGGCAGCGGACGAGTGCGTACGTCGATCTTGAGTTGTCTGCCCCCCAACAGCCTCAGCCAGGGCGACTGGCCACGTGCTTCCATCACCTTGTTGTGGTAATTAATCAGCCGCTTCACTTGCTGGCGCACGTCTGCTCCTTGAGCCAGCTTGAGCAGTTCGTCCAGCCGCTCCCTGGCGGTACCCGAAATTTCCGCACGCATTGATGCATTGGTCTCGATATGTGTCGCCTGATTGGTCAGCGTGTGCTCGTCACGGCCCAGCGCCTTCCAAATTGCAGTAACGTCGTCCAGAGAATGTGACTTTGCAGAGAGCAGCACATCCAACAGCAGATCCAACTCGCCGAGTAAGGGCTCGAGGACACGCACGTTCTCGAGCTTGTCCTTGTCTGCCTGCGCAAGGTTCGGGCATTGTGCTGCTAGTGCAAATACCTCTGCAGTGGGCCGACGGCAATCATCGCGCATCCATTCCTGGTTAAGCACCTCATACAACGCGCCTGGCGCGCCTTTGTTCAGCTCGGTGACCTCAAGCCAGAAGTCGCGTGCATATGTACCCACACCCGTAGGGGAACTGAATGCATTTACAAACTCCTGCCTCAGCTTCTTGGGGACACAGCTGAATTGGTGCTCTGGAACGCGGCGGCCATCGGCTAGCACCGTGGTCAAATACGCAAGCAGCAATTTTTTCAGTCCGACCAGTGGACCTGAATCCGCCAATAGCTGTTTCTGAACCTTGTGCCACAGTGGCCGCGATTTTGGCAGCGCATAGTCATAGTTGCTATCAAAAAACTCCATCTGCACTAGGGCCTGTTCTCAATTGCTGAATCATCGGCATGCCAAATGGAAGCCGTGTCAAAAAAGTTGTTTACGGTCAATGACATAGCAAGGGGGCTGTTCACAGCGGTCTGAATCTGCTTATATCCTGATTTTTCGGCTGAGCTCAGGATGGATCGGAAGATGCTGCGCGACGACCAGTGGGCGCGCATTGAACAACTCTTGCCCGGCAAGGCGACCGACCGTGGTGTTACGGCCAAGGACAATCGGCGCTTCGTCGAAGCGGTGCTGTGGATCATGCGCACGGGCAGTCCGTGGCGCGATCTCCCGGAGGAACTGGGGCATTGGCACCGGACCTTCGTTCGCTTCTCGCGCTGGCGCGAGAAAGGGGTGTGGGAGCGGGTTGCCACAGCGCTGCGTAGCGAGGCCGACATGGAATATCTGTTCCTCGACTCGACGATCGTGCGCGCCCACCAACACGCTGCCGGCGCCCAAAAAAAGCGGGCGACCCGCAAATCGGCCGCTCGCGGGGTGGATTGACCACCAAGTTGCATGTGGCGGTGGATTCCCTGGGCAATCCAGTGCGAGTCATTCTCACGGCAGGTCAGATCTCCGATATCGGACAAGCGGGCGCACTCATCAAAGATCAGCCCGCCGAGTTCATTGTGGCCGACAAGGGCTACGACTCGGATGCCTTTATCGAAACCATCACGGCGCAAGGCAGCCAGGCGGTCATTCCACCTCGCGCCAACCGACTCAACCCGCGTACCTTCGATCGCCATATCTACAAGGACCGCAATCTGATCGAGCGCTTCTTCTGTCGGATCAAGCAATTCAGACGTATCGCTACGCGCTACGACAAACTCGCACAGTCATTCCTGTCCTTCGTTCATCTCGCTTGTGCTTTCGTCTGGTTGGCGTAATTGAGAACAGGCCCTAGCGGCGTCTTGTAACGGCCACTGACGCCGAGCGAGTTCTGCCGCACCAGCATGTGGGCCCGGGCCTCTTGGCTGAACAGCAGCAGAGGGTTACACGCTGACTCGTCCCACCGACGGCGCGCCTTGGAAATACCGAGTACGCCGGCGGTTTCTACGCCTTTCTGTGCCTGAAATTCGACCATGGCGTAGGCGAACACATTCTCTAGGTAAATCAAGCAGGCCTGCTTGAAGGCGGTGGAGTCCTTGCCCCGGCTCGCATAGGCCTTGTCGTTGATTAACCCTTTGCCCAGCAACACATGGTCGTCCTCGACCAGCGCCTTGGTCACCGCGTGGTTGAAGAGGTTAAGCGTGTAGTTACGGACGTCATTGGAAATGGAACTGATGCGGTTGCGGAAAATGATCTGGCCGTAGGCTGACCAAATTACCTGCAGCCCTAGGGGGTCTAGGTTCAGCTCATTAGAAGCACTTGCATCAAACTCGGTAAGTATGTAGTCCAATATCGGGGCTGAGGTCATATAAGTCGCCTTCAAGAGAACAAGAGAATCAGTATCATTCGGCAACTCTCCAGCCGCCAAGGTAGTAAATTAATCGGGATCCGCTATTGGCCAGTGACGGCTGTCAGTTCCGAGTGTTTTCAACCGCATTGTCTTTTTACTTGCGTCATTTATACCCTGCGCGGTTACGTGCACTGCGAAAAGAATTGCCACAGTCGAACCAGTGCAAGGGTGTCCAGGCCGCAGTAGTCAAGCAACTGCGTCCGGAGCTGCTCCTTGCGGGTCGAGCTCGTGCCCGTATTGATGGCTTCCAGGTAGGCCTCCATCGCCATGCCTCCCCCCTGCACGCCGTCGAGCGCGTCGTAGCGCAGCTCGGGTGCAATCGCCGGCAAAACGCTCTTGATGCTCCAGCTACCCTCTTGGCTTGGGTGGTAATAGCGTTCCCGGGCAATCGGCAGCAGGTCGACGACCCGTTCGTTAATCGCCAGCAATGCCCGCTTTTCCCGCGGAAAGCGCTCGGCCAGTTCCCGGATGCGGGCGGTCTCGAATCCGGCGTTGTAAACGAACACCGGCCCGCGCTCACCGCAGGCGGCGACTAGCGCCTGGGTAAAGGCTTTGGATGGATCCTTGCCTGATAGATCGAGAAAGGATTGGTGCTCCAGCTTTCCGGTCCGGGACAGGCGGTGCAGGCTGAACTGGAAGGGAATCTGCTGATAGGGCCGAGTTCCCTTCCAGATCGGAACGGGAAACATGATGGTCTCGAAGTCCAGGAAATACCCGGGCAGCTTATGGGGACCGAGGTCTGCCGCTGCTCCGTGTAAATCGAAATAAGTCGTGCCGGAGAGGCTGTGTTGCTTGACCCGCAGTTGTTGTGCGCTGAGGAGCGCGTCGGGTACTTCCCGCATGTCTACGACACGCTGCTCCTCGATGTGTGCTTTCAATGTCCGGGACTGGATCCGGGGAAGCCAGCTCACCGGGTACGTCGCTTGCGGTTCGTGTTTCCGGCAATGAGCCTGAAAACCACACTCGTAGGGGATGCCACACTGGCTACCGGTCGGAATTCCGGGCTCCTTACGCTTGCGGGCGATCGTCTGTGCGTCGGTAACCCAGGACTGTGCCTCGGCTGCCCGGCCAAGGGCCTCGGCGCTCAGATCTTCCTCGACCAGGAGCCCGGTGTAGTCACCACCACCCGGATAGGTCCAGCTGTTATCGATGTGCGCCACGGCAATCGACACCAGGGGAACGCCTGCCGATGTGGCGATCCAGGCCTGAACGGCTACATCGTCCCGGTGGTACTCCTTGACGCTTGTCGATGACTTCACCTCCACCATCCGCCAGACTCGTGATCGCCCCTTGCGAAGCGGGAGCATCACGTCGGCGAAGGCCAAAGCGCCATTGGCAGAGAACCCAGCCTCGAAGATTGGAGTGTTCTTGCCCAGAAGTGCTTGCGTCCGTGCGAAGGCACCGTCGTAGCCTTCACTCCCGACATCGATGAGATTGCCTTTGCCGTCCGGATCGTAAATCTGCCGCGCCACTTCGCCGACGCTGTGTCCTGCCTGAAAGCTGGCCAGCGTTCCAGCGGCATCCTCTCGCAATTCGGGGCGATGAATCTCGAGCCAGAGGCGTCTCGGGCATTGGCGATACGCGAGGATTTTTGATTTCGACAGCAGACACATTTATTTTTACCGGTTATTTATATGGCCTACGTCAGCCGCGCGGTTTTCTTGAGAGGCTCGTGATGAACTACTTGCCGGAGGGTCGTCGATCCGGATCCAATTCTACGAATTGATGCGACGCATTGTGTCGCATACCCCGCGCACACTGACCCTATTCCATCGCATCACTGAAGGGGACCACCATGCGCCGTCGTCGCCGCTTGAACCTGCATCCGACCACCCAGACAGACGAGTCCAGTGCCTTTCGCAAGCTCAGCAGGCTGTTTTTCCTTCGTCTAATGGTGAGCGTCCGCTGGGAGCCCGAGCGGCTCGAGAGCATTGTTGAAGATAGCGATTGCCTCCCATTGCTGGGTATCCCCGGGGCAGAACTGGATGCTTGCCCTTCACGCAGTGCAGCCCATCTGAAACGCATTTTGCGCAGCCAGCTCACCACCCTGAATGAGCAAGCTCCCGGGTTGGAGGGCACTCCACTTGGCAGAAACGTCACTTGGCTCGGCGAACGCCTCAGGCTGTCGGCGGTTGATTGCCGGATACTCGAATTGGTCGTTCTGATCAATGCCTACCGCCCGCTGCATGATGCCGTAGCGACACTGCGCCTTAATGGAACCCGGCAAGGGATCTTGAAGCTCGTCGCCATCCTGTGTGGCCAGCCGCTTCGGTCTGTGACCAAGGCGTTCGTTTCGGGCGGAGCACTGACGGAGAGCGGGCTGCTCAAGCTCGAGAGTGGTTTTTCCGACTTCGAGGACCGTTTCAAGTTGCCTGATGGACTTGAGGATGCGCTACTGGCGCCTTATGCCAAGCCAGAGGCGCTCCTTGAACGTTTTTTCCGTACGGCATCTCCTGCGAAGCTTCAGGCCGAGGACTTCAGCCATCTGAGGAGCGATTTCAATCTTCTCCAGCCCTTGCTGAAGCAGGCCGCCGCGAAGCAGGTGAAGGGTCTGAACATCCTTTTGTACGGTGAGCCCGGGGTAGGCAAGTCCGAGTTTGCGCGGCTGATCGCCGAAGCCGCCGGGCTTGAGGTATTTGAAGTCAGCAATGCCAACGACGAAGGCGAGGCCCTGAGCGGACGGGGGCGCTTCGCCTCCTACAGGCTGTGCCAGCGGGTGCTGGCCCAAAGCAAGGGCAACGTGGTGCTGTTTGACGAGATCGAGGACGTGTTTCCGTCGAGCGGTGGTGGGCTGATGGAGTTGTTTGGCCTCGACGAGAGCCCGAGCAAGGGGACAGGCAAGGCTTGGGTCAATAGGGCGCTCGAAACGAATCCCGTTCCGGCAATCTGGATTTCCAACCGGGTGCATCATATCGACCCTGCCTACCTGCGCCGTTTCGACTTCGCCGTGGAAGTGCCCAAGCCCCCGAAAGCCGTGCGTGAGCGGGTGGCCAGGAAGTATTTCGACGGCACCCGCAGCAGTCCGGAGTGGATCGATCAGCTCGCCGACTGGAGTGAGGTCACCCCTGCCCAGCTGGAAAAGGCCGCCCGGGTTGCCCGCCTCGTGAACCCCCGTTCCGGTGGCGAAGTTGAGGCTGTCGCCGAGCGCACCCTGCGCTCCTCGGCCCATCTCCTGCGACAAGAGGTGCCCAGAAAGCTGCGGCACACCACCGGCTACCGCCTCGACTGTCTCAACACGAATATTGAGGTGGCTCCGTTGATTGCCGGCCTGCAGGCCAGGCCCCGCGGCACCTTTTGCTTTTACGGCCCCCCGGGCACCGGCAAGACGGCATTGGCCCAGCACATCGCCAGCGCCATCGACCGTCCGCTGCTGGTGAAGCGGGCATCCGACCTGCTCTCGAAATGGGTCGGCGAGGCCGAACAGAACATCGCGGCCATGTTTCGGGAAGCCCGGGCCGAGGGAGCGGTGCTGGTGCTCGACGAGGCGGACAGCTTTCTTTCCGACCGTCGTGGGGCCAGTCAAAGCTGGGAGGTCAGCCAGGTGAATGAGATGCTGACCCACATGGAGGACTTTGACGGCATCTTCGTGTGTACGACGAACTTGTTCGAGCGCCTCGATGCGGCAGCCTTACGTCGTTTTGCCTTCAAGCTGCGCTTTGGCTTCCTGAAGCCAGAGCCGCGAATCACCCTGTTCGAGGAGACCTGGGCCCGCCTCAACGCGAAGGCGGGCAGGGTTCCGCTCGAGGTCCAGCAGCGGCTGAAACGCCTGGATAAGCTCACGCCCGGGGACTTTGCCGCCGTGGCACGCCAGCACGTGCTGCTGGGCGACCGGCCGGAGGCGGGCGTGCTGATTGCCGCGCTGGAGGAGGAGTGCCGGGTCAAGGATGGCGCCGCCCAAGGCATGGGCTTTGTGATCTGAATACCGAAGTCAGGCTGGTGGCGTGGCTTCGGTTGCCCCGTCGGTCTGCCCCAGTCTGTTGGCGATGGTACGAAACTCGTCGCGCAGGAACGGGGGGGGAGATGACCTCGACCTTATCGCCGTAACCGAGCAGCCACCAGCGCAATTCGGCGGTGTCCTGAACCGTCGCACTCACCCGCGTTCGTGACTCTCCGGTGTCGGTGAGGGTCTGGTCTGCCGAGAGAGGGCATTCGGCCAGATGGACGGCCGCTTTCCGGGAGAACTCGGCGACAAGGAACAGGGGCGTGACGCCGAGACGGTAACCGCCAGGCTATCGACGCCAAGCTCGCCTACACCGAATTCCTCGCCCTCCTGATCCAGGACGAGGCGGCCCGGCGCGAACAGAAGAGGTTCTCGACCCGCCTGCACCGGGCGGCCTTCCGGGCCACCCAGCCCCTAGAGGGCTTCGAGTTCGAGCGGCTCCCGAGTACCAACCGGGCGCTGGCCCATGATCTGGCCACCGGCCACTACATCCACGAGGAGGCCGTCGGGCCCTGCGGCACCGGCAAGAGCCACCTGGCCCAGACTCTGGTCTCCTGCGCGGTGCGCCAGGGGCAGAACGGAACTTTCGCGACGGCGGCCAATAAATCTTATTAATACACACTCAAGGATGCCGATTGCGTGTCGTAACACTGATCAAAGTGGCGGTAGGGGCGCACGGTGAAATAAAAACAGCGAGAGTATTTTTGTTGCCTTAGCACGAAGACTGCGAAGTGGCGCTAACAACCAGATGTAGAGAGGGCTGACTCGATGAAAGCCTGGAAAGCTGCTAACAGGCATCTTATCTGGGAACTGCCGCGAGGCACGAAAGAGAATTAAGCTCGACCGATAGAGAACCTCTAGCAAGCATTGCTGCCAGCATTTTATAGTGCAATCTTGAGAAACTCTCAAGAATAAATAAAAGCTATTAAATATTTAATTGGATGAGCCGTCATGGATAAGATGCATTTTTCACTGAAATTCTTCGAAAGCACAGGACTCGTCGCTGATGTAACACCAAAACCGTCCACCTACCCAGATAACTTTCCTTCTGAATATAGCGAGAAGACACTTAAAGGATTTGCAGACAGTCTGTTCCCCGGGGAATGCGTGAACATCGACCTTTATGAGTTCGCAAAGGTCGATGTTCATAGAGGAACAAGGCTCTCGACTATTATGAACCGATCGGTACTCCCGAAGGAGTTGCTTGAGCTCTTGAAGAAATCCACTAGGGATTATCGGCTCCTTGAACGCTCTGGAGAAAACAGACTGTCGATTCAGCGGAAAATTGCAGACATTTCGCGCGAAATAAATGAGTCCAAGAAGACTATCGCAGATTTGCGCATACGGGAGACTGGAGGCAAACAAAGACCAGCTCAAGTAAATAAGGACAAGCCATTCGATCTACTGACAGCTATTGTGGAGTCACGAGAGGAACATTCATCGGCCCGCGAAAAAATGTATTTGAAGGCGGTTCTTGGAGAAATCAGTCCAATATCTAACGTCGAGTCTGTCTTAAACTCATTGGTAGCTGCACTCATAAATGCAACCAACGCATTCGAACAAGAACACGCGAGGGTCGCGCGTCTTGAAATGCAGATCAAATAGCTTTCTCACATGACTATATTTACTTTTTCACCAAATTAGCACATTACTCGTATGCTCAGAACTTGGTCGTGAGCCCCATGAAGAATGAGGAAGACAAGTTTCGAAACCTACCTCAGCCACCCTATGCGCCACCTTGGAACATGCTGACCGTCGCTTTCCGAGCAGACTCGGGGCTTGTGTGATCTGCCAATTGTGGAGCGGGAAGGTCGGGGGCATTGGCAGCGGAAGAAATTGTTGATTGAACCTCAATCGTTACTTTAAGTGAGCAGTTCTTCGACGTCATGGAAGCTCAAGCTGAAGTGGAATACAGCTACACCGCATGGCTAATAGCTCCGCTGGGACACGGTGGCGGGCGTCGTGGACAAACTCAGCATTCATGCCAAATTTTGCCGGCTAAGTCGGAGATTGAGCTGGTGAACCACTGGCCAGCCACTAAGTTGTCGGAGCCTCCCAATGGACAGTTCGTCGGATGCGACTTCCAGGCTATCCGCACCTCGCTCTGTTACCCCTGCGCCATGGGCTCGACGGCTCCGAACAATCGCCCCAGTAAGAGCTCATACCTCCGCATAGTGGCACCCTGCATACGCCGCCTGCGGAACTTGCAGCAGAGGCTTTAGAAAACCTACCCCTGAGAGATCCGGCAACGGTGCTGACATGCGTGTATCGAATCCGCACCGAAGATTTCGATGCCCACTATCGGCAACCTCGTTAGGCCATTCAATGCCGAGATACTGGGATGCGCCTTCATTACTTAATGCCTCGGAGTCGATCCCGGCAGGCAGGAGGATGCCCTGGCGGCAAACCTATACATGCGGACCGATTATCCTGATCAGGCTGGGCGACTAGCCCCACGCATCTTTCACCTAGCAGGGACTGATACGCTGAAAAATCGCTGGATGCCGAACCCGGGCTACCGCTCATTCGCCCACGCGACACATCCTGTCGTCTCGGCCCAGACAATGTCTGCCATGAGAACGAAACCAGGCATGCGACTACTTTTCGACGACCGGATGCCGGGCGACTGTGATGTGCTTGCGCGCACGTGGGACGCAGCACAGACCTTGCTGCAGAGCAGGGATTTGGATGCCCTGCACTTTGGCGTTGGACGGGGCCAGCCCACCCGGCAGGACGGATTGGCCCTTGTGGAGTGGGGCTTGGTCCACAATCTGCTTCCTGTCCGGGTCTGGCTGCTGTCGAAGTCCGGTACCTGAAGGATTTACTCAATCGGCTGCCGACCCGGCCTCAGGGTCGGATTGGGGAATTGCTGTCACATCGGTGAACATCGGATTCAGTCTGAAGCTCGGTCACGAGGGGATCGCCGGGCGCTTACGGACTGGCACTCGGCCTTTGCGGATCGTTCGAGAGCGATGAACGGCAGATTATCGGTCTAACGAACAACTACCAGCGCTGACAGGTCTTCGGTGCCCGGACCTAATTGTTGATAGATCACGGTTTTCCTCGGCTGGAACCCGCACGCACACCGAAGCATGAAGAACGGACGGAGCAATCGGCGATTCGAGCTTGGTATTGGGGCTGTTTTTATGGAACGATCTCGGAAGCGCAAAGGCCCAAAATCGGATGCGCTTCATTGAGAAATCATTCCCTGTTTTCCTATCGGACGCCTTCCCTCACATACTTCCCATTGCCCAGCGAAGAGCAAAGGGCATGCTTGCGAGGGTGTTTTTTGAGGATGCGGTGTGACATGTTTCGTTTTTACACGTGCTAAATCAGGCTGAAGCTGTCACACTTTCATCGACATGCTTTTTCGTAAGCCTCTGTTTTAATTAAAAATATCCCTAGCAAGACCGTTTACCACTGACAGAAATCGCTGCACATACACAGCTATTTCCGAGCCCTCCGAAGGCAGGTCACACGTTCGAATCGTGTCGGGCGCGCCAGAAATTCAAGGGCTTAGGACATTTTTCAGGTGGCCTTTTAAGTTCATACGGAATTTGTACGGAAAAATGACTCCCGGGCTTGCCCAGCCAGGAATCTAGTTTTCGGCAACTCCAGCAGGAATGGGTTGTTAGCTCAGTTGGTAGAGCAGCGGACTCTTAATCCGTAGGTCGAGTGTTCGAGCCACTCACAACCCACCAAAATTCAATGGGCTGGATCACGCGATCCAGCCCATTTTTGTTTTGTGTCACCGCCTGACTGCTCACTTTCTGGATCGCCTCCGTGGGGCAACTTTTGCGAGGCCATCGGGCGCCTCAATCTCACGACGACTTGCCGTCATTACCCGTTTCCCCGTAACCTCGCGCCCTTGATCCTCCGGGTGCCCGATCCGCTTTCGCGGACGCGCTAAACGGGAAGTCCGGTGACCTCGGCGAGTTGTTTCTCTCCGACCATTCCGGCGCAGCCCCCGCTGCTGTAAGCCTGACGACTCCATCCATGCATGCCACTGGGCCATTTTTGCCCGGGAAGGCGGATAGGGAAGAACGACGGCGAGCCAGAAGACCGGCCCGAGGACATGAGTTTGGCTGTGCCCCGGGGTGTGGGCCTGGCGAGCGAAAACGTCCGACTTCTGTCCGCCGTCTTGCTCGGTCTCCTGAGTCCGGCATGCCCTTTCGTTCTGTCCTCTCCCCCTGCCCGGGCACCACGGCCGATGTTCCCGCATGTGGAGGCAGAATGGCAGGACAGGAATCAAGGAGTCGCAACGCAGCCCTTTGCGCAGGGCTGCTGACAGCGGTCGCACTGCTGGGCAGCCTGCCGGCCCACGCGGCGACACTCTTCGGTGTCATTACCGACCGAGCCGCGCCTGCTGCCGTCGAAGCGGCACGCCAGCATCTGGCCAGCCACCCCCGCGACCGCATCGTCCTGCGTACGCCCAACCAGATCATGGCGGCCAGCGATGTACAACTGCGCCAATGGCTGGATGCAGACTCGGTATTCATCGCCTCGGCCTTCGGCGACCCGGCACGCCGGCTGATCAGCGCCCTTCCCGCCAGTCGTGCTGCCACGGTACTGGCCCTGAACGGCGAACAGCGCCTCAACCTGCAAAGCCGCAGCCGGCTGGGCCGGCTCGAGGGCTTTCCCGCCGAAACCCTGCGCCAACTGACGGCCGAACAGCCCCCGGCCGAGGCCCTTGAAGCCGCCGCGCGGCACCCGGCCGCATCCGCGTGGCTCGCCGCGCGCCGGGTGTGGCAGGCTGACGGCACCGACAACGTGACGCGCCTGTTCGGCCACCTGCTCGACGGCAAGCCGCTACCCCCGGCGCAACGGGAGAGCGTCCTGCGTCTGCGGGTCGATGGCACCGAACGTCTCGATGAGGCCGCCTGGCATGCCCGTCTGCTGCCCGCTGGCCCGGCCCTGGCTGTGCTCGACCTGTCCAACACGGAATCCGCCACCGCCGCCGCAATCTGTAGCGAATCCCGCCGCCAGGGTCTGCCCTGCGCCGAGGTGCTGACCCGCTGGGGCAGCGTCTCGCGGGAAGCCATCGAGCGTCTGCCCGAACTGCTTGCCCCGGCCAAGCCGGCGGCGCTGGTGGTGATGCAGGATTTCGTCGTCGGCGCTGCCGAAAACCGGGAGGCCGTCACCGAGGCTTTCAAGAAGCTGGACATCCCCATCCTCAAGGCCATCCGCCTGACCGACCGCAGCGCGACCCAATGGCGCCTGTCGCCGGAAGGGCTCCCGGTGGATTCGGTGCAGTACCGGGTCGCCCTGCCGGAACTCCAGGGCATCGGCCAACCCATCGTCGTGTCGGCCGTCGGCGCCAGTCGCATCGACCCGCTCACCGGCATCGAGCTGCGCCGCACCGAAGCCATCGGGGTCGAAATCCAGCGCCTCGTGGCCCGCGCCGCCCGCTGGCAGGCCTTGCGGGCCAAAGCCAATGCCGACAAGCGGCTGGCGATCATCTACTACAACCACCCGCCGGGCCGGCAGAACATCGGCGCCGACAACCTGGACGTACCCGCGTCCCTGTTCGGCGTGCTGCAGCGCCTCAAGGCGGAAGGCTACGACACCGGCGAACTGCCGGCCTCGCCGGAAGCCCTGCTCGACCGGATCATGGCCCGAGGCGTGAACCTGCCGGAAGACAAGACCGCCCTGCATGAGCTGGCGCGGGAAGTGAACAGCGTCAGCGCCGCCGACTACCGCCGCTGGTTTGCCGCCCTGCCCGAGCGGGTGCAGGGCGAGATGGTGTCCGGCCCCCTGGGCCGGCTGCACGCCGAAGTGCTGGAAGCCGAGCAGATCGGGGAACGCAGCGTCGGCCGCAAGCGGGTTGAATCGGTCATGAAGGAACTCCACCACCTGGCCGAAGGTGCCGACCATCCGAAGCGCCAGGAGACCATCACGGGTTTGAAGGAACTGGAGGCCGGCTACCAGGACTGTCTGGCGGATCAGCCCCGGCGTCGCTGCAGCAGCCTGTCGTCCCTGGCCTGGCGCCTCGCCGGCCACGGCGTCGAGGGCCTGCGGGGCTGGGGACACACCCCGGGCAAGGTCATGGTGGCCGACGGCAAGCTGCTGGTGCCGGGCCTCGTCTTTGGCAAGATCTTCGTCGGCCCCCAGCCGCCACGGGGCTGGGAGGTGGATGAAGAACTGCTGCACGCCAACACCAGCGTAGCGCCCCCGCATCAATACCTGGCCTTCTATCACTGGATCCGCGACCGCTTCCGTGCCGATGCCGTGGTCCATCTGGGCCGCCATTCCACCTACGAATTCCTGCCCGGCAAAGCCGTCGGCCTCACTGCCGACGACTACCCCAGCCTGATTGCCGCCGACCTGCCCGGCGTCTACCCCTACATCGTGGACGGCGTGGGCGAAGGCATTCAGGCCAAGCGCCGGGGGCTCGCCGTGATCGTCGATCACCTCACCCCGCCGCTGTCGGCCACGCCCCTCTACGACAAGCTGCTGGAATTGCGTCAAGTGGTGGAAAGCTTCGAAGCGGCCAACAGCGAAAGCCTCAAGGCCCAAGCCGCCAAGACCATGCGCACGCAGGTCATCGCGCTCAACCTGAAGGCCGAGCTGGAAGCCTCGATGGCCGACGTACTTGAGGTGCGCGGCATCGGCTTCGAAGACGCCGACGACGACCTCCTCGCCCACGAGATCGGCCACTACCTCACCAAGCTCCAGGAAAAATTCATGCCCCATGGTCTGCATATCTTCGGGCAGGACTGGAGTGCCGAATCCCTCAAGCTGATGGCCGACTCCATGAGCCAGGTGGCTGGCGGCTTCGATGCGACCATCGCCGAAAAGCTGGCGATCTCGCCACGCCTCGAAATGGAAGGCCTGCTGGCCGGCCTTGCCGGGCGCTTCGTGGCACCGGGCAAAGGCAACGACCCGCTGCGTTCGCCCGAAGCCCTGCCCACCGGGCGCAACTTTCATGCGGTGGATGGCGACCTGCTGCCCACCCGCCTCGGCTATGCCCTCGGGGCGACACTGGCCGACAAGGCCACGGCCCGCCCGCGCAAGAAAGACGCCGGCGTCGACAGCGACGCGGTGATCCTGTGGGCCTCCGACGCGGTGCGCGACGAAGGCGCGATGGTCGCCTTCTGCCTCTCGCTGCTGGGCACCGAACCGGTGTGGAACGCCCGCGGCATCGTCACCGACGTGCGCCTGCTGGACGGCAAGCCCCGGCGTGACGTGATCGTCACCACCTCGGGCCTGTTCCGCGACCTTTACCCCAACCTGCTCCGGCAGGTGGACCGCGCCGGCCTGCTGGCCCTCGCCGCCTCCGCCGACCTGCTGCTCGACATCCGCCCGGAACTCAAAGACGCGCTCGCCGCCGCCCTCGCCCCGGCCGGCAAGGGCATTGAGCACGGCCGTCAGCCCCTCGCCGACAACCTCGTTGCCGCAGCCTGGCTGAAGCGCATCGACATCCTTGCCAAGGCCGGCCTCAGCCTGCCCGAAGCTGGACGCGCGGCGGCAACGCGCATCTTCGGTGACCCGCCGGGCGCCTACAGCGCCGGCGTCAATCGCCTTGCCGAAAGATCCGGCGCGTGGAAGGAGCGCGACGAACTCGGCCGCATCTACCTCAAGCGCATGGGCCATGCCTACGGCCTCGACGCCAGCGGCGACGCGGCCCATCAAGCCTTCGAGACAGCCCTGGCCGGCGTCACCCGCAGCTATCACGGGCGGGCCAGCAACCTCTATGGCCTGCTCGACAACAACGACGCCTTCGACTATCTCGGCGGCATGTCGGTGGGCATCGAAACCCTCACCGGCCGGCCGCCGGAAGCACTGATCCTGCAGCACGCCGATGCGGCACACCCGGAAGTCGAACCGCTGGCCACCGCGCTGCTGTCCGAACTCCGCGGCCGCTACCTCAACCCGGCCTGGCTCAAGCCGCTGATGAAGCACGGCTACGCCGGCGCCCGCACGATGGGCCAGGAGTTCCTCGAAAACCTGTGGGGCTGGCAGGTCACCCGACCCGACCTGATCAAGCAATGGGCCTGGGACGAGGTCAAGGAAACCTACTTCGACGACAAGCAGAAGCTCGGTCTGCCACGCTTTCTCGAGCAAGGCCAGAACGCCCACGTGAAGGCCCACATGCTGGCCATCTTCATGGTCGCCGCCGAAAAGGGCTTCTGGAAAGCCGACGACGCCACCATCCGCCAGATGGGTGGCGAACTGGCCCGGCTGGTGGCCAGGAACGGCTTGCCCGGCAGTGGTCACGCGGCGCCCAATCACCCCATGTGGAACTGGCTCAAACCGCAAATCGATGCGGCCGACGCCGAAGCCCTGGGCGTCACCCTTGCCCGCGCCCAAGGGGCAAACCTGGCACCTGCGGCCCCGATGCTCACCTCCCCTTTAATCACGCCGGCATCGGGCAGCAAGCCGTCGGCCCCCGCCTCAGTGCAGGCCGGTGCCAAAGCCGACACGCCCGCTGAAGCGCCCGCAGCCCCCCCGCCGCCCGCCCCCGACCGCTACTACGAACTCAAGCCCCGCTTGGCGCCCGCTACGACAGGCATCCCGCCGGCCGCACTGACGCTGGCCCCGCTGATTTTCCTGTGTGGCCTCGCCTGGAGTGGCCGCCGCTTTTCCTCCACCCGCAACAACCCGGTAAAACCCCGATGAACGACGCGCTCTCCTGGCTGCACCAGGCCGTTACCTGGCTGCTCACCCCCGCTCTTTTCGCACTCATCATGGCCTGCGCCATTGCCCTGGCCGAAGCCGGCCTGGCATTCGGCGAGCGCTTCTGGGGCCTCAAGCGTCTTGCCGCAACGGGCGACCTGCAGCTCATTCAGCGCGTTGCGCGCCATCGTCTTGAGCGTGCCGACCTGCTCGCCCGCATCCCGCCGATGCTTGGCCTGATGGCCACCATCATTCCCCTCGGACCGGGCCTTGCCGCCTTGGGACAGGGCAATCCGTCCGAGCTGGCCAGCGCCGTGACGGTCGCCTTCGACGCCACCGTACTGGGCCTCGTTGCCGGCATCGGTGGCCTCGTGGTCGGCAAGCTGCGGCGCCGCTGGTACGAAGAAATGCTCGAAGCCCTGGAGGGTGACGAATGAAATCCGCCCAGCCACCGCGCAAGCGCCTGCGCCTGTATTCCCGCCTCGACGCCCGCTTCGACGACCGGGACGAAGACCCCCGCGCCAGCCTCGTCAATCTGGTGGACGTGATGCTGGTCTTCGCCTGCGGCCTGCTCGCCGCGCTTGCGGCCAGCACCCAGGGCGCGCTGGCCCCGCCGAAACCCGTGGACAAGGGCCAGTCCATCGAGCGCCCCGCCGACGGCATGGGTCAGGCCGGCGCCGGCTTCGATCGGGTCGGCGAGGTTTTTCGCGACCCGAAGACCGGCCAGCTGATCCTGGTTGAACCGGGCAAGGCGCACAAACCGTAAACCGCCAAAGCACTACCGGTTGATCAATCGATCAGTAAAAATACTATATAAGGCGTTTGTCTTGACACCCAGACAAGCCGGCCACTACACTCCTCAGCGTCATTGGTTCCCCGCAAGGGGATGAAAAGGGAAGCTGGTGCGAGGCCAAGGCCTCAAATCCAGCACTGCCCCCGCAACTGTAATCGGCGAGTTTCGTGCCCCCACTGCCACTGGATGCGCTCCGGGAAGGCTGGCACGACACCGGGACCCGAGAGTCAGGAGACCTGCCATGGCCCATTCCTTCATTGCTTTTGGGGCGGGGTGTCCCTGAAACGAGGTGTCTTTCTGTCGCCACCGTGCGTCAGTCCGGATTGCAGGGTACAAGCCCGGGCATTCGCACTGCCTCCGGCCCAGATCCTCGATTCTCCGCCCCCCATTACGGAGAATCGCCTTGCACGCCACCGTCCTCACTCCTTCCAGCGGCAACGTGTCCGCCCTTGCCGCCCTGCTGGCCAGTGCGCTCTCGGGCATCGCCCACGCCGCAGGCGTTCCGACACTGCAGGAAGTCACGGTCAGCATCCGCAGCCAGGATCTGATCGGCGTCGCCGATTCCGCCACCGAAGGCACCGTCACCGCCAAACAGCTGGCCAATCGCCCGCTGTTGCGGCCTGCTGAAGTCATGGAAACCATCCCCGGCATGGTGGTCACCCAGCACTCGGGCGACGGCAAGGCCAACCAGTATTTCCTGCGCGGTTTCAACCTCGACCACGGCAGCGACTTTTCCACCCACGTCATGGGAATGCCCGTGAACATGGTCAGCCACGGCCACGGGCAGGGCTACATGGATCTGAATTTCCTGATCCCCGAGCTGGTCGGCAGCGTCAAATACCGCAAGGGCGTCTATGCTGCCGAGGACGGGGATTTCGCCACCACCGGCGCCGCGCGTATCGACTATCAACGCCAGCTGGCCAACGCCTTTGTCGATATCAGCCTCGGCCAGAACGGCTACCGTCGTGCGCTGGCGGCGGGCAGCCGGGAAGTCGGTGGCGGCCTGCAACTCCTCGGCGCCCTCGAGATCGCCGGCAACGACGGCCCGTGGCAGCAGCCGGAAAACCTGAAGAAGCACAACGCCGTGCTGCGCCTCTCCGAGGGCACCGCGGCCAAGGGTTTCTCCCTCACCGCCATGGCCTACGAGGCCAGCTGGACAGCCACCGAACATGTCCCGGAACGCGCCATCAACAGCGGAGAAATCGGCCGCTACGGCGCGCTCTCCCCCAGGGACGGCGGCAAGACCCACCGTTACAGCCTGTCGGGTGAATGGGCACGCCCTGACCAGGACGGCGCCAGCAAGGCCGGCTTTTACGTCATCAACTACGGCCTGAACCTGTTCTCGGCCCCCTCGGGCTTCATCAACGGCCCGCAGGGTGACCAGCACGAACAGGCGGATGCGCGCACCGTCTGGGGCGGCCAGGCCAGTCGCAGCTGGTTTCTCGGCCCGGCTTTCAGGGATTCGGAACTGACTGCCGGCATCCAGTTGCGCCAGGACCGCATCCGGTCGGTCGGCCTTTACCGCACCGAGGATCGACGACGCACAGACACGGTGCGGCAGGACAAGATCACCGAGACATCGGCCAGCCTGTTCCTCGAAGCCCGCACCGAATGGCAACCCTGGCTGCGCAGCACGGTCGGCCTGCGGCACGACGAAGTGGACGCCAGGGTCACGGCCACCGGCGGCGAATTCAACCTGGGCAACGGCGGCAAGACACGCGCCGGCCAGACCAGCCCCAAGCTCGGCCTCGTGCTCGGCCCCTTCCAGCTGCTCGGCGCCACCGAGTTTTACGCCAACTGGGGTCACGGCTTCCACAGCAACGATGCGCGCGGTGCAACCAGCGCCGTCAACCCGGTCGATGGCGGTGCGATCAGCCGGGTTCCGCTGCTGGTCAAGGCCAAGGGGTCGGAAATCGGCATGCGGACCATGCCGCTGCCGGGCTGGAGCAGCAGCCTGTCCGTGTGGCAGATGGACCTCGCCTCGGAGCTGGTCTTCATCGGCGACGAAGGTGTCACCGAGCCCAAAGGCGCCTCACGCCGCCACGGCCTCGAATGGTCGAACTACATCACCGCCGCCCACGGCCTGATCATCGACGCCGATGTTGCCCTTTCCTACGCCCGCTTCAAGCAAGCCAACGCCGACAATGGCGGCACCCGTGTGCCCAATGCCATTCCCCTGACGGCCTCTCTTGGCGGCACGCTCGATCCCGGCGGCAACTGGTTTGGCGGCGTGCGCCTGCGCTACCTGGGCGCCTATCCACTGGAGGAAACCGGCCAGGAAAAATCCACCGCGTTCCTGCTGACCAACCTGAAACTGGGCTACCGCATCGATCCCAGGCTTCAGCTGACGCTGGACGTGCTCAACCTGTTCAACCGCAAGGCCAACGACATCGAGTATTGGGGCGGCGCCTGTACCCGCAGCGAAACGCTGTTGGGCAGCTGTGGCGGCGGCATCGACGGCCGACTGGTCCACCCGCTGGAACCACGGACCCTGCGCCTGAGCTTGCGAGCCAGTTTTTGAGACTGGGGGGTGGCTTGGTCTGACCTTGCTGCACGGGTACAGCAAGAGCCCACAGCAAGGCGACAAAACCCCCTCCACCCCCCAAAAATCAACCTCCCCCACCCAAATATCTCCCCCGGCCCACAAAAAATCCCGCTCCGCCGCTAATAAATCCCTCTCCCTCATGGAAAGATCCCCGGGCGGCCGGGAAAGATCTATTCCTGTCGGGGAATGAATATCGAAATTCGTCGTTTATTCCCCGTCCGCTCATATTAAATCCACGCCGGCCATCGAAAAAACGACCCCGCCGACACAGACATCCCCAATTTCCATCGATTAATCCATCGCGGAGCGCCGAGCGGGCAACATTGACACACAGCGGGACCAGGCATAGCCTGCCCTCGCCCACCTTTCCGGGAACCAGGGAAAACATGGTCCGCAAGCCAGATGCTGCACCGTCCCACGTCCTGACCCCCTTCGGCACCATCGAGCTGACAACTCAAAGGGACAGTTCCCCAGACCTTGACCTGATCGCGTTTCGCACGCGGGGACGGCTGCTCCGGCCTGACGGGGACATCGCCGGGGTTTGCCGTTTCGCCAGCTACCGGCGCAAGCGCAGCAAGGCCGCGCTCAATTCTGCCCAGATCTGCTGTGAGCTGGATGCCGTCAGCCAGGAGGAACTGGACCTGGGCGAAGCGCTGGCAAGCTGGAACCCGCACAACCTGGAGGGCTACATCAACAACGCCGGCCTCCTGATTGCAGAGCGCGTCGAGGTGTTCGCACCGCTCAAAGGCAGTGGCGCCTGGAAGGCACTCTATTTCGCCACCATGGAGAAGACACTGGCGCAGCACAAGAAAAGGCCGGAGGAGTTTTTCTTCACGGTTTTTCCGCTGGATTTCACGGGAAAGGTGACCCGCGCGAACCTCAATGAATTCCGGGCCGCGCTGCGCGGCATGAAGCTCTTTTACGCGACCCACCTCAATGCCAGGGCGGTAGGCCTGCCCACCAGCAGCGGGAATTTCATGCGGGCGCCGGTGCCCGCTTTCATGCTGCGCTAAACCCCCGCCAGCAGCGTATCGAACTCGCTATGGGCGGGAAATGCCGAACGGGAAGTGTCCGGAAAGAGTGCGTTTTTCGAGCATGGCGATGCGGGGCTCCTGTTACGCTAGACAGCCTGCACAGCAATATTCAGTCTGACCGATCGATCAGATGCCAAGTGCCATGAAAAAAACTTCCGCCTGCGCTCGCTGCTGCTCGCCGTTCTTGTGGGTTCGAACGCACTGGTTTTTATCGTTTCCGGCGTGTCGCTGCACAACAGTCGGCAGCAGCATGAACGGGAAGCCGAAACGCAAACCCAGAACATTGCCAAGGCGATAGATCAGAGCCTCTCCGCCAGCATCGAGAAAATCGATCTCACCTTGCGCGCAGTGGCTGACGAGCTGGAGCGTCAGCTGGGGGCAGGAGGCATCGACGAGCAGGCCATGAGTGCCTTTCTGCGCCGGCACGAGCAGCGCCTGCCGGAAGTGGAGGCGTTTCGGGTCTCCGATTCGCAAGGACAGGTCATTCTGGGAAAAGGCCTGACCAAAAAGGGCGGCACAAGCTGGGCCGACCGCGACTATTTCATCTACCACCGCGATCACACGGATCAGACGCTGCAGGTATCAAAGCCCGTCTTTGGACGCGTGGCGCAAAAGTACATCGTCGGTTTCGGTCAGCGCTACAACTATCCCGACGGGCGTTTCGGCGGGGTCATCTCGGCGCCCATCCCCCTCAGCCATTTCACTCACCTGCTCGCCCAGTTCACTATCGGGCCCAACGGCACCATCGTGTTGCGGGATGCCGATGCCGGCCTGATCACCCGTTCTCCCGAAGTACCCGACAAGCCGGCAGGGCAGCTTGGCAACAATGTGGTATCGCCCGAACTCCAAAAGATCATCCGTTCCGGCGTGCATTCCAGTACCTATTTCACGCCCGCATCGGCCGACGGATTTGAGCGCATGGTCAGCTTCAGCCGCTTGAGCAAGGCGCCGATGCTTTTTATTGTCGGTGCAGCCAGCGAAGATTACCTCGCGCCCTGGAAAGAGGAAGTATTCAAGACCTCGATCATGGCTTTCGGCTATTTCCTGCTCTCCCTGCTGTCCGGAGGCTTTATCTTCCGGCTGCTCAATGATCTGGAACAACGAAAGCAGGCGCTCGCCGAACGCGAAGTGCGCCTGAAAACCATCATCCAGAATGAGCCGGAATGCATCAAGGTGGTCGATGCCGAAGGACGCCTGATCGAGATGAATCCGGCCGGACTCGCCATCATTCAGGCCGATACGCTGGATCAGGTCGCCATGCAGCCGGTACTGGACCTGATTGCGCCGGAGCACCGCCCGCAATTCGCCGAGATGCACCGGCGGGTGATCGCCGGCGCATCGCAGAAAATGGAATTCGAAGTCGTGGGGCTGCAAGGTCGGCGGCGCTGGCTGGAAACACACGCCGTTCCCATGCAGGACAATGACCAGGTCCTGCACCTGGCCATTACCCGGGACATCACCCAGCGCAAGCAAAGCGAGGCCGAACTCCTGCAGTACCGGCATCAACTTGAACAAATGGTGGCAGAGCGGACAAGCGCCCTCCTCGAAACGGAGGCACGGGCCAGTCATATCGTTCAATCCAGTTCCGACGGCCTGTATGGCGTAGACGATCAGGGCATCATCACCTTCATCAATCCGGCCGCCTGCGAGCTGCTCGGTTACAGCGCCGAGCAGGCAATTGGCCACAACAGCCATACCCTGTTTCACCACATTCGCTCAGACGGAACGCACTACCCCGTGGAGGAATGTCCCAGCCATAGCGCCATGCAACTGGGCAAGAAGATTCGGGTGGATAACGAGGTTTATCTGCACGCCGACGGCCATGCGGTGCCGGTGATGTATGCCGTCCATCCGATCATGCTGAACGGCAAATCCACCGGGGCGGTGATCAGCTTTGTCGACATGAGCGAACAGCGGGCGGCGGCACAGATCCGCGAGCAGGCCTTGATCGCCGCCGAGAACCTGGCGCGGGTGCGCAGCGAGTTTCTTGCCAACATGAGCCATGAGATTCGCACGCCGCTCAATGGCGTGCTTGGCTTTGCCGAAATCGGCCTGAGAAATCATCACAACAGCGACAAGGCCCACGATGCGTTCAGCAAGATCGTGCTTTCCGGCAAGCGCCTGCTTGGCGTCATCAACGACATTCTCGACTTCTCCAAGATCGAGGCGGGCAAGCTGAGCATTGAAGAGATTGAACTGGACCTTCAGGATGTCATTGGCCATTCCATCGAACTGGTCCGGGATCGTGCCGACGCCAAGGGACTGAACCTGCGCGTCGTACTCTCTCCCGAATTGCCCAGGCACTGCCTGGGCGACCCGTTGCGAATCGGGCAGGTGCTCCTCAACATACTGACCAATGCCGTCAAATTTACCGAGAAAGGGGATGTCACCCTCTCGGTTTCCTGCGCGGACCAATTTCTCGTCTTCCGGATTGTCGATACGGGCATCGGCATGACCGAGACCCAGCTGGGAGACCTGTTCACGCCGTTCCAGCAGGCCGATGCCTCCGCCACCCGGCGCTTCGGCGGCACCGGTCTTGGGCTGGCCATTAGCAAGCACATCCTGGAACTGATGCATGGCGACATCCGGGTGGAAAGCCGGCTCGGCGCCGGCACCCTGGTCGAATTCCGCGTACCCCACATTCCGTCCGGCGAACACGGCGCAGAGCCAGGCCGGACGGACCACGCCACGTCGATGCCGCTGGTGGCCAGGCCCTTGCAGGGCCTCTCCTTCCTGGTTGCCGAAGATGAGGCCATCAACCAGGAAATCATCAGGGACAACCTCATTGAGGACGGTGCCCGCGTGGTGATCGTCAGCAATGGCAGGGAAGCCGTGGAACGGATCATCAGCGACGGAAGCGACGCCTACGACATCGTCCTCATGGATCTGCAGATGCCGGAAATGGACGGCTATGAAGCGACCCGCCGGATACGGGCCCTGGCCCCCGACCTCCCGATCATCGCCCAGACGGCCCATGCCTTCAGTGAGGAGCGGGAAAAATGTCTGGCCGCCGGCATGGTGGGACACGTTGCCAAACCGATTGATGTGGACGCCCTTGTTGAACTCGTACGCCGGCACACCACCGGCCAGACTTGCGACTAATTGAGTCGGGAGTCGTTGGTTTGCGTCGTGACCCTGGTAATGGCTTCGATATCCAGCCGGCTCTCAACGAAGATCAGTTTCAGCAGTGAGTTCTGCAGCGCCTTGGTCAGCACCGTGCGCTTGAATTTCTGGATGCTGGCCGGCATGTCGACATGAATGCTCACGCCCACATTCACCACGCCCTTGGTGGTCTTGATGGCAATCTCGCGCTGTTCGGAGTGCACCGGATAGCGGTCGTCGAAATCGACGTTGTCATACCCCAGAACCACCCGTTCGGAATGTGTGTCGGAGGCCAGAACAATGCGTTCCCAGGCGCTTCCCCAGTTCTGCATGGCAGATTCCCGAATACGCTCCAGGGGGAGTGCAGCGCCATCCTCCAGTTCCGGCAGCTCGATCCAGAAAGGCCGCAGCGCGTTGTTGACGCGCGTATTCACAACGGAACCATCATCCCGCCTGACTACAAAAACAGCATAGGCGATAAATTCGCAGGGCATTTTTCTCACCATACCCATTTTTATCAAAATTGACGAATTAGTATCGACCAAGCAGGCGCCAAGTATCAGTGGAACACGTCACAGCCTGATGGGCACTTTTCCCGACCGATACACTTGCCAAAGGCGCCAAAGAACGCGTGCCATACCCGCACAGCTGTTTCGCCATCCCGCCGGACGGGATGGGCGCAAGCATCAAGAATTGGCCAGTACGTAGCAGCCGCGCCCGGCGTCCTTGGCCTGATACATGGCCCGGTCGGCGGCCAGCAGCAGCGCTTCGGGCGTGTCGTCGCCATGGCTCAGGACCACGCCGATCGACACGCCGAGAACACAGCTTTCGCCGTGTACTGGAAACGGGGACATCAGTGCGTTGATGCACTTGACGGCCACGGTACACGCAGCGCCTTCGGCCCCCTCGTCCAGGTCGCAGATCAGCAGGACAAATTCGTCACCGCCAATTCGCGCCAGGGTATCGGCCTGACGCACGATGCCCCCGAGACGCTGGGCGACCTGGCGCAGGGCTTCATCGCCGGCGTCGTGGCCCAGCGTGTCGTTGATCGGCTTGAAGCCATCCAGGTCGAGGAACAGCAGGCCGAGCCGCGCCCTCTTGCGCCGTGCCTGGGCCAGGGCCTGGGTGAGCCGATCGGCGAGCAGGACGCGGTTGGGCAGGCCGGTGAGCGAATCATGGTGGGCGATGCGGGCCAGTTCGGTCTGGGTGTCGGTCAGCTTGCGCAGCAGGCGGTTGAAGGCCGACGTCAGGTGACCCACCTCGTCATCGCGCACGACCGGCAAAGGCTCCAGCGGCGCTTCGCCCAGGGTCATGCGGTCGGCGTGCTCGGCAGCGCGCAACAGGGGGCGAAATACAAAGTAGAGGCCCACGGCGAGGAGCAGCAGAAAACCTGACACCCCCAGCGCGGCATTCCGGACGAGATAGCGCTGGGTCCGGTCGACGGTGACGAAGGCTTCGGCGGTGGGCAGGCGGGCCACCACGAACCAGCCGGTGCTGGGCACCGAGACAATCGCCGAAACATCCTCGACGCCCTGCGCATTGAGCGTCACGCCGGTACCCCGAAAACCCGCCATGGCCCGGTCATGCAGTGCGTTGGCGCCGGCGGGCGGCGTGGGTTTCAGGATCAGTTCCGGCTGGGTGGCGGCAACGAACAGGCTGTCCCGGGGGGAAACCAGCAGAAAACCGCCGGTTTCACCAATCCGGCTGTGCAGCAGCTGATTGAGAAAACCGGGCGCCGCCAGTTCGGTGACACCGACCAGCACGGCGAGCACCTCGCCGCGGGCATTCTTCACCGGCGCAGACATCGGCAGCACCGGCACTTTGGCCACCTGCCCCAGCACCGGCCGGCCGATGAAGGTGTTACCCGCCAGCGCCGCCCGAATGTAGTCACGGTCGGAAAAATTGATCTTGGCCCGCTCGGGGCGCTCGGGAAAATCGGCCAGCAAGACACCGTGGGGGTCGGTCACGAACAAGCCATAGGAGAACAGCGGCTGCAATTCGTGACGCTCGGCCAGCCAGGCATCCAGGTTTTCATGATGGCCGAGCTTTTCGCGTGGCAGGCTTTTCGCCAGCCGTTCGAGAAGCAAACGGCGCTGGGTCAGCTTGTAGTCCACATCGCTGGCCACATAAGTGGCCAGGGCCAGTTGCTGTGCGGCCACCACGGTACCGAGGTCTTCGCGCAGGAAGTTCGTCAGGGCGATGTAACGCACGGTGCTGCCGAGCAGGACAATGCCCAGCCCCAGCAAGGTGAGGCGGACGACAATGCTTCGAGGAAAGCTGCGGAAATTCATGGGCGACGGATGTTATCACCCGGCGAGCGGCCCCGCCGTGACATAGCCCCGACTTGCCGGACAATCAAAAAACCCGACAGCCATGCCGGCCTGTCGGGTTGTCTGATTCACGCCGCGCGGCTCATGCCGCGAACCACTTCGTTCAGCAGCTCACCTTGACGCCGGCCCTGGCCAGCGGAGCTTCCACCGGGGTCTGGCCGATACCGCGCAGGAAGGCCTTGTGCATGTTCTGCAGGGCCGGTTCGTTGCGGCCGAAGGTGCTGTACTGGAGCATGCCGGTCTTGAGGTTCTTCATGACGTTGGCGCTGACCCAGTAATCCTCCTCGTCCACCACCTTGCAGATGAATTCGAAGTGCGCCTGCGGGTCGTTGCCGTCCCAGCCCTTGCCGTCCTTCGCACGGGTGTAGCTGCGGAAGATGGTGCGGTGCTGGCCCGGGGTGTCGCCCGGGTAGAGCTTGAAGAATTCGATCGACACCGGCGATACCAGCAGCGAGATGTTCGGGTAGATGAAGTGCACCAGCTGGAAGTCGTTGAAGATGTCCAGGCTCCAGTCGGCTTCGGGAATGTCCTTGAGACGCTTGATGCTCTCGTTCGGGAAGGCCAGGCGATGGTTGCGCCCTTCCGGCCCGAAGGTGTCGAAGACCGACATGTTGCCGATGGAGATGCCGCCGAGGGTGTTCTTGTGCAGCGCCAGGAAATGGTAGCCCTCGCAGAAGGTGTCGAGCGCCAGCTTCCAGTTGGTGTCGAGCTTCCATTCGTGGGTGTTCACGAAGGAGGTGTTGCCCAGGTCCCACATTTCAAAAACCGGGGCCATGTCGCCGAGGATCTCGTCGATGGAAATTTTGACGTCCGGGTGCATGCCGGCAAAGATCATTCCGTACTTCTCTTCGACCGGCAGCCGGACCAGGTCGTAGAGAGACTTTTCGATGTTGCCGAAGGTCTTCTCTTCATACACGGCGCGCAGCTTGCCCTTCAGGTCGAAACCCCAGGCGTGGTACGGGCAGCTCAGCGAGTTGGTCTTGCCGCAACCTTCCTTGAGCCGCGCCGCGCGGTGGGTACAGGCGTTGAGAAAGGCATTCACCTTGCCGTCGTTGTCGCGGGTCAGCAGGACCGGCACGCCGAGGTCGTCGTAGGTGAAGAAGCTGCCCTTCTCCGGCAGATCGCTCGAGAAGCAGATCAGCTGCGGCTCGTCGCGGAAGATGGTGGCCTTCTCCTGCGCGAGCAGGGTCGGGTCGGTGTACACCGAGGTCGGCTGGCGGTAGGCTTCGGGAGCGCTGTCCACGGTGCCGTTGTCCACGTGCACCAGCAGGCGCTTGATGATTTCCTTGTAAACCTTGACGTCGTCCATTTGTCTCGCTCCTTAGATCAAGCTGGTTTGTTTTTTTGTGGACCGAAGTATCGGCCCAAGTCCGGGGGTTTAACAACTACCGTTTCAGGTGGGTTTGCTGGCAGGGGCGCCAGGCAGCCCTTCGAAGTAACGGCCGGTCAGGTTGCCGCCATCCACCACCATTTCGGCCCCGCACACATACGACGCCTCGTCGCTCAGCAGAAACAAGGCCATGCGGGCGATCTCCTCCGGCGCGCCGATGCGTTGCACCGGCTGGCCCTGGTAGGCCCGGTTGAGGGCCTCGGTATCGCCGTCGAACATGTTGCCCATGGCGGTGTTCACCCCGCCCGGATGGATCGAATTGACGCGCACGCCCCGGTGGCCGAGTTCCATCGCCGCCACCCGCGACAGGCCGCGCACGCCCCACTTGCTGGCGCAATAAGCGCCCATGGCGTTCCATGCGGTCATGCCGCCGATGGACGAGATGTTGACGATGCCCCCGCCGCCCTGCCCGGCCATCATCGCCCCGGCGTGCTTGATGCCAAGGAAGGGCCCGACGAGGTTCACGTCGAGCACCCGCCGGAAGTCCGCCAGCGCGGTGTCGGTGAGCGCTTCGGCGAAGTTGGTGCCGGCGTTGTTCACCAGCCCGTCGAGGCGCCCCCAGCGTTCGACCACCGCTGCCACGGCGTGCTGCCAGCCGGCTTCGTCGGTCACGTCGAGGTGCTGGTAGAGCGCGCCCTCGCCCAGTTCGGCGGCCAGTGCAGCGCCTTCGGCATCGAGGATGTCGGCCAGCGCCACCCGGGCGCCCTCGGCGTGAAACAGCCGCGCCATCGTCGCCCCCATGCCGCGGGCGCCGCCGGTAATCAGTACGACCTTGCCGTCGAGGCGCTTCATGCTGCGACGCCTTCATCGGTACGCGCCGCCACGGCCGCCCGGCCCGCCTCGGTGCCGGCCAGCCGGCCGAAAACCACCGCGTTGCCGATCGACAAGCCGCCGCCACCGTAGCGTTCGCCGTGGAAACAGCCGAGCACTTCGCCCGCCGCGTACAGGCCGGGAATCGGCTGCTTGTGGGCGTCGAGCACCCGCGCCTGCTTGTCGATGTCGAGGCCGGCGGCGGTCAGGCCGATGATGGCCGAGCGGATTTCCACCGCGTAATACGGCGCCTGGCGGATCGGGAAGTAGTCCGGGGCCTTCTTGAAGAACATCGAATCGCAGCCCTGGTCGCAGTCGGCGTTGTAGCCGGCCACGGTCTGCTCCAGCGCCAGGCCGTCGATACCCACCTGGGCGGCCAGCGCCTGCAGGCTGTCGGCCACTTTCACGCGGCCCTTTTTGACCTGCTCGCGCAGGGTCGGCTCTTCCCAGGTCGGAATGCTGATGCCGGCGTTGTAGGGGTCGAGGTACTTGGTGTTGGTGCTGGCTTCGACCAGCGCCTTCTCGTCGAAAATGGCCCAGGCGCGGCGCCCGGTCTGCTCGTTGAGCAGGTAGCCGCACACGCTGTAGGGCGACAGCTCGGACATGAAGCGCGAACCCTCCTGGTTCACCGCGATGATCCACGGCGGCAGGAAGGCTTCCAGCGACTTGCTGAAGCCGGAGGTCGGCAGCACCAGCCCGGTGTCAAGGCCGACCACGCCGGCGCCGAGTTTTTCGGCCAGCGTGATGCCGTCGCCCAGCGCGTAGGGCACGTCCTTGTGCACCGCCCAGGTCCACTCGCCGTGGCAGGCCGACGGATACAGGCGCTGGAGCATCTCGGGGTTGTTGCCGAAACCGCCGGTGGTGATGATCACCGTCGGGGCGTGGATCTCGGCCCCCGCCGCACGAATGCCGACCACCCGGCCGTCCTCGAAGAGCAGCTCTTCGACGCGGCTGCCGACCGCCGTGTCGATGCCCTTGGCCCCAGCGGCATTGATCAGCGCATCGGCAATGCCCGAACCGGCGCCCTGGCTGGAATGGCCGCGGGCCACGCTGTCGACGCCCGACTTGACCAGCCACTCCTGCGGAAACTCGGTGCCCAGGCTGATCAGCCATTCGAGCGCCTCGGCGCTGTGCTCGGCGTAGTAGCGGATCAGGTCCGGGCGCAGCTTCCAGCGGTTGAGGGTCATCAGGTAGTCGTACATGTCCTGGGGCGTGTCGTTGGCAATGCCTGCCGCCCGCTGCACGCTCGTTCCGGCGGCGTAGAACACCCCGCCGGACTGGGCGGTGGCCCCGCCCAGCTTGCCGTCGGCCTCGACGATGATGCACGAGGCGCCTTGCTGGTGGGCCATCAGCGCGGCGGCCAGACCGGCGCCGCCGCCACCCACGATGATCACGTCGTAATCCCATTCCATGTGCTGTCTCCTCTTTTTTGTGGGTCGGACTTCAGTCCGACTCGATGCGTTGTTCAGGCTGAGGCGTCGGCGCCCCGCCGTTTCAGGGAATCTTGCTGAAAGCCCACGCAAACACCCGCGCGTCGCCGTGGCGGGCGGTAATGCTCAGCTTGACCTTGCACACCTTCCAGCCGGCGGCGCTGCGCACCAGCTCGCTGGTGTAGTAGCCGTACAGAAAGCAGGCGTAGTCCTCGCCCTCGTGCTTCAGGAAATGGCCGGCGTGCATGTACGAGATGCACGTGGCCGTATCGCCATCAATGTGGTGGCGGTGATTGGTGCTGAGATGCTGGGTGGCGTCGAAGCCGGCCAGGCCGCGCACCCGATGAACCCATTCGGCGGCGTCCATTTCCAGATCGAGATCCGGATCGAAGCTGGTGTAGTCGATGGCCACCCGGTCGGTGAGGATCGAGCGCAGCAGCCCCCAGTCGCGGGTGTCGAGGGCGGTGGCGTAACTGATGATCACGTCGCTGATGGCGAGGCGCTCGGCCACCAGATTGTGGGTGTCGCTCATGGTTTGCCTCCCGGCGTGAAGACCAGATCGAGGCGTTCCAGCGTGTGGGCCTGGAAGCTCTCCGACCAGCGCAGCGGCGGCGCATCCGGATCGAGGGCGAAGTCGGGCAGGCGCAGCACCTCTTCCACGAAACCGGGGATCAGCGCCGGATCGGCACTCAGGCGCTGGCGCAGGTCCGGTGTTTCGAGCAGCGCCCACACGGCCGAGCCAAGGGTGTTGGTGGTGGTTTCGTTGCCGGCCACCAGCAGCTGGGTAGCAATGTTGATCAGCTCGCTGTCGGTGAGCAGGCGCCCGTCGATCTGCGCATTGGCCACCGCGCTGAGCAGGCACGGCGCCGGATTGGCCCGGTAGGCAATGGCGTGGCGGTGCAGGTATTGCTGCATGCCGATCAAGAGGTCGGTGAGTTCCAGCTCGCGCTCGGGGGCCAGATTGGGGTTGATCTGCTCGATGGCGGCATCCGACCAGGCCTTCATCTGGCGCCAGTCCTCGCGCGGCAGGCCGAGTTCGCGGGCGATGACGAACATCGGCAGCTTGATGGCAAAGTCGTCGAAGAACGCGATGCGCCCGGCGCCGATGAAGCCGTCGATCAGCCCGTCGACGATGTCGCGAATGCCCGGCTCCAGCGGAATCACGTTCTTGCGCGCAAAGGCCAGGTCCACCAGCGCCCGGTACTGGCCGTGGGACGGCGGATCGTTCGAGACCAGCGTGTGCACCGGCAGAAAGCCGTTTTCGGTGTAGCGCCGGGCCACTTCGGCGGCCACCGGCGAGTGGCTGCGGTCGAAGACCTGGCTGGTCATGTTGGAGAAGATTTCCGGCCGCGCATTGACGTAGGCGATGTCGGCGTAGCGAGTGACCACGTGAAAACCGGTACCGGCGTCGAAATACACCGGGCTCTTGGCCTGCAACTGCGCGTAGGCAGCGTGGGGGCAGCGGCGGACTTCCGGGTCGGCAAAGCTGATGGCGGGTGTTGTCGTCATGGAACGGATACCCTTTGCAGTGAAGCTCAGTGCCGCTCGATATGCCCGAGCACGGAATACGAGAAGTCGGCCGCATCGCGCCGCGGCACGGTGGCCGGCACTTCCGGGTTGTGCACGTCAATCAGCGGCGTGGCGGCAAAGTCGGCCAGCGTGATGCGCACCGGGTCCACCCGGTTCCAGTCCACCACCGACTGGCGATGGCGAATCGCCCACACGCCGTCGATGCACTCGAAGCGGTCGAGGTAACGCCCGCCGGCCACGATGTCGAAGGTCTGTACGCCCTGAGGCGTCTGCAGGACCAGCGACCAGCAGGTTTCGGCGCCGGCCGTGGTGCCGTCGGCGTGCAGGTCGATCAGGGTGTTGCTGACCACGTGGCGGGTAACGTTCATGGCCGCATGCACCGGCCACAACCAGTCGATGAAGCCCGTGGCCGGGCCGGCATACAGCGGCGCGTGGTCGTCGGTGCCGTCCGGGTGCCAGCACGACAGGGCCAGCGCCTTGTCCATGCGGTCGAGGCCGCGGCAGTAGCGGTGGATGACTTCGGTGATGGCCCACTTGGCGGCCAGTTCGTCGTGGGTCGGGGCGCGCACGCTCATGGCCGCCTCCTTAACCGGTGACGTCGGCAGACACGGGCACCAGCGGCGCGTCCGTCGGCAGGAGGTCGTCGCGGGTGCTGTGGCCGTGGAAGGGGTAGTCGGTGTAGCCCTCGGCGCCCTGGCTGTAATAGGTGGCGATGTCCGGGCGGTTGATCTCCCAGCCGTTGCGGAAGCGCTCGGCCAGATCGGGGTTGGCGATGAAGGCCTGACCGAAGCCGACCAGATCGGTACCGCCGGCGGCGATCATCTCGGCGGCGCTCTGGCGGGTGAAGCTGGCAACCGTCATGAAGGGGCCGTCGAAGAGCGGCCGCAGGGTGGCGTACACGTCCCAGTCCATGCCGTAGTTGCCCACCTGCAGGTAGGCGATGTGGCGCTTCGAGAGTTCCTTGGTCACGTACGAATAGGTGCCCACCGCGTCGTCGTCGAAGACGTTGTGGAAGGTCCAGCCCGGCGACAGCTTCACCGCCACGAAGGCCGAGCCCTGGTCGGCGGCGATGGCATCGACGATGGCGAGCAGGAAGCGCGCGCGGTTCTCCACGCTGCCGCCGAATTCGTCGCTGCGCAGGTTGGTGTTGGTGGACAGGAACTGCATCGGCAGATAGCCACTGGCAGCGTGGATCTCGACACCGTCGAAACCGGCCTTTCTGGCCAGTGCGGCGCTGCGCCGGTAGTCCTCGATCACCGCGTACACCTCGGCGGTGGTGAGCGCGCGGGGCTCCGGGTAGGCGCGCTTGGGGCGCGGGCAGGTTACGGTGTAGTGGCGGGCGGTCGGGTCCGGCTGCACGGCCGACGCGCCGACGGGCTGGGCGCCGTCCAGCATCAGCGGGTCGGACAGGCGGCCGACGTGCATGATCTGGGCGAAGATGGCACCGCCCTTGTCATGCACGGCGTCGGTCACCTGCTGCCAGCCGGCGGCGTGGGCGTCGGTGCACAGACCCGGCGAGAACAGATAGCCCTTGCCCATTTCGCTGGGGTAGACGCCCTCGGTGACGATCAGCCCGGCGCTGGCGCGCTGCTGGTAGTGCAGCACGTTGAGCGCGCTCGGCACGCCGTCGAGATGCGAACGGTTGCGCGTCATCGGCGCCATCACCAGGCGGTTCTTGAGCGTCACGTTGCCGATACGCAGGGGCTTGAACAGCACGTCGAGGGGAGCGGTCATCGTGTGGGGCCTTTCGGTTGGGGGTGCAGGCTTTAGAGGATGCGGACCAGTTGCTTGCCCAGGCTGCGCCCGGCGAGCAGGTCGATGAGGGCACGGGGGGCGGCTTCGAGCCCTTCGGCCACCGTCTCCCGGAAATGGATGCGGCCGGCGGCCACGTGGCCGCTCAGTTCATCGATGGCCGGCGCCCAGCGTTCCGGGTGATCGCCGACGATGAAACCCTGCACCTTCACCCGATTGACGATCAGCGGGAGCAGGCGGCGGATGCCGTGGGGGCTGGGGTTGTCCACCTCGGAGATGGCGCCGCACAGGGTGATGCGCGCACCGGGGCGCAGGCGCGGCAGCAGCGCATCCAGCACTTCGCCGCCCACGTTGTCGAAGATGCAGTTCACGCCGTCCGGCAGCGCCGCCTTCAGGCTGGCCTTGAAATCGGCCGCCTTGTAATCGATACAGGCGTCGAAACCCAGATCGTCCACCACGTGACGGCACTTGTCCGCCCCGCCGGCCACGCCCACCACGCGGCAGCCGCGCAGCTTGGCCAGCTGGCCGGCCACGCTGCCGACGCCGCCGGAAGCCGCAGTGACGACCACCGTTTCACCGGCCTGCGGGGCGCACAGGTCGATGAGGCCGACGTAGGCCGTCACGCCCGGCATGCCGGCCACGCCGAGGCCCGCCGACAGCGGCACCCGCGTCGTATCCACCTTGCGCAGCAAGCTGCCGTCGATGGCGCCGAAGCGCTGCCAGCCCAGGTGGCCGGCCACGGCATCGCCCACCGCAAAACCCGGGTGACGCGATTCGACGACGATGCCGGCGGTGTCGCCGACCATTACGTCGCCCAGCGCCACCGGCTCGGCGTAGGTGCGGATGTCCATCATGCGGCCGCGCATGTAGGGGTCGATGGACAGCCACTGGTTGCGCACCAGCACCTGGCCTTCGCCAAGGCTTGGCAGCGGGCCGTCTTTGATGCGGAAGCTGGATTCCGTGGGCTTGCCCTCGGGGCGGCTGGCCAGCAAAACCTGGCGGTTCGATTCGGTCATGGAGCGACTTTCGGAAAAGGGGTTCAGCACCCGGCGCGATCGGCCAGGATGAGGTCGGCAGCCCGCCAGCCCAGCGCCATGGCCGGGCCGTTGGTGTTGCCGGAAATGGGGGCCGGCATCACCGAGCAGTCGGCGGCGCGCAGGCCTTCGACGCCGCGCACGCGCAGGCGCTCGTCGACGACCGAGGCGGCGTCGCTGCCCATGCGGCACGAGGCCACCGCGTGGGTGCCGCACAGGGAGGCCTGGCGGAACACGTCGAGGATCTGGTCATCGGTCTCGCAACCGCCGGGCAGCAGTTCCTCGCCGACAAATTTCGCCAAAGCCGGCTGACGCATGTAGCGGCGCATGTACTTGACCATGTTCACCGCGGCCTGACAGTCCTCTTCGGTGGAGAGCCAGTTGGGGGTGACTTCCAGCGCGGCCTGCGGGTCGGACGAGCTGACCATCACCGAGCCTTCGCTGGTCAGGCGCAGGAGCTGGCCGTAGGCGGTGACGCCGGGCTTGTCCTCGACGCCGTCGGGCACCGGAAAGTTGTCTTCGCTGCGCGGGTAGGTGAAAGCCGACAGATACAGCTGGGCGTCCGGGCGGCTGACCTGCGGCGCGGTGCGGAAGAAGGCGCCGACCTCGAAGGGGCCGGTGGCCATCGGGCCGCTCTTCAGCAGGTAATACTGCAGCACGCTCTTCACCAGCCCGATGCCGCGGAAGCGGGCGTTGAGGCCCGGATCGTTCTTCAGGCGGAAGGGCAGCAGGAAGCCCAGGTGATCGCGCATGCGACGGCCCACGTCGGGCGAGTCGGCGAGCACCGGAATGCCCTTGGCGCGCAGGTGCTCGCCCGGCCCGATGCCGGACAACTGCAGGATTTTGGGGGTCAGGATGGCGCCGGTGGACAGGATCACCTCGCCACGGCAGCGGAATGTCACGGCCTCGCCGTTGTGCCGGGCCGCCACGCCAACCACCCGCTTGCCTTCAAACAGCACGCGCTCGACCTGCACGCCGGTGAGCACTTTCAGGTTGGGGCGCGCCATGGCCGGCTTGAGAAAGGCCGCCGCCGAACTGACCCGGCGCCCGTTCTTGATGGTGTGGGCGTAGTAGCCGACGCCTTCGTTGTCTTCCCGGTTGAAGTCTTCCTTGCGCTCCAGGCCCATCTCTTCGCCGGCACGGACCATCGCCTCGCTGACCGGGTAGCGGAACTTGCCGGTGCTCACGTGCACCGGGCCGCCAGCGCCACGCAGTTCGTCGGCGCCAAGCTCATGGTCTTCGATGGCCTTGAAGGCCGCCTTCATGGCGTCCCAGCCCCAGTTGGCGCCGGCGTGCGCCTCCCAGTCGTCGAAGTCGCCCTTCTGACCGCGGATGTAGATCATCCCGTTGATGGAGCTGGAGCCGCCGAGGCCCTTGCCGCGCACCCACACTTCAGCCGCCGGCAGGCCCGGTTTGCGCGGCTGATGCACCGGAAAGTGCCAGGCGTGCCTGGGCATCGCCACCAGCTTGGCGAAGCCCTTGGGCATGGCGATCAGCGGGCTGCTGTCGTCACCGCCGGCTTCCAGCAACAAGACCTGGCTCCTGCCGTCCTTCGACAGGCGATTGGCCAGCACACAACCAGCCGAACCGGCCCCCACCACGATGTAATCGTAAGCTTCCATGATTCCAGTCCTCCTCCGGGCTGTGGCAGGCGGCGCCTGTGATCGGGCCACTCAAACCACAAACAAAATTGTCTGTTTGTTTAAGACTACACCGCTGGCCGTGAAAAGCCAACAGCACCGTACCGCAATCAGGATTCCGTCGTGGTGATATTGCGCTTCAGCACCACCGGCACACCGCCCAGCTTGCGCTTGGCCATCCACTGGGCGAGCGCCGAATCCAGGTAATCGGCATGGCCCGGAAACCAGCGCGCCAGTTCGGCGGCAAACATGCGGCCGATCATCACGTTGCCGTCCAGCACGTGGGGCTCGACCTCGAGGGCCGAGTTATAGACGGCGTTGTGGTCATCCACGTGGCAGCTGCTGGCCGGAAAGTCAGTGGATTCCATCCACGCCTTTTCTTCGGCGAAGTGGGCTTCAGCATGCACGATGAAGGCACGCAGATGGCCGGCAAAGGCCGCGTCCTCGCAGCTCAGCATGGCATCGACGATATCGACGAACTCCCGATGGGTGTCGTCCATCGGCGGGTAGCCGAGCAGGTAGTTGTCGGTCCACGGCAGGGCTGTGTTGTCACTCATGGTTTGTGTCTCCTCTTTTGGTTTTTTAATCCGCCCCGACGAGGGAGCGGAGTTCTGCGTCCAGGAAGGCCCGCTGCCCATCCCCCGACCAGTCCACCGGATCGAATACCGCCTGGACCGCCATGCCGACAACGCACACCAGCAGGCGCCGGGCCAGCGTATCCACCTGATCCGCCGGCACCAGCCCGGCCTGGGCGCGCGCCACCAGCACCCCCTGCAGGATGTTCCGGGCGTTGTTGGCCTGGGCACGCTGCTCGGCCGAAAAATCCGGGTCCACCAGGGCGATTTGCCAGAAGGCCAGGTACACCTTCCAGTCCTGCAGACGCGCTTCGTCGAGGGGCAGGAGGGCCTCGATGCTGCCCTTCAGATCGCAGGGATCGCGCGCCAGCACGGTATTTACCCGGCCCTGCGCGTTGCTCGCCGAAGCCCGGTAGGTGTACAGCAGCAGGTCGCGCTTGCTGGCGAAATAGTGGGTGACGATGGTCGTACTGTAGCCCGCCGCCGCCGCAATTTCGCGCATCGTCAGTGCATCGAGGCCAACCCGGGAAATGAGGTCGGCGGCGATGCCGGCAATCTGCTGGCGACGTTTTTCGTGATCGACGACTGCGGGCATTGACTTGACTCGTAGGGTGGGACTAATCTATTTTACAACATCCGTTGTAAATAAAGCCAGACATCTGAGACGACCTGCTTCCCACCGACCAGCAGGCGATCTTGGATCCCGAGACAAGGAAGCCCCCAGGGCTTTCAACGCAGTAACAAAGGAGAACCGGATGAGCAGCAATACCCCCAGGCAGCCGACCCGTCGTGACCTGCTGAAGCGCGGCGCCATGGCCGCTGGCGGCCTCGCCACGCTGGGCATGGCCTCCGCCGCCCAGGCCGCCAAGGCGTCCCCCGCCTCCCTCAAGTGGGACCACGAAACCGACGTGGTGTGTGTCGGCTCCGGTGCCGCCGCCTGTGCGGCCGCGGTTACCGCCGTCGGCCAGGGCGGCAAGGCGATCCTCGTCGAAAAGATGCCGCTGCCCGGCGGCACCACCGGCAAGTCCGGCGGCGTCACCTGGATCCCCAACAACCCCTTCCTGCGCGCCCGCGGCATCGACGACAACAAGACCGATTGCCTGCGCTTCCTGGCCCGTTACGCCTTCCCGCGCGAATACACGCCGACCAGCCCGACCCTCGGCCTGCCGGCCAGCGACTACCGCCTGCTCGAAGCCTTCTACGACAACGGCTCGCCGATGATCGAGCACATGGACAAGCTGGGCGCCGTGCGCTTCAAGGAATTCAAGATGTGGTTCGTGGACAAGCATGCCCCCGACTACGCCGACCACCTGCCGGAGAACAAGGTCTCCCGCGGCCGTGCCCTGGAACCCGCTGCCGGTGCCGGCTCGAGCCTCGGCGGCGGCAGCCTGGCCGCCCAACTGGAAGCCTGGCTCACCAAGCGCGGCATGCCCGTGCTGCTGGAACACCGGGTCACCAAGCTGGTCATGGACAACGGCCGCGCCATCGGCATCGAAGCCATGCACGGCGACAAGCTGGTGCGCATCAAGGCCCGCAAGGCGGTGGTCTTCGGCACCGGTGGCTTCTCCCACAACACCGAACTGGTCGGCCTGCACCAGCCCGGCCTGTATGGCGCCTGCGCCATGCCCGGCTCGACCGGCGACTTCATCTCCATCGCCGGGGCGGCGGGTGCCAGGATGGGCGCCCTCAACACCGCCTGGCGCACCCAGGTCGTGCTCGAAGAAGCCCTTGAAAACCGCGCCGTCGGCCTGGGCGCCTTCGTGCTGCCGGGGGATTCGATGATTTTGGTCAACAAGTACGGCCAGCGCATCGTCAACGAAAAGATCAACTACAACGACCGCACCCAGCTGCACTTCGTCTTCGACCCGGTGAAGAAGGAATTCCCCAACCAGGTCCAGTTCATGGTTTTCGACGAGCGCAGCCTGGACGCCTTCGGCGGCGCCTTCCCGATTCCGGCCGACCGCCGCGCCGCCCGCTTCATGATCCAGGGCAACACCCTGGCCGAGCTGGCCGACAACATCGCCGAGCGCGTGAAGAAGCTCGAAAAGCACATCGGCAGCTACACCCTCGCGCCGGACTTCAAGGCCCGCCTGGCCGATACCGTGAGCCGCTTCAACGGCTACGCCAAAGCCGGCGTCGATCCGGAATTCGAGCGCGGCGTGCATGAGTACGACAAGGACTGGCAGGCCCTCTTCTCGCCGGTGCGCAAGGAATCGAGGCAGCCCGCCAATCCGATGCCCAACGTCACCATGCATCCGCTGAACGGCCCCTTCTACGCCTTCATCCTCGGCCCCGGCGCGCTGGATACCAACGGCGGCCCGGCCATCAACGAGAAGGCCCAGGTGCTCGACACCCACAACAAGCCGATCCCCGGCCTGTACGGCGCCGGCAACTGCATCGCCAGCCCGGCCCGCGGCGCCTACTTCGGCGCCGGCGGCACCATCGGCCTGGCTCTCACCTTCGGCTACATCGCCGGCCTGCACGCCATGCAGCAACCGACGGCAAAAGCATGATGTCCGGCAGCCAAGCATTCGTCCTGGCTGCCGCCCTGCTGGTGCAGGGCGGCAGTGCCGGGGCGGCAGAGTCGGTGAGCTTTGCCAAGGACGTGGTGCCGGTGCTGCGCAGCCACTGCGCCACCTGCCATCTGACCGGCCAGGAAGCCGGAAACATGAAACTCCATCCCGTCGCCGCGTGGGCCTCGCTGGTCAAGGTGGCGTCCATCGAAAGCCCGCTGCGCCGCGTCGAACCCGGCGCGCCCGGCAAGAGCTACCTGATGCACAAGCTCGACGGCACGCATCTGGATGCCGGCGGCCAGGGCGTGCAGATGCCCTTCGGCGCCCCGCCCCTCGAACCGGAAGTCCGGGAGCGGATCCGCAGCTGGATCGCCGCCGGCGCACCGAACAACTGAAACCACACGCGCCCTGTGGGTTGGACTTCAATCCGCCTCGGCACGTCGATCCAGCGTGGGATGTCGGACTGAAGTCCGACCCACGGACACACGGAGATATCCATGAGCCAACCCCCTGAAATCATCCGCGCCAGCAGCATCGAACGCTGGAGCGACACGGCCGACGTGATCGTCGTCGGCATGGGCATTGCCGGCGCCTGCGCGGCGCTGGAAGCCAGACGTGCCGGCGCCGACGTGCTGGTGATCGAGCGGGCTGGCGACGGTGGCGGGGCCAGTGCCCTGTCATCGGGGATCTTCTATCTGGGCGGCGGCACAGCCGTGCAAAAGGCGGCCGACTACGAGGACACGCCGGAAGCCATGTACGACTTCCTGATGGCCAACGGGATCTCCCCCGACGCCGCGATCGTGCGTGCCTTCTGCGACAACTGCGTGGCCCACTTCGACTGGCTGGAAGCCCAGGGCGTGCCCTTCGAGCGCAGCTACTTTCCCGGCAAGGCGGTGTTCCTGACCACCACCACCTGCCTGATGAGCACCGGCAACGAAAAGGTGTGGCCCTACCGCGAAGTCGCCAAACCCGCCCCGCGCGGCCACAAGGTTGCCCGTGAAGGCGAGAACGCCGGCTCGCTGGCCATGGAAGCCCTCCTCGCGCGCTGCCGGGAAGCCGGCCTGCGCGCCAGTTACGACAGCCAGGTGACGGCGCTGATCATGGACGACAATCAGCGTGTCGTCGGTGTGCGCTACCGCAAGACCGGCGAAGACCACCACGCGCGGGCCAGCAGGGGCGTGATCCTGTCCACCGGCGGCTTCAACATGAACCAGGAGATGCTCGCCGAGCACCTGCCGCACATGCTGGGCAACAGCTACCCGCTGGGCGTGCCCTACAACGACGGCTCGGGCATCCTCCTCGGCCAGTCGGCCGGCGCGGTCACCCAGTCGATGAGCGGGGTCATCGCCACCGCATCCTTCTACCCGCCGAGCCAGCTCATCAAGGGCATCCTGGTGAACACCCGTGGCGAGCGCTTCGTGGCCGAGGATTCCTACCACGGGCGCACGGCCTCCTTCATCATCGAGCAGCCCGGCCGCAAGGCCTACCTGATCCTCGATTCCGAGATCTTCGCCTACCCGGAGCTCACCGACTTCTCTCACCACACCCTGGTCGATGGCTGGGAAACCGTCGAGGAGATGGAAGCCGGCCTTAACCTGCCCGAAGGCGCCCTGCAGCGCACCCTGGCCGACTACAACGCCCACGCCGCCGAAGGCCGCGACCCGGCACTGCACAAGCACCCCGACTGGCTCAAGCCGCTCAACGCCGGCCCGTATGCCGCCTTCGACGTGTCCTTCAACAAATCGGTGTATCTCTACATCACCCTCGGCGGGCTCAAGACCACCGCCCGCACCGAAGTCATCGGCCACGACGGCGAAGTGATCGCCGGCCTCTACGCGGCGGGCGCCTGTGCCTCCAGCGTCTCCCGCGACGGCAAGGACTACGCCAGCGGACTCAGCCTCGGGCCGGGCTCGTACTTCGGCCGCGTCGCCGGCCGCCTCGCTGCCGGCGCCTGAACAAGCCGCGCCTTTCGCCTCTTCATCCTCCTAGTCGGGAGACTGTCGTGCGCACGTCCTGTGATACCCGTTTTCGCCAGCAACTCGGCCAGCAGGCCACCCTCGGCGAGGCCGCCGCCCTCCTCGCCGAATACGCCGGCACCCTCGGCTGGGGGCTGGCCGCCTTCCACCCCGACATGGATCGCAACGGCCTGCCACGCACGGCCAGCGGCGAATTCGTCGCTGTCGCCATGGGCTGGTCGGCCGATTACGTGAAAGCCTGGGTGGACCAGCGCATGGGCCTCGACTGCCCGGTGACCCGCCGCTGCGGACGCAGCATGGACCCCTTCGTGTGGGACTGCGACCCGGACAGCGACGCCTGGAAGGACACCCCGCTGAGCGGCGAACAACGCCGCATCCTCAAGTCCTACAAAGACTCGGTGCATGGCGACGGCGCCGTCACCGTGCCGGTACACCGCCCCGGCGGCAAGACCGGCTACGTCTCGTGGTTCAGCCGCGACCCGGGCAGCCTGCTGCGCCGCTACCGCGACACCTGGCGCGATACCTACCTGATCTCCCACGCCTTCATCACCCGCGTGGACGCCCTCGAAGGCGCGGCCCGTCGGCGCGAAGCCACGGCCGCCGCCGACACCCTCAGCCTGCGCGAGATCGAATGCCTCGGCTGGGCCGCCCGCGGCAAGACCGAAGAAGACATCGGCACCATCCTCGGGCGCTCCCGCGAGACGGTGCATTTCCACCTCGGCAACGCCTCCCGCAAGCTCGGCGCCAGCAACCGCACCCACGCGGTGGCCATCGCCTGTGCCCTCGGGCTGATCCACCTCTTCTGACGCCCGCCACATGCCCCTCACTCACGTCCACACGCCCATCAATCTCGGCCCCGTCGCGCTGAAAAACCGCGTCGTGCGCACCGCCCACGCCACCAACCTGGGTGCCGGCACGATGAACGATGCGCTGATCGGCTACCACCTGGCCCGGGCCGAGGGCGGCGTCGGCCTGTCGATCATCGAGATCCTGTCGGTGCATCCGAGCACCCCGGCCACGCTCAACGTCTTCATCCCCGACATCGGCGACGCCTACCGCAAGCTGGTCGCCGCCGTGCGCCCCCACGGCATGAAGCTCTTCCAGCAACTCTGGCACGGCGGCCACAACGCCCTCCCGCTCGACGGCTCGCCGCCCTGGTCGGCCTCCGACGTACCCAGCCCGACCATCGGCGTCACGCCCGTTCCGATGACCCAGGCGATGATCGACGAGATCGTCGCCGCCTACGCCGACACCGCCCGCCAGTGCGAGGAATGGGGCCTCGACGGAGTCGAGATCCACTGCGCCCACGGCTACCTGCCGGCCCAGTTCCTGTCGCCCAACGCCAACCGGCGCAGCGACGGCTACGGCGGCAGCTTCGAGAACCGCCTGCGCTTCCTGCGCGAAGTGGTCGCCGCCGTGCGCCGGGCCGTGTCGGTGAACTTCGCCGTCGGCGTGCGCGTCGCCCCCGATCAATCGGCCGGCGGCATTGGCGTGGAGGACGTGCAGCGCGCCGTGCAGGCGCTGGAAGACGAACACCTGATCGACTTCGTGGACGTCTCCCTCGGCGACTACCACGCCTTTCCCAAGCTGATCGGCGGCATGCACGAACCGATGGGCTACGAGATGCCCACCAGCGCCCCCATCGCCCGCGCGGCGCGCACGCCGGCCATCGTCACCGGGCGCTTTCGCACCCTCGAAGAAGCCGACCAGATCATCCGCCTCGGTGACGCCGACCTGGTGGCCCTGACCCGCGCCCACATCGCCGATCCGCAACTGGTCAACAAGACCCTCGCCGGCCACCCGGAACAGGTGCGCCCGTGCATCGCCTGCAACCAGGGCTGCGTCGGCGGCCTGCTCGGCCCGGCGGCGCGCATGGGCTGCACGGTCAATCCGGCCATCGGCGCCGAGGACAGCCTCGACGACACCCGCCTCACCCCCGTCGCCACACCGCGCCGGGTGCTGGTGGTCGGCGGCGGCCCGGCCGGCATGGAAGCCGCCCGCGTCGCCGCCCTGCGCGGCCACACGGTCACGCTGGCCGAAGCGGCGGACGATCTCGGCGGCACCCTGCGCATCGCCGCCCGCGCCCCCCAGCGCCACGGCATCGCCGACATTGCCGTGTGGCTGGAACAGGAGATCTACCGCCTCGGCGTGGACGTGCGCCTGTCCTCCTATCTGTCGGCCGACGACATCCGCAGCCTGGCGCCTGACGCGGTGATCCTCGCCACCGGCTCGCTGCCGCGCATGGACGGCATCCAGTTGTCGCACCCGGGCGAACCCATTGCCGGCATCGCGCGCCCGCACGTGCTGTCGAGCTGGGACCTGCTGCTCGAACGCCCGCCCCGCCCAGTGAAAAGCGCCGTGGTCATCGACGATGTGGGCCACTACGAAGGCATCGCCGCCGCCGAACACCTGCTGGCCCAGGGCGCCGAAGTGCATTTCGTCACCCGCCACGCCGCCTTCGCCCACCAGATGGAAGCCGCGCTGTCCGCCGAGCCGGCCCTGCAGCGCTTCGCCCGCGGCCGCTTCACGCTGCACCTGCGCACCCGCGCGCTGGCCATCGGACAAAACGACGTGGAACTGCTGCCTGCCTACCTGCCTGCCGGCGGCCCCGGCGCCTTCCGCGTGCCGGCCGAACGGGTGGTCTTCATCTCGCACAACGCCCCCAACCGCGAACTGGCCAGCGAACTGGCGGCCAGCGGCATCCCGCTGCAGGTCATCGGCGATGCCAACGCCCCGCGCTTCCTGCCCGTGGCGATCCGTGAAGGCCGGCTGGCCGGCATGGCGGTCTAGGCCTGGCGCGTGTCCGACAGGCGAAGAATCCTGAATTACCCAACAAACAAAACCAACAATCTTGTTTTTTATAAATAGCTAGGTAAGCTGTACTGACAAACACAAACAAAACGGTATGGAGACAAGAATGGACCAGAATCCGGATATCGCCCTGCTGGAAGAACTCGAAGCCCAGCGCGACCTGCACAACCTGAACACCCGCTACTGCCGCGGCGCCGACCGCATGGACGCCGAAATGCTCGGCTCCGTATGGACCCGTGACGCCCAGGTGGATTGTGGTGCCTTCAAGGGCCCGGCGCAGGAATTCACCACCGCCGTGACCACCCCCGACGCGGTACGCGAGCGCAGCTACCACGCGATCTCCAACGAATACTACGAAGTGGACGGCGACACCGCCCGCGGCGAGGTGTACCTGATCGCCATCAGCACCCTGGTGGAAAACGGCAGCAAGAACGACCAGTGGATCGGCGGCCGCTACCTGGACACCTACAAGCGCGAGGACGGCGCCTGGAAGATCGCCACCCGCGCCTTCGTGATGGACTGGAACATGAACAAGCCCACCACCGCCGTGTGGGACGAAGGCCTGTTCGGCATGATCAAGCTGCGCGGCACCCGCGACCGCAGCGACCCGGTGTACGCCCTGCTGGGAGCACAGGCATGAGTACCGACGCCAGCGCCCGCATCCGCGCCCTGGCCGACGAGCAGGCCATCCACGCCCAGATGTGCCACTACATCCAGGCCATCGACCGCTGCGATGTGGAACTCCTGAAGTCCACCTTCCATCCCGACGGCTCGGTCATCTTCGGCGTCTTCGACGGCAACGCGATGGACTTCTGCGCGTGGGACATTCCCTTCATCCGCGACAACCTGCTGATGGGCTGGCACCGCGTCGGCAACATCAGCATCGTCCTCGACGGCGACCGCGCCATGGCCGAGTCCTACATGCTCGGCAACGCCGCAGCGGCGCTGCCCGCCGAATACGGCGGTGGCGTCATCAACTGCCCGGACGGCCTGCGCTATCACGACGTATGGGAGAAGCGCGACGGCACCTGGCGCATGTTCTCGCGCAAGCTGATCATGGACTGGAACGCCTGCTGGCCCTTTTCCGGCAGCACCGAGGGCATCTACGCCAGCTTCGACACCGGCCGGCGCGACCGCAGCGACCCGGCCTACGCCCTCGGCATCCTGCGCTGAGCGGCCCATCCAGCTGAAAACCGCCTGCACGCCGCAGCAAGACGGCCGGGCCTGACCCTGCAGAAGAGCACTGGAAACCATCCACATCAATAAGTCGCTGACCGGGTTTCGGCGAACAAGGAGGAGCAAATGCATATCGAGGAACGCACACAAAAGGAAAAGCTGAGCGGCGATTTCCTGCGCGGCGACCCCATCACGGGCGACCGCTACTACTCGCGCGAATTCGCACAAAAAGAGTGGGACCACATCTTCACCCGCACCTGGCAGATCGGCGGGATGAGCGCGCAGCTGGCCGAAACGGGCAGCACCATCACCCACAGCATCGGCGAGGAATCGATCCTCATGCTGCGCGACGAGGCCGGCGTGATCCGTGCCTACTACAACGTCTGTCCCCACCGCGGCAACCGGCTGGTCAAGGAAGAGCACAAGTGCGGCGTGAAGCGCCTGGTGTGCGCGTATCACAGCTGGGCCTTCAGCCTCGACGGCGTGGTGCGCCACGTGCGCGACGCCGAGGACTACCCGCAGGGCAACCCGATCGGCAAGGTGCAGCTGAAGGAAATCCGCTGCGAAACCCTCGGTGGCCTGGTGTGGTTCAACATGGACCCCGCAGCCCCCAGCCTGCGCGAGGCCCTCGGCGTGGTCGCCGAGCAGCTCGAACGCTACCAGAGCGACAACTGGGTGCGCGTCATGTGGCTCACCGGCACGGTGGACTGCAACTGGAAGATCATCCACGACAACTTCAACGAGTCCTACCACGTGCAGAGCCTGCACCGGGAACTCGGCACCTTCATCGACAACGCCTACCAGAACACCGATTTCGATCTGTACAAGAGCGGCCACAACCGCATGAAGATGAAGGGCGCGCTGCCCGCCAGCAGCAGCCGGACCGATCAGGTGCAGGCCCCGCTGGACGACATCCTGCGCAGCTGGGAAGTCGACCCGGAACCCTTCCATGGCCGCGTCCGTGAAGCCCGCGCGGCCCTGATGGTGCAAAAACGCAAGCTCGGCCAGGAGCGCGGCTACACGCACTACGAAAAGCTCTCCGACGACCAGCTCACCGACTACCACCACTACACCCTGTTCCCCAACATCTCGCTGACCATGTCGGCGGACGGCTACCAGGTGCTGCGCCCCCAGCCCCACCCCAGCGATCCGGAGAAATGCCTGTTCGACCACTGGTTCATGGTGCCCAAAGTCGAAGGCGTGCCCGAAGCCGCCACGCCGCTGGGGATGCGTCCGGTGGTGCCGGCCGCCCACGAGATTTTCGGTGAAGGCGTGGAATCCCTCGGCTTCGTCGCCGACCAGGATCTGAGCGTTGCCGTGGCGCAACAACGCGGCCTGCACTCGCGCGGCTACCAGGACGCCTACCTGTCCGGCCAGGAGGCCCGCGTGCGTCGCCTCCATGAAGTGATCAACGACTACATCGAAGGCCGCCGCTAAGCCTCGCCCTACCCCCAATTCCCGGAGAAACCCATGCAGATCACCTTCCCGAAAAAAGTCGTCCTCATCACCGGCGCCGGTTCCGGCATCGGTCGCGCCGCCGCCCTCGCCTTCGCCCGTGAAGGCGCCTCCGTTGCCGTCGCCGACATCACCGAGGCCGCCGGCAACGAAACCGTCGCCCTGATCGAAGCCGCCGGCGGCGTCGCCCGCTTCTTCAAGGTCAATGTCACCAAGGCCGCCGAAGTCGAAAACCTGGTCAAGCAGATCGTCGAAACCTGGGGCCGCCTCGACATCACCCTCAACAACGCCGGCGTCGACAACGACATGGCGCCGATCACCGAAACCTCCGAAGCCGACTTCGACAAGGTGATCGCGGTGAACCTGAAGGGCGTGTGGCTGTGCATGAAGTACGCCATCGCCCAGATGGAAAAGCAGGGCGGCGGCGTGGTCATCAACACCGCCTCGGCCCTCAGCATCACCGTCGTGCCCGGCGCCTCGCCCTACAACGCCAGCAAGCACGCGGTGGCCGGCCTCACCAAGACCTGCGCAGTGGAATACGGCGCCAAGAACATCCGCATCAACGCCATCTGCCCGGGCGTGATCCGCACCCCGCTGCTCGAAAACCACCCCAACCTGCCCGAACTCGAAAAGAGCCTGCTGCCGCTGCATCCCATCGGCCGCCTCGGCACCTCGGAAGAAGTCGCCAACACCATCCTGTGGCTGGCCTCCGACGCCGCCTCCTTCGTCCACGGTGCGCTGGTCACGGTGGATGGCGGCTGGACCGCCCAGTAAGCCGACGCCCGACCCCACAGAGCCCCGCCATGACCAACCAGAAAAATCACCAGATCACCCTCGCCCGCCGCCCCGAAGGCATTCCGGGTCCGGACGACTTCACCCTGCGCGAAACGCCCGTCCCCAGCCCCGCCGACGGAGAAGTGCTGATCCAGAACCTCTACCTGTCCCTCGACGCTGCCGTGCGCAGCTGGATGAAGGAAGACTGCAGCTACTTTCCGCCGATTCCCCTGGGTGCGCCGGTGCGCAGCACCACCCTCGGGCGGGTCGTCGAAAGCCGCCACCCGGCCCACCAGCCCGGCGACTACGTGGTGGCCTACGCCTGTGCCGCCTGGGAAGACTTCTCGGTGGTGGCCGGCGACGGCCTCTACCCGGTCAAGGCCAGCCCCGACTTTCCGCTGCACTACCACCTGAGCGTGTTCAGCGCGATGGGTCTGACGCCCTACTTCGGCATGCTCGACATCGGCAAGCCGCAGCCGGGCGAAACCGCCCTCATCAGCGCCGCTGCCGGCGCCGTGGGTTCGCTGGCCGGGCAGATTGCGAAGATCAAGGGTTGCCGCGTGGTGGGCATGGCCGGCACCGACGCCAAGTGCCGCATGCTGGTGGACGAACTGGGCTTCGACGCCGCCATCAACTACAAGGGCAAGAACACCGAGCAGCTGTCGCGGGAGATCGCCGAACTGTGCCCCAAGGGCGTCGACATCTTCTTCGACAACGTGGGGGGCGAAATCCTCGACGCGGCGCTGCTCAACCTGGCCATGTTCGCGCGGGTCGCCTTCTGCGGCGCCATCGGCGACTACACCAAAAACGGCCCCATCCCCGGCCCCTACCACTACTGGCAGATCCTGGCCCGCTGCGCCACCGTGCGCGGCTTTCTCACGCTGTACTACAAGGACCAGTTCCCCGCAGCCATTGCCGAGATGAAGGGCTGGCTGGACAGCGGCCAACTGAAGTTCACCGACGATATTTCGGACGGGCTGGACAGCACCATCCCCGCCTTCGCCAAACTGTTCACCGGCGAGAACAAGGGCAAGCTGCTGGTCAGGCTGACCAGCGAGGATCTGTAGAAGGCGCCTCGTCGTACGCCCTCACAGGGCCGCGACGAAGGCCTCGTAACCCTGGCCCTTGCCGGCCAGCACCCTGGACAGCACGGCCCGCCCGGCGGCAATCGCGTCCCGCGGGCCGGCTTCGGCCTCAGTCTGGCACATGGCGGCGTAAAGCGCGGCCACCCCGGGCAGTGCATCCGCGCGCGGCTTGCGCCGGATCGACTTGTAGCCGGTCAGCCTGCCCTCTTCGTCGAAGAGCGGAAAGATGTGGGCAAACACCCAATAAAAGCTGCCGTTCTTGCTCAGGTTCTTGATGTAGCCGAGGAAGGCCTCGCCCTCGGCGATCGTCTCCCAGGCCAGCGCAAACACCGCCCGGGGCATGTCCGGGTGACGCAGGATGTTGTGCTGCTGGCCGATCAGCTCATCGGCGCGGTAGCCCGAAAAGCGCAGCAACACCTCGTTGGCCGAGGTGATGCGACCCGTCGGATCGGTGGTGGACACGATGTACTCGCCGTCCTGCATGCACTGCTCGACAAGCGTCGGGACGATGTCGTGATTCTTCATTCAACCTCCGTCGTCACGGCCTTCAGGACCGCTTCGCGAAATTCGTCGGAAATGGGAAGGGGCGCCAGCAGGCTCCGATAACTGCTCGCGGGGACGAAGTCGCGCACGCTGATGATGTCGGACGGCAGGGCCGGGTTTTCCGGATTGGTCTGGATGTGCTTGGCGGTGGCGCTGGCCAGGCGCGCGATGTTGGCGCGCACGCTGTCGACACCGCGGATAAGCTGGGTGATCAGCGGTGGCAGGCCCCAGGCTTCGGCCAGGGCCAGCGACAGGGCCTTGAACGAGAAACCGGCGCCCTGCAGTTGCGCCTGCAACTGGCTGAGCGCCCGCCCGGACCTGGCCTCGTCCTGGACGCGCTCGGGAATTTCGGTGGCAAAGTGCCACAGCATCATTTCGCCAATGTCGGCGAGCAGCGCCGCCAGCGCGATTTCGTCGGGCGACACGTCGGCCCGGTGGGCTGACCAGGCGCGGGCGATATAGGAGGCACTCGCCGACGCGAACTCACAATCCACCAGCCCCACCAGCGCGTCGTCGCACAGGGGGCTGTCACGGGCAATGTCGAGCAGGCCATCGAGGCCGATCTGCATCAGCGAGGCCATCGACGTGGTGGTGTCGCTGCCGAGCCGGCGCGAGCGGCGCGCCTCGGCATAGCGCAGACTGCGCAGGGCCAGGAACGGATCGCCAGTGACGATCCTGGACAGCTCCTTCGGCGACGAAAGCGCGTCGCCCCCCTCGGCGATCGCCAGGATCAGGAAGCGCGAGCGCGGCATGATCGGGATGTCCCGGACCTTCAGGTAGGCCACCCACTGATCGACTTTCCAGTTTTTCTGGTGCGTAGTGAGCATGGCAGCCTCCCTGAAGATCCGCCGGCGCCGGCCAGACCGATGTTTCGAGTATCGACCACGGCAACGCTTCCCACAAGCCGGGGAAAACGCCGCCGACGGCGGGCTGGACTCAGACCTTCTTGACGAACTCCGACTTGAGCTGCATGGCGCCGAAACCGTCGATCTTGCAGTCGATATCGTGATCGCCTTCGACGATGCGGATGTTCTTGACCTTGGTGCCGACCTTGAGCACCGACGAGGCGCCCTTGACCTTCAGGTCCTTGATCACGGTGACGGTGTCGCCGTCCTGCAGCACATTGCCGTTGGAGTCGCGCACAACGCGGACTTCCTCGGCAGCGGCGACTTTCGGCCATTCGTGGGCACACTCGGGGCAAACGTAGTTGTCGCCCTCTTCATAGGTGTATTCGGAACTGCACTGGGGACACTTCGGCAAACTGCTCATGCTGACTCCTGATTCGGGATGGTGCGCGGACAAGGCCGCTCGCGGAGGTCGGAATATACGCCTGTCGGGCAGTGGAGGCGAAGCGCCAGCGGCCCATGCTCAGGCTGGCCCGGCTGGTTTGAGCCCAGCATAAGCGCGGCTGAACTCGTCCATCGAGACGGCCGCCATCAGGTCGCACAGGTGCTCGTGACGCTCGCTGCTCATCAGGTGGGCGGGGGTGATGGCCAGGCTGGTCAGCACGTTGGTCATCATGTCGCGCAGCAATTCACTACTAGCGTCCAGCCCCTTCCAGACCGGCAGACAAGCCGTGCGAACCGCCATTTCACGGCGATCCAGCTCCCGTTGTGCCATTCCGGCGATGTCCCGCAGGGCCACGTCGGTGCGCGCCCCGAGCAGCAGCTCCTCCAGCGCCAACAGGCTGGGGCGGTTGAAGTAGCGGTGGTGCAGCAGGTTCACCGTCTCGCGCATGTTGGCGGGCGTCGGCAGACCATTCATGCGGGCGCTGATGCGACGGACCACCTCCTCGTATTCGGCGATGCGCAGGTCCACCAGGTAGGGCCCGAACTCCAGGAACAGCTCGGCCCGCGACGGAAAGTGGTGGGTCATCGCCCCCCGCGACACGCCGGCCCGGGAGGCGATGGTGTCGATGGTGCTGTGGGCATAGCCTTCGCTGACCAGGCAGCGAAGGGTGGCGTCGAGAATCTGTTCGCGCGTGTGCTGACTCTTCGCCGCCCGCCAGCCGCCATCCAGGCCCGACGCCTTGCGGTAACAGGTCATCAGCCGTCGACGATTTGCTGGAGTTCGAAGACATTGCCGTCCGGGTCGCGCCCGTAGGTGGCTTTGACGCTGCCGAAATCCTGCGGCGGCGCATGAAAACGCACCCCGGCCGCCAGCAGGCGCTGGTAGTCGGCTTCCACGTCGGCCACATCGAAGCACAGGTGGCTCATGCCGTGGCGCTGCACCGGCCGGTCGCCGGCATCGCGCGGCGGTTGCGGCGGGGCCTCGAACTGGAACAGCTCGACGCAGGTGGGGCCCATTTTCAGCATCGCGACGGAAGCCGCCGTGCCGCTCAAGGCCATGACCTTGTCGATCTGGGCCTCACCCGGCTGCCAGGTGATGTGCGAGAGCTCGGTAAAGCCGAGCAGATCGCAGTAAAAACTGCGCAGGCGGGCCAGATTGGGGGTGGAAATGCCCACGTGGTGCACGGCACGAATCATGGTTCTGTCCTCGACAAACTGGGTGAAGGGGTGGCGCTCAAGGGATGAGGCGCAGCGTGCAGGTCGGGACAGTTGATCTGGCCGGCAGCGCCGACAGGGCCACGGCAGCACCGCAAAGCAATCCCGCAGGGCGAACCCTGCCGAGTTTTTCCTTTTTGTTTTTGCTAATCGGCCAGGGTGACCAGCCGCAGGAAGAGCTTGTCGAAACCCTGGGCCTTGTCGGCATCGAAACGGGGATCGCCGTTGGCCTCGAAGGCGTGGGCGACGGCAGCCCAGTCGGGGCCGGTGAGATGGGTCTGACAGGCGGGGAGAATGAACTTCTCCTCCAGGTTCATGTGTTCCCAGAGGCGTCCGGCATAGCGGTCCACGGCCTCGATGAGCGCGTCGAGGTGCGCGCCGTCCGGACTGCCGGCGTAGGCATTGACGGCCTTGTCGACAGCCTCGATGTAGGCACCTTCTTCATGGTGCTGGGCACGCAGGGTAGCCAGCACCTCGTCCGCATCGTGGGAGCGCCCGGCCAGCTTGTCGAACAGGTAGGCGTCTTCCTTGGGGTGATGCAGGCCTTCGGTGAAGTTGCGGAAGTAATACACCATGCTGCGCAGCAGCCGCACATCGGCAGCGCTTCCCGCACTGCGGGCTTCCAGCAGAACGTGCTTGAGGCCGTGCATCACCGCCGCCATCGAGCGGTGTTCGCCCTTGATGACCGCCAGCGCCAAATCCATGTCCGGCGTCAGGGCGTTGCTTTCGACGGACGACACGAGCACCGGAATGGTTGTATGCGCGAGAACCTTCTGAGTCTGCGAGCCGAGCAGCAGGCCCTTGAGGCCGCGCCGGCCGTGGGATGCCATGAAGATCAGGTCGCAGCCCTGTTCGGTGGCGATGTCGAGAATGGCTTCGTAGGGCCTGTCGCTGGTGCGGCCGACCGACGCGAAGGGCACACCGGCCAGACGCGCCTCGGATTCGGCACGGGCCAGCACGGCGCGGGCGTTGCCGGCGGCCTGCTCGACGAATTCGGTGGGAGAAAGTGCATGAATGACGGCACCGTCACTGGTGGCCGCAAAATCCGAACGCGCATGGAAGAACGTGATTCGCGCTCCCAGGGTCCGGGCAAAACTGACTGCCTTGCCTACCGTGATGATCGCCAGTTCGGAATCATCCACCGGCACGAGGATGTGCTGGTACATACGACGTACTCCTTGGCCAGAATCAGCGGGGCGCACTGGGTACACCCCGACTGCCGGCGGTCGTGGGGTCGAAAGCCGGACGACTTGCTGCGCCGTCAAGGCTCACACAGTATTACGTCAAAACACCAAACAAAACATACTTGTTCGTTTTTATACTACGCCCAAAGATTGCCCTTGCCAACACCTGCAAGCAATTACAGGATCCGGAAGAAACTGCCGACGTGGATCAGTCAGTCCGGCCGGCGAAACGCCGCGTCGACCCACGCGGCGGCGCTGGCCCGGGTCAGCTTGAAGCCCGGCTCGACGCGCACCTCGGCCAGTTGCTCACCGAAAGCGTTGTGGGCGCCGAGGATGGCATAGGGTTCATATTCGTCGGGCACGATGTCGAGGGTGACGCTGATTGCCCCTTCGGCGGTGCTGACGGTGATGCTCTTGTGGAGCATGGCGTGGAGGTGCTGTTCGTGGCGACGCAGCACTTCGGAGGCGGTCTTGACCAGGGTATGGAAGGCCGAAACGTCGAGCGGCTTGGGATTCTTCTTGTCACGGCCCATCGTCCACGGGCCAACCAGGGCCGGTTCGGATTCGCCGTCCTTGATCATTTCCACGGCCCAGCCGTCATCGTCCTGGTTCTTGATGACGCGGGCCGTCCAGCCGTCCTCGCGCCACAGGCGGTCTTCCTTGATGGCAGCGGGCATGTCGGCCTCGGGGGCCTCGTTGATTGCATTGGATGTCATGGCCCGGATTTTACTGCGCGGCGGACATCACCGCCTCCGGATCCCAGACTTCGACCCGGTTGCGACCGCTGTGCTTGGCCCGGTAGAGTGCCTTGTCGGCATGGCGGATCAGCTCCTCGGCAAAGGTGCCGTGCCCCGGATAGGCCGAAACGCCGATCGACAGGGTCGCCTTCAGACGGAAGTTGCCAAAGGGCACGATCATTTCGCCAAAGGCAAGGCGCAGCTCTTCGGCACGCTCGATGGCCACCTCGAGGGGCATGGTGGGCATGAGCAGCAGGAACTCCTCGCCGCCATAGCGGCACGCCACGTCGGCGGAGCGGGCCATGCGGCCAAGCAGCATGCCCAGTTGCAGCAGGATCTCGTCGCCGGCCTGGTGGCCATAGGTGTCGTTGATCTGCTTGAAGTGATCGATGTCGATCAGGATCAGGGCCAGCGGCTGCCCTTCCCGCTTGCAGCGCGCCAGTTCCCGATCAAGGGTGCTGTCGAGGTAGCGCCGGTTGAACAGGCCGGTCAGTGCGTCGCGGTTGGCCTGCTCGCGGAGCTGATCCTGAAGCAGGTCGATTTCCTGAAGCTTCCGGTGCAGGGTCTGGTTGGCATCCACCAGCTCCGTTTCGCGCAGCCTCAAGGCCTCGCGGGTCAGGCGCAGCCGGCTGATGCGGGCAAAGCTGATGTTGCCCATCGCAATCAGATAGGCACTCAGGCCAACAATGCAGAAGAAGGTGGCGGGCCAGCCGGTGGCGGGCGACAGCGTGAAGCCAGACACCGCATAGCCAACCAGGGCGCCGGCCGGAAAGGCCAGCAGGGTCTTGCCGGCCCCGCGCCAGTTCATGTTGGCGGTGTTGTTGGAAATGGTCCCGAGGAAGGCCGAGAAGGTGATCCACAGGGGAAAACCGAGCGCAGCAACGGCCAATCCGAGCAGCACGGAGTCGATCAGCAGATTGTGCATTTCCGCCTCCAGCGGCTTACGAGCCCTGCATGCGCGGTAATACTGGAGGTGGGGATAGATCAGAAACAGCAGGACCAGCAGCGACCAGAGCCCCGGACTGTAGCTCTTGCCTGTACTGTGCAGGGCACTCGCCACGAACATCATCGCAAAAGCGACGGTACGCATGCGGTAGTGCATGCCTACCAGCCAGGGGTTTTTGTTGGGCGTATCGGCCATGGGCTTGTCAGTAAGGCCGACCCCGTGATGTGGGCCAGAGGTGTGCAGGACATCCAGTCAGGTTTGATTTTTGTTCGATGCTTCAGCTTACAGACGAAGCCCCGCTCCGTCACGCGCATGCCAGAATCCGTGCTGCCTCCAACCGTTTGACCACCGCAACCCAGAACAACACCATGTCCCCCCGCAAACTCAAGATTCACCAGCATCCCGCAGCCACACCGACCGGCCGTCATCCGCTGCTTTTCATCCACGGCGGCTATACCAACTCCTACTGCTGGCAGCATCACTGGATTCCCTTCCTCAACCAGCTCGGTTACGACTGCTACGCCCTCGACCTGTCCGGCCACGGCGACAGCGAGGGGCGCGAGCGGCTCAGTGACTTCGGGCTGGCGGACTACGCCGAGGATCTGGCCCAGGCCGTCACCACGCTGCCGTCGGCGCCGATACTGATCGGACACTCGATGGGCACGCTGGTGGCCCAGCGTTACCTGACGAGCGCCGGTACGCCCCTCGCTGCTGGCGTCGCCTTCCTGTCGCCCGTACCGCCCACCGGCACCAGCGGTTCGGCCAGCCGGCTGGCCATGCTGCACCCGGAATTCTTCACCGAAATGCCCAACGTGCTGTCCGGCGACACCACCGAGCACAGCATCCGGGTGATGGCCGAGGTGTACTTTGCTCCGGGCATGGCCCACGACGAGGTGGAGCAGTTCCTGCACATGGTTCAGGACGAATCCGACCACGCCGTCACCGAGATGGCCGTCCTGCCCTTCATGCCCATGGGCCGCCGGCCGGATATTCCGGCACTGGTAATGGGCGGCTCGGCGGATGAAGTGTTCCCCGCTTCGATGATGTTCTTCACCGCCCTGGCCTGGAAGGCCAAGACCATTACCGTGGAAGGTTCCGGCCACATGCTGATGCTCGACCCCCAGTGGGCCGCAACAGCCGGGATGCTGGCAGACTGGATCGAGACCATTCCGTAACCCGCCCTGCGGGTGTGCGCGCCAACACACATGGGCGGCGGGCCGACGGGCGTAAACTGGCGGGCATGACCCGGCCCGCACCATGAAACACGCTCCGCTCCGTGCCCATTTCGTCGCCCACCTGCACCGGCGGCGCATGGCGAGGCATTTTTTGCGCCTCGCCAGTTTCGAGCTGTTCCGCCATGTGCCGGTCAGCAAGGTGGTGCCGCCCGACCTGGCGGCCACCCTCAACGCCGCCGCCCGCGAGGACCCCGCCGCCCTCCTCGCCCGCCTGCACAGCCATGCGGATGGGCTCGACGCCGGCGAGGTCACGCGCATCCGCCGCCAGGCCGGCGAAAACGTCGTCGGCCACGAAAAGCCGATGCCCGCCTGGCTGCACCTGTGGCACTGCTACATCGACCCCTTCAACCTGTTGCTCAGCGTGCTGGCGGCGATTTCCCTGTACACCGGCGACCTCAAGGCCACCACGGTGATCGGCTGCATGGTGGTGCTGTCCACGCTGATCCGCTTCCTGCAGGAAAGCCGCTCCAGCAAGGCCGCCGACGCCCTCAAGGCGATGGTCGGCAACCAGGCCACCGTGCTGCGCCGCGCGCCGCCCGGCACCGTGCCGGATGCAGCGCCCACGGTGCACCTGGACATCGACGGCAGGCCGGCGCGGCACGTGGAAATTCCCCTGCGCGAACTGGTGCCCGGCGACGTGGTGGTGCTGTCGGCAGGCGACATGATCCCGGCCGACCTGCGCCTGCTCAGCGCCAAGGATCTGTTCATCGGCCAGGCGGCAATGACCGGCGAATCGCTGCCGGTCGAGAAGTTCGTCGCCCTGCGCGACGCGGCCACCAGCAGCCCGCTGGAACTCGACAACATCGCCTTCATGGGCACCAACGTGCTCAGCGGCTCGGCCACCGGCGTGGCCGTCGGCACCGGCGCCAACACCTATTTCGGCACCCTGGCCCAGCGGGTCGCCACCGTCGAGCGCGAACCCACCGCCTTCCAGGCCGGCGTGAACAAGGTCAGCTGGCTACTGATCCGCTTCATGGCGGTGATGACGCCGATCGTCTTCGTGCTCAACGGCTTCACCAAGGGCGACTGGCTGGAAGCCTTCCTGTTTGCCATGTCGGTCGCCATCGGCCTGACCCCCGAAATGCTCCCGATGATCGTCACGTCCACCCTCGCCAAGGGCGCCGTGCTGCTGTCGCGCAAGAAGGTCATCGTCAAGCGCCTCGACGCGATCCAGAACTTCGGCGCCATGGACGTACTGTGCACCGACAAGACCGGCACCCTGACCCAGGACAGGATCGTCCTGCAGCGCCACATCGACATCGACGGGCAAGACTCGCTGCCGGTACTCGAATACGCCTGGCTCAACAGCCACTACCAAACCGGCCTGAAAAACCTGCTCGACGTGGCCGTGCTGGCCCGCTCGGACGAACTCACCCGCCTCGACCCGGCCAACAACTATCGCAAGGTGGACGAGATCCCCTTCGACTTCCAGCGCCGCCGCATGTCGGTGGTGGTGGCCGAACGGGACGAGCGCCACCTGCTGATCTGCAAGGGCGCCATCGAGGAAATCCTGGCCGCCTGCACCCAGGTGCGCCGTGGCGAGACCATCGAGCCGCTGACGCCGGACATCCTCGCCCACATCAACGCCGTCACCGGCGCCATGAACGGCGACGGCCTGCGCGTGATGGGCGTGGCCATCAAGGAAACGCCGCCCGACCAGAGCGTCTACGGCGTCGCCGACGAAACCGGCCTGACCCTCGCCGGCTACGTGGCCTTTCTCGACCCGCCCAAGGAAACCGCCGCCCCGGCCCTCAAGGCCCTGCGGCTGAACGGCGTGACGGTGAAGGTGCTGACCGGCGACAACGCGCTGGTGACGGCGCGGGTGTGTCAGGAAGTCGGGCTGGAAGTCAGCGGCATGCTGCTGGGCAGTGACGTGGAGAAGATGGACGACGCCGCCCTCGGCCTGGCGGTCGAAAAGACCACCGTCTTCGCCAAGCTGTCGCCCACCCACAAGGAACGCGTGGTGCGGGCCCTGCGCGCCAACGGCCACGTGGTCGGCTTCATGGGCGACGGCATCAACGACGCGCCAGCCCTGCACGCCGCCGATATCGGCATTTCGGTGGATACGGCAGTAGACATCGCCAAGGAGGCGGCCGACATCATCCTGCTCGAAAAAAGCCTGCTGGTGCTCGGCGACGGGGTCATGGAAGGCCGCAAGACCTTCGCCAACATGCTCAAGTACATCCGCATGACCTCGAGCTCCAACTTCGGCAATGTCTTCTCGGTGCTGGTGGCCAGCGTCTTCCTGCCCTTCCTGCCGATGCTGCCGATGCACCTCTTGCTGCAGAACCTGCTCTACGACGTGTCCCAGACCGGCATTCCCTTCGACAACGTGGACGAGGAATTCCTGCGCACCCCCCAGCACTGGGACACAGACGGCCTGGGGCGCTTCATGGTGTGCTTCGGCCCGCTCAGTTCGCTCTTCGACGTGGCCACCTTCGGGCTGATGTGGTTCGTCTTCCACGCCACCACGCCGGCCGCGCAAACGCTGTTCCAGTCGGGCTGGTTCATCGAGGGATTGTTGTCGCAGACGTTGATCGTGCACATGATCCGCACCCGCAAGCTGCCCTTCGTGCAGAGCCGTGCATCGTGGCCGCTGATCGCCATGACCAGCGCGACGATGCTCACCGGCATCGCCATCGTGATGGGTCCGCTGGCCCACTACTTCAAGCTGCAGGCGCTGCCGGCGGAATACTTCCTGTGGCTGTCGGCAATCCTGCTGGGTTACATGGGGCTGACGCAGCTGATGAAGGGGATGTATACGCGGCGCTACGGGTGGCAGTGAGGCTGCCTGGGGGGGTGTAGTCGGACTGAAGTCCGACCCACAAAATCGGCGACCATCCCTGCAGGTCGGACTTCAGTCCGACACCCCCGCTACGGCCGGTCGACCATCACATAGCGTTTGTACACCCGCTCCAGCACCTCAAACGTACCGATGAAGCCGGCCGGAATGACCCCGGCCTCGCCGGGACCGAACTCGCGGGCGTTGCCGGCCGTATCGACAATGCGCAGACGCCCGCTGATCACCTGGAAAAACTCGTGGCGGCCGTCGTGAAAAGCGATCCGCCGGGCGCCGGGTTCGCACTCCCAGTCGCCCATCGACAAGGCACCACTGTCGGCGCTGTAACGTTCGGCGGTCAGGCGCAGGGGTGGCGCACCGATGGCCCGGCTGAGGGCCGGGCGGTCTTCGACGACATCGGGCGCCGGATCGGAAAAATGGAGAATGGGAGACATTGCTGCAGATGCGGGAGAGCGTGGCGAAGTCTTGCACGAACCAGTCCGGCAGCGCAGGCTCCACCAGGGTTTGTCGGACTGAAGTCCGACCCACGGGAATTCGGGGGGCGGACGCGACAGCCGCGTTAGAACAGCTCGACGTCGTCGCCCTTGTCCTTCATTTCGGCCTTGTAGTTGTTCAGGGCTTCCTTCACCGGCATGCCCTTCATCACCGCGTTGAACATCTCGATTTCTTCGCGGGTGGAATACTTGGCGCGAATTTTTTCCTGCAGCGCGACCCATTCAAACGGGTTGTAGAGCTTGCGCTGGTCGGTGACGAGGCCAGTGAGGGCTTCGAGACTGTGCGAAACGTGGGCCAGGCGCTGGCTGAGCTTGTCGTAGAACTGGAAGGCGATGATCGACTTCTGGACCCGGCCGGCCACTTCGCCGGCGTGACCGATGAGGGACTCCTTGAGCTGGGCGGTAGCCGGGGAGTCGGGGAGTTGCTCGAGCGCCGTACCCATCATGCGCATGTAGCCGGCCATGGAGGTGAAGGAATCGGTCAGCACTTCCACCGAGCTGCCGCCTTCCTTCATCGCCGCATCAATCTGGCCGACGGCAAGTTCGAGCATCAGTACGGTTTCACGCACCTGGCTCCAGTCCAGGTCGGGCATGCTGGCGCTGGAACCGCGCCGTTCGTCTGCTGCTGTCATCGTCGTCTCCGGGTTTCAATCAGGTTCCCCGTTTTTCGGCACGGCTCCGAAAACCTTTAGGGCGGCATGGAAACCACCTCAGGCCGATCCGACAAAAACCGGCTCCGCCTCCAGATCGACACCGAAGCGCGCGCGTACATCCAGGCGCACCGCAACGCTGGCGGCCAGCACGTCGGCCCCCGTCGCCCCGCCGTGATTGACCAGCACCAGGGCCTGCTTCTCGTAACAGCCCACCGGGCCAAGGCGACGCCCCTTCCAGCCAGCCTGCTCGATGAGCCAGCCGGCCGCCAGCTTCATCCGGCCGTCGGCCTGCGGGTAGCTGGGCAGGCCGGGATGGGCGGCCGCCAGGCGGGCGTGATCTTCGGCACTCACCACCGGGTTCTTGAAGAAGCTGCCGGCATTGCCGATCTCGGCCGGGTCGGGCAGCTTCCGGCGACGCACGGCGATGACCGCGTCGGAAAGCTGTAGCGGCGTCGGTGCAGCAATGCCCTGCGCTTCCAGCTCGCGGCTCACGTCGACGTAGCCGGTAACGGGCTTCCACTTTTTGGGCAGACGGAAGGTGACTGCGGCGATCAGGTAGCGCCCTTTGCCTGCCTGCTTGAAAAAGCTGTCCCGGTAGCCAAAGGCGCAGTCGCGCTTGTCGAAGCCGACCGTCTTGCCGGTTTCGAGGTCGTAGGCGCGCAGGCTGTAAAAATACTCGGCCATCTCGAGGCCGTAGGCGCCGATGTTCTGCACCGGCGCGGCGCCGACCGTGCCGGGGATGAGGGACAGGTTTTCGAGGCCCGGCCAGCCCATTTCCAGCGTCCAGCGCACGAAATCATGCCAGTTCTCGCCACCGCCGGCGCGGATGTAGAAAGCCTCGGCGTCTTCCTGCACGCGGGTGCGGCCGTGGAAGGCCACGTGCAGCACCAGGCCCGGAAAATCGCCGGCCAGCACCAGATTGGAGCCACCGCCGATGACCAGCCGCGGCAGGCCCTGGATGCGTGGATCGTCAAGAATGGCGCGCAGGCCGTCCACGCTGTCCACCGCAGCAAACCAGGCGGCACGGGCCGGCAGGCGCAGGGTGTTGAAGCTGTCGAGGGCAACGTTCTGGCGGAGCAGGTCGGCGGAGGTGGTGGCGTGGCTCATTGGCGGACTTCGGCGAGGGATGCCGGTGCAGGCAGGCCCGGCGTGCGGCGACAGGGGTTGATGTCGAGCCCGCCGCGACGGGTGTAGCGGGCCCACACGGACAGCTCGGTGGGCTGGCACTGACGCAGGATGTCCACAAAAACCCGCTCGACGCACTGCTCGTGGAATTCGTTGTGCTGGCGGAAGGACACGATGTAGCGCAGCAGGCCTTCCCGGTCGATCGGCGCGCCTTGGTAACGCACCACCAGCATGCCCCAGTCCGGCTGGCCGGTAACCAGGCAGTTGGACTTGAGCAGGTGCGAATACAGGGTCTCGCCCACTTCCGGCTGGCTGTGGTCGGCGATCAACAGGGCCGGATCGGGCGAGTAACAATCGATGTCGATGTCGAGGGTATCGAGGAGCACCCCCTCCGGATAGCCGATGGGCCGCTCGGGGCGGGTGCTCAGGGGTTCGACCTGCACCGCCACCGGCGCACCGGCGGCGGCGGACAGATCGCGGGCGAGGGTGTCGGCCAGCTCGGCGGCACTGGCCACCCTGGTCTGGTTGAAGGAGTTCAGATACAGCTTGAAGGACTTGGACTCGATCAGGTTGGGCGAATCGGCCGGCACCCGGAAGCTCGCCAGAGCCACCACCGGCTTGCCGCGCGGGTCGAGCCAGGAGAGTTCGTAGGCGTTCCACAGGTCTTCACCGATGAAAGGCAGCGCGGCCGGCGCAATGCCGATCTCGTCGCGCTTGCCCTGGCGGGCGATGGGGAAGAGCAACTCGGGCGCGTAGTGCTCGGCGTAGGCAACGGGCTTGCCGAGGGGCGAGGCGCCGGGATGGGAAGGAGCGTGGCTCATGACTTGCGCAGTGCAGTGAGGAGTTTCTGGCCGGCGCGGCCGTCGACGGTGTGGCCAAGACGCTGCTGTTCGACGCGGATGGCCGCCCGGCTGGCGTCGCCGAGCATGCCGTCGACGGTGCCGATGGCGTGGCCGCGGGCGATCAGCAGGGTTTGCAGTTCGCGGCGTTCGGCGCGCGACAGGCCAAGGTCGTCGGTCGGCCACGGGGTCACGAAAGGCTGGCCGCCCTTCAGGCGATCGGACAGATGGGCGATGGCCAGCGCGTAGCTCTCGGCGGCGTTGTAGCCGTAGATCGCGTCGAAATTGCGGAACACCAGAAAAGCCGGGCCACGCGGCCCCGCCGGCAGCAACACGCCGGCCGGGGCCTCGCTGGCGGGCAGCGGACTACCGTCGATGCGCTTCACGCCGCGGGCGCTCCAGCTGGCTACCGCCTGCTTGTTGCGGCGGCCAGCCAGGCTGGCGTCAAAGCCGGCGGGCAGCTGGACTTCGTAGCCCCAGGTTTCGCCTTCGCGCCAGCCGGCCTTGTGCAGGAAGTTGGCGGTGGAGGCCAGCGCATCGGGGATGCTGCCGACCAGATCACGGCGGCCATCGCCGTCAAAATCGACCGCCAGACGCAGGAAGGTGGAGGGCATGAACTGGGTGTGGCCAAAGGCGCCGGCCCACGAACCGACCAGTTGCTCGGCCTTCACGTCGCCGGAGTCGACGATCTTCAGCGCGTCGTAGAACTCACCGCGGAAATAGGCCTGGCGCCGCCCGTAGCAGGACAGCGTCGACAGCGACGTGAGCAGCGGGCGCTGGCCGAAGTTGCGCCCGAAGTTGCTCTCCACGCCCCACACCGCCACCACCGTGGCCGGGTCGACCTTGTAGCGGGCCGACGCGGCAGCCAGCACCTCGGCCCACTGCTTGTGCAGGGCCTTGCCGTCGGCGACGCGCTCTTCATCGACCAGCCCCGACAGGTAATCCCAGATCGGGGTGCGGAATTCGGGCTGGTAGTCGAGGAAGTCGAGCACCTTCAGGTCGGGCGCAAGGCTGGCGGTGAGGCGCTCATAGGACGGCCCCGATACGCCACGACCCGCCGCGCCGCCCTTCAGCTCGGACAGGCAGGAGGCGAAGCGGGCCGGATCGGCGGGCTCGGCGGCATGGGTGGTAGCAGCGAAAAGCGTCGCGGCAAGAACGGCAAACAGTGATTTCATCAGCGGATAAAGGATTGCATGAGGGCGAAGAAGCGCCCGTAGAACTCGGCGTCAGTAACGGTTTCCTCGCCGACCTTGACCATGGATTCGTTGTTGCCGCCAAAGGGCAGCGACAGCGAGCCGATGCCGGTAACGCTGAGGCCGGTGCTGGCCGAGCCGGCCTTGAGCTCTTCGCGCAACTGACGCACGTTGGCGTAAACGGCCGAGCCGTCGCCCTCGGCAAGGCAGAACAGACTGAAGCTGAGCTGCACCTGGGTGCTGCGGTCGGGCTGGAAGTACTTGCGGGCGCGCACCGAATCGACCTTGCTCTCGTCGATCAGGTAGCCCTGGCTGAGCAAGGCCCGCCGGCCGGCTTCGCAGGCGGCGGTGGGAGACAGCTCGAAGGATTGCTCGAAGGGCGAATCAGGCGCGAAATTCTCGAGCCGGTAACTGTCGTCCTTGGGTTTCAACGTGCTGCTGCAGGCCGCCAGAAGCAGGCTGCAGAGCAACAGGATGACGCGGTGGTGCATGGATGGTGCTTTCCTGAGTCCGGTGAGGCCTGGCACGCGGCCGCTCAATGCGCCTCATCCCAGTTGTTGCCAACGCCCACTTCGGCAACCAGCGGCACGGAAAGTTGCGCCACGCCGGCCATCAGTTTCGGCAACTGCTCGCGGATCAGCGCGATTTCATCGTCCGGCACTTCGAGCACCAGTTCGTCGTGCACCTGCAGGATCAGGCGCGACTTGACACCGGCTTCCTTCAGCCACCGGGACGTGGCGATCATCGCCTTCTTGATCAGGTCGGCGGCGGTGCCCTGCATCGGCGCGTTGATGGCGGCCCGTTCGGCGCCCTGGCGGCGGCCGACCTGCTGGGCACGGATGTCCGGCAGGTGGAGTCGGCGGCCAAACACGGTTTCGACGTAGCCGTGGGTCTTGGCCTCCAGGCGGGTGCGCTCCATGTAGGCAGCGACGCCCGGATAACGCACGAAATAGCGCTCGATGTAGTTGGCGGCGGCGCCCCGGTCGATACCCAGGTTCTTGGCCAGGCCGTGGGCGCTCATGCCGTAGATCAGGCCGAAGTTGATCACCTTGGCGTAGCGGCGCTGCTCGCTGGTCACCTCCAGCGGGGTCACGCCGAAGATCTCGCCGGCGGTGGCGCGGTGCACGTCCTCGCCCTTGGCAAAGGCGTCCAGCAGGCCCGTGTCGCCGGACAGGTGGGCCATGATGCGCAGTTCGATCTGCGAGTAGTCGGCCGAGATGATGACATGGCCCTGGGGCGCGATGAAGGCGGCGCGGATGCGGCGCCCTTCCGGCGTGCGGATCGGGATGTTCTGCAGATTGGGCTCGGTGCTGGCAAGACGCCCGGTGACGGCCACCGCCTGGCTGAAGCTGGTGTGCACGCGGCCGGTCTTGGGGTTGACCATCTGCGGCAACTTGTCGGTGTAGGTGTTCTTGAGCTTGGCGAGGCTGCGATGCTCGAGCAGCAGCTTGGGCAGCGGATAGTCGTCGGCCAGTTGCGACAGCACGTCCTCATCCGTCGACGGCTGGCCGGTAGCGGTTTTCTTGACCACCGGCAGGCCGAGCTTGGTGAACAGGATTTCGCCGAGCTGCTTGGGCGAACCCAGGTTGAAGGGCTGGCCGGCAAGGACGTGGGCTTCATTCTCCAGGTCGTAGAGGCGGCGGCCGAGTTCTTCGGAATGCTGGGCGAGCAGGAAGGCATCGATCAGTACACCGGTGCGCTCCATCTCGAAGAGCACCCGCGCGGTGGGCAGCTCGATGTCACGATACAGCGCGGCAAGGGCGGGCTCGGCGGCCAGCTGGGCCGCCAGGTTGTGGTGCAGGCGCAGCGTGATGTCGGCGTCTTCGGCCGCGTATTCGGTAGCGCGGGCCAGTTCGACCTCGCCGAAGCCGATCTGCTTGGCACCCTTGCCACACACCTCGGTGTAGGTCAGGGTCTTGAGGCCCAGGTGGCGGCTGGCCAGCGAGTCCATGTCGTGGGACTTGTCGCTTTCGAGCACGTAGGACTCGAGCAGCGTGTCCTCAGTAATCCCGGCCAGGGCGATGCCGTGGTTGGCAAGGATGTGACAGTCGTACTTGAGGTTCTGGCCGAGCTTGTGGTGGGCGTCGGATTCGAGCCAGGGCTTGAGCTTGGCCAGCACCTCGGCCAGCGGCAGCTGGGCCGGGGCGTCGGCGTAGTGGTGGGCCAGCGGCAGGTAGGCGGCTTCGCCCTCGACGATGGCGAAGGACATGCCGACCAGCGTGGACGCCATCGGGTCGAGGCCGGTGGTTTCGGTGTCGAAGGCAGTGAGTTCGGCAGCGGAAATCTTCACCAGCCAGGCGTCGAAGGCAGCCCAGTCGAGCAGGACTTCGTAGCCGCTGCGATGGGCGCCGGGCTCACCCCGGGCTTCGACGACGACGGCTTCATCGGCCACGGCGGCCGGCGCGCGATGGACGCCCAGCTCCAGCTCCTTCAGCCAGCCCTTGAAATCCATGCGCCGATAGATGACGGCCAGCGCTTCCTTGTCGTCCTCGCGGGCAGCCAGCTCCGGCAGCGTCACCGGCAGCGTCAGGTCGGTCACCACCGTGACCAGCCGGCGGCCGAGAGGCAGGAAATCCAGGTGCTTCCTCAGGTTCTCGCCGACCTTGCCCCCGACCTTGTCGGCGTTGGCGATCAGGTTGTCGAGGGTGCCGTATTCGGTGAGCCACTTCACCGCCGTCTTGGGGCCGCACTTCTCGACGCCGGGCACGTTGTCCACGGTGTCGCCGATGAGGGTCAGGTAATCGACGATGAGGTTTGGCGGCACGCCGAACTTGGCGGTCACGCCGGCCTCGTCGAGGACTTCCTCACTCATGGTATTCACCCAGCGTACGCCGGGCTGGACGAGCTGGGTCAGATCCTTGTCGCCGGTGGAAATCACCACCTCCCAGCCGGCCGCGACGGCCTGGCGGGTCAGTGTGCCGATCACGTCGTCGGCCTCGACGCCGTCTTCCATCAGCAGCGGCCAGCCTTCGGCCTTCACGGCTTCGTGCAGCGGTCCGATCTGGGCGCGCAGGTCGTCGGGCATGGACGGGCGCTGGGCCTTGTAGTCGGGAAACCAGTCATCGCGGAAGGTCTTGCCCTTGGCATCGAATACGCAGGCGCGGTATTCCGCCTTGTAGTCGGATTCGAGGCGACGTAGCATGGACAACACCCCGCGCACGGCGCCGGTGGGCTCGCCCGCCGAGTTACGCAGATCGGGCAGGGCGTGGAAGGCGCGGTACAGGTAACTGGAACCGTCGACGAGCAGCAGGGTCGGCATGGGTAAACGGGAAGGAGCGGGCCAGCCGTTCCCTCCTCACTCCTCAATCAGAAAAACAATGACGGCAAAAAACAAACTTCCCCGGATGGTGCCGAATACGGCAGCGCAGAACTTCACGGCCAGGGAGTCGTGGCGGATCTTCGGGATTATGGCAGAGTTCGTCGAGGCCACTGAACGCCTCAAGCCGATCCGCCCGGCGGTCTCGATCTTCGGCAGCGCCCGCACCAAACCCGACCATCCCTACTACGCGCAGACCGAAAAAATCGCCCGCCTGCTCTCCGATGCCGGCTTCTCGGTCATCTCGGGTGGCGGCCCGGGCATCATGGAGGCGGCCAACAAGGGCGCCTATTTCGGCAAGTCGCCCAGCGTGGGGCTGAACATCCAGCTCCCGATGGAGCAAAAGGCCAATCCCTACCAGGACATCTCGCAAACCTTCCAGCACTTCTTCGCGCGCAAGTTCATGTTCGTGAAGTTCGCGGTGGCCTACGTGGTGATGCCTGGCGGCTTCGGCACCCTCGACGAGATGCTCGAAGCGATGACGCTGATCCAGACCGGCAAGAGCCGCAACATCCCGGTGATCCTGGTCCACGAACCCTTCTGGCGCGGCCTGCTGGACTGGTTCAAGGACCGCCTGGTCAGCGAGGGAATGATCAACCCGGACGACCTGAACCTGGTCCAGGTGATCGATGAACCCGAAAAAGTGGTGGATGCGATTTTCGCCCATTACCAGAGCCGGGGCTTCCTGCCGCTGCCGGAAGAACACGAGCTGATGCTCAACCTCTGACCGGCCAGACGCGCAGGTTACAATTCCGGCATAGCCAGGAGAAAAACATGCCCCGCGTACCCTATTTCGCAGCCCTGCTGCTCGCCCTCACCGCCTCGGCCTGGGCCCAGCAAGCACCGAAACTCGAACCCCTGCCCGAACCACCTCCGCCGCCCCCGGGCATGGAGCTCGACCAGGCCCAGGAACCGCAGGTCACCATCATCAAGAAGGGCGAAGACACGGTGGAGGAATACCGGGTTAACGGCCAGCTCTACATGGTCAAGGTCACCCCGCCGGGCGGCATTCCCTACTACCTCTTCGACGATGTCGGCAACGGCGACTTCACCCGTCGCGACGCCCAGGACACCGGGCTGCGCGTGCCCAAGTGGATCATCAAGAAGTGGTGAGCACCGAAGCCCGCCATGAAAAACGCAGACTGGCCTATCTCGAGCGCACAAGCATATGGAGGGGTTCTACTTTGCAGAACTGGACAGGTTCTACTTCGTGAGCCTGCCAACCACTTTGACGGTTATGTCTGGACCTTCGCGAAGGGCAGACCTGACAGTGGAGAAACCCCGGAAGAGACAGCCTTACGTGAGGTCAAGGAAGAAACCGGCTACACCGCCGAAGTCGTCGATGTGCTCCCAGGCATCTTCCATAGCGGACTCAGCAGCAATGCTTATTTCGTCATGCGTCATCTGGGCCCCCAAGGGAGCCTGCAGTGGGAGACGACGAGCACCCGCTGGGTGAGCTTTGAAGTCGCGGCCGATCTCATCTCAAAAACAAGCAACGTGAAGGGGCGACAGCGTGACTTGGCCGTCCTCGCCACAGCCAAGAATTGGTTCGACACCAATCAGATTTCAGTGCTGTCGGACGTCGAGCAAGATTTTGCCCCGCCGGCGCCAAAGTCTGACAAACATATTCAGTGAATACCCTGAAAAGCATACTCCCCGCTCGGAGTCTGATTTCAATGAGCCATGTTGTCGCATCGCCCAAAACGATACAAATCTTCCTGCCGTTTGGCGACCCCCAAGCGATACGGGTCGCTGAAATCACAACCCGAATTGTTCGGGTGATGGAGGTTCCGCGCTCCTTGACCACTACATGGAAACGACCCTACTGGTAGGCGATAGCGCCATGGCGCACCGCCCCCCTTCTTGGATTGCCTCCGGGTCTTTCTCTTATCGACTTAGTGACACGGCGCCGAAGAAATCACTTCAAACCTCAGGAAAACTGCCGCCCACTGCTTTGGCAAAGATGCACATTGCGCCGCCTTATGCAAGTGCCACTCTACATAGCCTTATTGAGAACCACGTGGCACAGTACATCTGCGATGTACTCTAGAAAGGTATACGGCATCATGTTCAACATTATGTGGTTGATCAACTCTGTCTTGTTCGGTGGACTCGCTTATTTCCTAATTGCCAACACTTCTGATCTAAAGGGAGCCACCTTCTTTACATTTCTTGGCATTGGGGTCGGGCTCATTTCGCTTTTTTCCTTATTAAAGCATTCATTAAACCAAATTCCGATACTGCATCGCTTGACGCGAACCCAAAGCTACAACCCAAGCCCAAACCAAAGAACGCTGCAGATCAAATCCGCGAGAGTGCTGCTAGGACACTTCAGCGCATTAAGGACAAGGCGCTGGGCAAACCATTGATCGCTGTTTATGTTGGCGGAAGTGGCATCCCCCTCAAATCCGGCTCTGCATTTTATTTGAGCTGCAGAAAAGACAGCTTTGCGATCAGTCATGCCGTGTCAGATGAAGAGGTAGTACTTCCCTACCACAAGCTACTGCGCTTTGAGGTTGAAGGGCCGGGGACTGAAGTGACTAACGCTGGCTTGATCGGAGGGGGATTCGGCTGAACTGCATGTGTGGCTCCTTGCGTAGTGAAGGCAAACGGCAGCCTTCTCAGCAAGGGATTCAATGAGCCACAGGATTTCTTTATGGCCTCTTCATTCCAGTCCGCGAATTTTAAGCTGGACCCAGGTTGTCCATGTCCCTAGTTATGAGTGTTTCGGGCTGTCCAATACAGTGGCATCATGTAGGCTTCGAAAAGCTTAAAGAACATGGGAGCGAACTATCATGGAGGTACTGGGCGGAATCCTCGCCATCATTGTTATCATCTTCTTCCTGAAGGCCATCGGCCGGGGAGGCAGCCAAACCTTCGACGACCCCAAGCCCATGACCGACCAGCATTTGCTCTCGGCCATCGCCGGACAGGCCGACTGGCTGGAAAAGATGAGCCGTTCCCCCATCGAGACGCAGCAGTCAGCCTCCATCGTCGAACTCGCCCGCAAGCGCCGCGGCTACATCGCGCAGCTTTGCCTCGAAGCCTGCGCCCGCGCCGACAGGGATGACGGACGCCCCATGTATCTCGGCGCCACCCGCTCGACCAACGCCTTCACGGAAGCTGCCGACTACGCCAAGGAACTGGCAGCCAAGGGCGTCAGCGGCGAAAACGCTGCCGTCCGCGCGGTCAAGGAAAAGATGTTCATCCCGAGCGGCGTAATCTACTCGTCGCACTGGGAAAGCTAGCCCCCGAGCCGGCATGAGCGTTCCGACACTCGGCTACGAAGACGATACGCAGCTCCCAAAGAGCGAGATTGCCCGCGTTCAGCTTGTCGAAGCCATTGCGCTGTTTCTCGCCGGTAACTACATCTGCTCGATCACTCTGGCGGGAGCCGCAGAGGCGATCTACGCTGGCATTCTCGCCGACGAGGGGATGACTTCCGCCGTCGAGGATTCAACCGCAGCCATTTGGCAAATCAGGGAGCGAACCCAATTCAGCCCGTTCGATGGCAAGGCAAAGAAGGCGGACATCTACAATGCCTGGAACGCCGCCAGAAACGATTTGAAGCACCATAGCAAGGGGCTGGCGTCGATCATCTCCCTCAATCTCTTCGACGAGGCCTATTGGATGATCAAAAGGGCTCTGGCAAATGCCTGCAAGCTCGGAGTGCCGATTGCCAATTCTCAGTATTTCGAGAATTGGGTCGTTCTCAACATCAACCTATAAATAGAAGGGGCCGAAAGTCTCAATAGGATCATATATGAATATGAAGCTCATAATCGGCGGCAGTTCCTTGGTCTTTGCCATTGCCATTGCAGTCCCGTTGACTGCGACGGCGCAAACGGCTGGAGAGAAGGTGAAGATCGAGAGGATGTCGAAATACATTGCCTCCATCGGCAAAAAGCTCGCCGGCAACAATGAAGCCATCAAATCAACCTCCATGAACTGGCCAGAGAATCCCGAGGCCAAGGAGGTCGCAGCCTTCAATGACGCTAAGCGGATCGGTGCCTTGTGGGAACTGGTGCATGTCCAGCGGAGCAATGAAGAGAAAGCCTTCCCGAATGCAAAGGATAATCAGGAACAGCTCGCGCTAAGCTTATTGAACCGACTCCTGTCCTTCTCGAAATACCAAACTTTTCTTGGTAATTCGAGCAACGATGTGATCGTCAAGGACTACATCGACGGCGAGATAGCCGACCTGAAAATGGTCTTCTCAGACAAGATGCCGGTAGGCCTGTATTTCAAGAGTCGCAAGATTCGTGAAGACAAATACTACTTGCTAACGATGCAGGAGAAGGAAATCGTCACCGAAATCTTGACCTTTAAGATATCGAAGAATGGCAAGCTCGAAGCGCTCGCCACGAAGACTTTCATGATTTCTCTTTTAGAGAGTTGCTACCAGAATATGGATGTCTGCGCGAAGCTGGCGGGCAAGTGATTTGAGGTGGGAAGCCAGACAGGAGTTGAATACAAATCGCTAGCAATCAACCTGACCACAATTATCTCATACAAGATCACTCAATCGTTGCGGTCCGTGATGCGGCTTAATCCATTCAGGTCAGTGCGCGTTCTGATAAAGGCTGTCGCCCCGTTAAATATCCATTCGGAATTCAGAATGACTGAGTTTAATTGATGCACGGGCAGTAATAATTTTTGCTAGGAGGCGCTATGCATCAGCCCAAAGTCGAAAAATCTGCGTTGTACATGATCCTGCCCATGATCCGAGAGCTGAAGAGCTTGGGGTTCGCCAATGTCAGGTTCTATTCATATTTGCGCTGGGTTCAAACTTTGATGGTTGTTCTCTACCAAGAAATGCCTTTCAAAGCACGCACTGGGGAGGCATTGGTCTATCCCAACCTTTTTAGGTGTGAGTATGGTTTTGACATGGCACCGAAATTCATAAGTGAGCGCGAGCCTGATTTGAACGAATGGGCAGGCAGTGGTTTGTCTGTACAGGAAATTGCCGCAAAATTTTCTGAGCTTTATTTGTGCGATCAGCAACCAGGGGAAGGGTGCTATTCCGAAGAATATTACCCGTGGCTAGATTCAGTAATGGATATCTGTCCTACTCAAGCCTTTCCCGTAACAGAGGAACCTGTTCCTGGTGGTCCATATAATTTCGGTGAAACGATAGAGTTTTATGGTGCCGATGAAGCTCATCGCGAGTCAGATATTCGGCGACCGCCAGGATTGAACAAAATGCTGGTACCGCAGCAAGCTATGGAGTCTGCAATTGCTTGGGACATTGCGCGAGCCAAGGCTAGGGAGCCAAGCAGATTCAAGATGTGGAATCAGAAACACACAAATTCCAATAAATAGTTTTAATCAAGGGCGCCCTCCCTCATTGATGGTGGCGAACGGCTGGAAGCAACCGGACGATTCTGTGAAATACGTTTCCTGCTTGATGACCCAACGGTTTTCCCATTTGGGCGGTACAGCCGACACCTTGGCACCCTCTTGCCCAATCACAAGAAAACATTCTCCATCCCACAGCCCGACATTTCCATTCGTGCCGCACCCGACATACCAGTGCCCAGTCTGAGCTGCTTCATTGGGATTTGCTGAACGTCCGTCATCGCCTACCCCTTTAGGCTTTCTTTGGCGTCAGCCATATTCACGCCTCCCACCATTCGCCGTCATGGCGATAAACCACGTTGCGGAACAATTCGCTGTACTTGTCCGTGGCGAAGCTGTGGGTAGGGATTATTAATGCACGAGGAGCCAAGCCTTCGGAGCCTGTCCGTATTTTTGTGTTTGAGGCCTACCATGCTCCCCGAAAGGAACATGTATGACCTCGAAGAAACAGAAGGTAGTGAAACCGGTGGTCGCAGCCTTGCCCGCGGCCGCGTCGGAATGGCTGGACCAGATCGTCACCGGCCCGATGACCGCAGAGTCCGTCGAAGAGGTGATGCGCGGCTTCAAGAAAGCACTGATCGAACGGGCCTTGGGCGCCGAGCTGAGCCACCACCTGGGCTACCCGGCAGGCGGTGCCAAACCGGATGCCACTGCCAATCAACGTAACGGCAGCAGCGGCAAGACCGTTCTGACCGATGACGGGCCGCTGCGCATCGACATTCCCCGTGACCGGGCCGGCCTGTTCGAGCCGCAACTGATCGGCAAGCACGAACGTCGCTTCAGCGGCTTCGACGACAAGATCATCGCCATGTACGCCCGCGGGATGAGTGTGCGCGAGATCCAGGGCTTTCTGGTGCAGATGTACAACACCGAGGTGTCGCCGGACTTCATCAGCAGCGTCACCGACGCCGTGATGGAAGAGGTTCTGCAGTGGCAGGGCCGCCCCCTCGAAGCGATGTACCCGGTGGTGTTCTTCGACGCCCTGCGGGTCAAGATCCGGGAAGACGCGGTGGTGCGCAACAAGGCGGTGTTCCTGGCCCTGGGGGTGCGCGCCGACGGCAGCCGTGACATTCTGGGCTTGTGGATCGAGAACACCGAAGGGGCCAAGTTCTGGCTCAAGGTCTTCAATGACCTGAAGGTGCGCGGCTGCCACGATATCCTGATTGCCGTTACCGACGGGCTCAAGGGCATGAGCGAGGCGCTGGAGGCGGTGTATCCCCAAAGTACCCTGCAGACCTGCATCGTGCATCTGCTGCGCAATAGCCTGAGTTACGCGGGCTACAAGGACCGACAGGGTCTGGCCCACGCGCTCAAGCCGATCTACCAGGCGGTGAGCGCCGAGGCGGCAGAGGCGGCCCTGGAGGCGTTTGCAGAAGGAGAATGGGGACAGCGTTTCCCGACCATCGCGGTGGCCTGGCAGCGGGTGTGGGAGCAGGTGATCCCGTTCTTTGCCTTCCCGCCGGATGTGCGCCGGGTGATCTACACGACCAACGCCATCGAGAGCGTCAATGCCCGGGTGCGCAAGATCATCAAGACGCGGGGGCACTTCCCGACGGACGAGGCGGCCACCAAGCTGATCTGGCTGGCGCTACGCAACATCACAGCCGAGTGGAAGAGGCCGATGACGTATTGGAAGAGCGCGATGAATCAGTTCGCCATTCTGTACACGGATCGCTTCATTCCGGCGATGGCGCGATGAACCCTGGGGATTCTTGCCCTGCCGCGGCAGGGCAAGAATCCCTAAAACCGCCTCGAACACAAAATTTCTGACACTCCCAAGCCTTCGGCAAAACGCTTCAAGTCCTTTGGGCTGGCATGTCCCGAGGTGTGTATGTGACGTATCTCGATGCCCAAGGTTTTCAGCCATGCTTCCGTCGAGGCATAGGTTCCCTGCTCAAGATAGCCCACCCACTGGGAATAGATTACGATGAACCGGCTCAAACCGGCCTTGAAAAAGTTCATCCCGGAGATGAACCGATTTGAATCGGGCTTCAAGCTGTTCAAGCCTGCACAACAAACAGTCAAAACCGCCCTGAAAGCCTTCAAACCCCGCCGGAAAGGGTTTGCCGAAATGTTAAACGCCCGTAACCGGGCGTTTAACAAGTTCACGTTTCAGATAAACCCGCTGCCCGTGACGGACAACCGGTTCAAACCGCTGCATCGACCACTGACACCTCGCGCCATCCCTCAGGGCGCCAGGCACTCGCAATGCAGGTAGATATGGCCCGGATCGTTCCACAAGGCCAGCGCCTCCAGCTCGGTGCGGATCTTCGCCAGCGTCTGCTCCACCACCGACGGCTTCGCCATCGCCAGTTCGCTCTCGTCGCCGTTATCCAGCAGCTTGGCCAGCAACTGATCGCGCGGCGACAGGGCCTTTTCCACGTAACTCACGTCATATTCCTTCAGCCCGGCCCTGACGGCAGCGGCCTTGAGGGCACTATCCAGCCCACCGAGCTTGTCCACCAGACCCTTCTCCTTGGCCTGGCTGCCCAGCCACACACGCCCCTGGGCGACCTCATCCACCGCCTCGACGCTCATCTTGCGACTCTTGCCGACCAGCCCCAGGAAGCGCTTGTAGCCGTGCTCGATGGTCTGCTGGAGCACGTTGGCTACCTGCGGATCGAGCGGGCGGCGCGGATCGAGCCCGCCGGACAGCGGCGTTGTGCCGATCCCATCCACCGCCAGCCCGAGCCGGGTCATCGGCCCCGACAGATCGGGCAGCATCGCGAAGATGCCGATGGAACCGGTGATGGTCGTGGGGCTTGCCCACACTTCGTCGGCTGCCATGCTGATCCAGTAGCCGCCGGAGGCCGCCACCGACCCCATCGAGACGATCACCGGCTTGCCGGCCTGACGGGTCAGTTCCAGCTCGCGGCGAATCACTTCGGAAGCAGTCGCGCTGCCGCCGGGGCTGTCCACCCGTAGCACCACGGCCTTCACGGCCTTGTCTTCGCGGGCCTGACGGATCAGCCCGGCCACCGTGTCGCCCCCCACCACACCGGGCGGCTGCTCGCCATCGACGATGGCGCCCTGGGCGACGATCACGCCGATCTTGTCGGCCGGATGGGCCGCGTCCTCGCGCAGGCGGGCCACGTAGGTCCCCAGGTCCACATGCCTGAAGCCCTTGCCGTCGTCCGTCGCGCCGACCTTGCCCTTGATGTAGTCACGCCACTCGTCAACCGTCTTGAGGCCATCCACCAGACCGGCATTGTGGGCCATCCTGGCCGCATCACCGCCAGCGGCGGCCAGCAGGCCAGGCGCATCGGTGACGTAACTGACCAGGTTCTGACCGGCTTTCGGGCGGGCCGCGGCGATGTCGGCCTGATAGGCCTGCCAGGCAGCATCCAGGTACACCTTGGTGGATTCCCGATCTTCCGCCGACATGTCGCTACGCGTGTAGGGTTCGACGAAGGACTTGTAGGTGCCAACCCGGAAGACCTGCATCTTCACGCCGGCCTGATCGAACAGGCCCTTGTAGTAGGTCGGAAAGCGCCCGAAACCGGACAAGAGCACATAGCCATCCGGATTCACGAAGACCTCGTCCGCCCGGGAGGCCAGGTGGTACTGGACCTGGTTGAAGTGTTTGCCGTAGGCATAGACCTTCTTGCCGGCCTGGCGGAATTCGCTCACCGCAGCACCAATCTCTTCCAGCTTCGACAAACCGGCACCGGCCAGCCCGTCAGTCTCGAGGACCAGCGCCTTGATGCGCGAATCGGTGGCGGCTGCACGGATCGCATCGACCACATCGCGCAGCAGCACCTGGTGGATGGCGTCGCCACCCTGCAGCACGCTCATCGGGCTGCGCACCGTGCGCTGCTCGACGAGCTGCCCGACCGGCGCGATGACCAGCGCCGCATCCTCGGGCAAGGGCGTCGGCCGGCTTGCCCACCAGCCGGCAACCAGAAACGCCACGATGGCAATGAACAACAGGTTAAGGCTCGCCCGGCGCAGGCTATCGACCACGCCCCAGACGCCCGACACCACTCTTCTCACGACACCCGGTCGTGCTTTCCGCTCCATCACACTCTCCAATGTTTGCCTCTCAGGCTCCGACCTGCGGCTGCCCGCAAGGTTTCCGGGGCCCGCCAATCCGGTAGAATCCCGCCATGTTTACCAATCCCACCCCCGACCAGATCCGCAGCCTGCTGCAGGAGGTCAAGCGCATCGCCGTCGTTGGCCTGTCGCCGCGCCCGGAACGCCCGAGTTACCGGGTTTCCCGAGCGATGCAGGGCTTCGGCTACCGCATCGTACCGGTTCGGCCGGCGGTTTCCGAAGTGCTGGGCGAAAAAGCCTATGCCACGCTGTCGGATATTCCCGAAAAGGTGGATATGGTGGATGTATTTCGCGCCGGCGACCAGATCGACCCGATCATCGACGAATGCATCGCCCTCGGCATCCCGCGCCTCTGGCTGCAGGATGGCGTCATCAACGAAGCCGCCGCCGAGCGCGCCCGCGCCGCCGGCATCACGGTGGTGATGGACCGCTGCGTGTGGCGCGACTACATGGATCTTCTCCCATGAGCAGCAAGCTCGCCTTTACCAAGATGCACGGCCTCGGCAACGATTTCGTGGTCATCGACGCAGTACGCCAGCACATCGAACTCACCGAAGCGCAGGTGCGCTACCTGGCCGACCGCCACTTCGGCGTCGGCTGCGACCAGTTGCTGATCGTCGAAGCGGCCCAAACACCGGGCGTCGATTTCCGCTACCGCATTTTCAACGCCGACGGCGGCGAAGTCGAACAGTGTGGCAACGGCGCGCGCTGCTTCGCCCGCTTCGTGTTCGACCAGGGCCTCACCGACAAGCGCGAGATCCGCGTCGAGACCAAAAAGGGCATCATCACGCCGCGCCTTGAGGCCGACGGCAACGTGACCGTGGACATGGGCGTGCCGGTGCTGAATCCCGCCGACGTACCCTTCGTCAGCGAGTCCGATGCGTATGTGCAGCCGCTCGACGTGGCCGGCAACACTATTGCCATCACCGCCGTCAGCATGGGCAACCCGCATGCGGTGCAGGTGGTGGCCGATGTCGATACCGCGCCGGTGGCCGAACAGGGCCCGCTCATCGAGCACCACCCGCGCTTTCCTGCCCGCGTGAATGCCGGTTTCCTGCAAGTGGTGGACGATCACCACGTGCGCCTGCGCGTCTTCGAGCGCGGCGCCGGCGAAACCCTGGCCTGCGGCACCGGCGCCTGTGCGGCGGTAGTGGCCGGCATCCTGCGCGAACTGGTGGTGTCACCGGTGACCGTCGAAACCCGCGGCGGCGAGCTCACCATCGCCTGGAACGGCGTCGGCACCCCGGTGATGATGACCGGCCCGGCGGTCAGTGTCTTCAGCGCCGACATCACGCTTCCCTGAATCTCCAAGCCCACTTCCAACCCGGCCCAACGCCATGAAAGCTTCCGACGTCATCGAGTTCCTGCAGGCAAACCCCGAATTCTTCGACAAGAACTCGACCCTGCTGACCGACCTGACGGTGACCCACCCCAACAACGGACAGGCCATCTCCCTCACCGAGCGCCAGCTGATCGCCCTGCGCGACCGCATCGCCCAGCTTGAGGACAAGTTCGCCGAGCTGCTGGCCTTTGGCGAAGAGAACGACGGCATCAGTGAAAAGGTGCATCGCCTGGGCCTGTCCCTGCTGGAAGCGGAAGACTTCGAATCGATCCGCCAGGCCATCTACGTGCACCTGCAGGAAGATTTCTCGGTGCCCCACGTCGCCTTCCGGGTGTGGAACAGCGTGCTGTCGCGCAGCGGGCCGGAGTTTCTGGCGGTTGGCGAGGAAGTGCGCTTTTTCACCGGCGATTTGAACCAGCCTTATTGCGGCGCGCCCACCCTGCGCGAAATCGGCAACTGGTTCGGCCCCGCCGGCAAGCTGATCCGCTCGGTGTCGCTGGTGCCCCTGCGCCGCGACGAGCAGACCTTCGGGCTGCTGGCCCTGGGCAGCGAAGATCCGGAACGCTTTTATCCCGAGATGGGCACGCTGTACGTGACGCGCATCGGCGAGATGGTGTCCTGCGCCCTCCGCCGCCAACTCGGCTAGACAGGGAGCCTAGCCTGTGGGTCGGACTTCAGTCCGACTCGACTGGCTAACCCCGTGCTGTCGGACTGAAGTCCGACCCACAGTTCGTGCCCCTTCGGCGCGTCCTCATTTTCTTTTTTACACCTGATTTTTCGCTCCCACCATGGCTGAACTCATTCTCAAATCCGGCAATGACCGGTCCGTGCTTCGTCGTCACCCCTGGATCTTCGCCGGCTCGGTAGACCGGCTGGAAGGGCGGGCGCGGCCGGGCGACACGGTGCTTGTGCAGGATTCGCGCGGCAAGCCGCTGGCGCGGGCAGCGTGGTCGCCGGAGTCGCAGATCCGGGCGCGGGTGTGGAGTTTCGATCCCGACCAATCAATTGATCACGCCTTCATCAAGCGGGCGGTGGCCACTTCCGTGGCGCGGCGGGCGGCCCATCCGTGGCTGGCCGGGCAGGAAGGCGTACGCCTGATCCACGGCGAATCCGATGGCCTGCCGGGCGTCATTGCCGACCGTTACGGCGCCGTGGTGGTGGTCCAGCTGACCAGCGCAGGCGCCGACAAGTGGCGCGATGCCATCGTTGCCGGGCTGGTCCAGGCCACCGGCTGCAGCGCGGTGTATGAACGTTCGGACTCCGATGTGCGCAAGCTCGAAGGCCTCGGCCCGGTCACCGGCCTGGCTTACGGCGAACTGCCGGAAGGCGGCCTGACCATCGTCGAGAACGGCGTGCGCATGGAAGTGGACGTGGTCGGCGGCCACAAGACCGGCTTCTACCTCGACCAGCGCGAGAACCGCCACCTCACCGGCCAGTTGGCAGCCGGGCGCGACGTGCTCAACTGCTTCTGCTACACCGGCGGCTTCTCGCTGCAGGCACTGGCTGGCGGTGCCAGGAGCGTGATCTCCATCGACTCGTCCGGCCCGGCGTTGGCCGCGGCAGCGCGCAACCTGGCCCTCAACCCGCAACTCGACGCCAGCCGCGCCGAATGGCGTGAAGACGACGTCTTCCAGGCCCTGCGCAGCCTCAAGGCCGAAGGCCGCAAGTTCGACATGATCATCCTCGATCCGCCCAAGTTCGCCCCCTCGGCCGCCCACGCCGAACGCGCAGCGCGCGCCTACAAGGACATCAACCTGCTCGGCCTGCGCCTGCTCAACCCGGGCGGCATCCTGATGACCTATTCCTGCTCGGGCGGCATCGGGCTGGAAATGTTCCAGAAGATCGTCGCCAGTGCCGCCTCGGACGTGGGTGTCGAGGCGCGTATCATTCACCGCTTGTCTGCCGCGCCCGACCACCCGATCGGGCTGGCCGTACCGGAAGGCGAGTACCTCAAGGGGCTGGCCTGCCAGGTCTGAGCTGCGGCCAGGGGGCGTTGTTTTACAGAATGTAACGAAGGAAGGGGGACGTCTTCCGGCTGGTATACTGGTGAAATTGTGTAAAACTAGCCATTCTGGATACTGCCTGCGGAGAAACAGATGCACAGCCCCCTGCCCCCTGACTCATCCGGGTCAGCACCTGCCGGCCACGCCGCCGGGGACACCGGGGACGAAGCGCGACGCGACCAGCGCGTCGTTGCCCTGCTCCTGGCCCGTTACAACCTGCGTTACCTGGTCCGCCTCTACGCCGCCTTTGAGGGTGACCTGCTGCTGCCCATCGTGCTTGGCGAGGTCGGCCTCTACAACCTCGGCGGCCTCGGCCTCGACAACCAGGCCTTGGCGGCCATTCGGTGCGCCAACGAGGGCAATTTCAACAAGCTGGCCCTGCGTCCCTGCAATGCCTTCTCGATCAGCTCATCCACCGGTATTCCGCGGGAAACCGTGCGCCGCAAGGTCAGCCATCTGATCCAGCTCGGCTGGATCGCCCGCGACCAGAAAGGCGGCCTGACGATCACCTCGCAGGCCGTCAACCGGTGCCTGCAGCCTTTCGACCAGGACAACCTGGCCGACTTCATGGCCACCGCAGAACGGGTCCGGACGGTGACAGCCCAGGACCCGGAGGCCGGCTAAAGCTCGGTTCCCGGCGGCACCAGCCCGAAATGGTGCCAGATCGACGCGGTGGCCATGCGGCCCCGCGGCGTGCGCTGCAGGTAGCCCTGCTGGATCAGGTAGGGCTCCAGCACATCCTCAATGGTGTCGGACGATTCCCCGATCGCTGCCGCCAGGTTGTCGAGCCCCACCGGGCCGCCGCCGAATTTTTCCAGCATTGCCCCCAGCAGCTTGCGGTCCATCAGGTCGAGGCCCAGGTGATCCACGTCCAGCATGGTCAGCGCCGCGTCCGCCACGGCTGACGAGATGCGACCATCGGCACGCACTTCAGCGTAGTCGCGCACCCGGCGCAGCAGGCGGTTGGCGATACGCGGCGTCCCACGGGCACGGCGGGCGATCTCGAAGGCCCCGGTGTCGTCGATCTCCACGTTCAGCAGGCGTGACGAGCGGCCGACGATGTAGGCCAGTTCGTCGGAGGTGTAAAACTCCAGCCGCGAGACGATGCCGAAGCGGTCGCGCAGCGGGTTGGTGAGCATGCCGGCGCGGGTCGTCGCGCCCACCAGCGTGAAGGGCGGCAGATCGAGCTTCACCGAGCGGGCCGCCGGACCTTCGCCGATCATGATGTCGATCTGGAAGTCTTCCAGCGCCGGGTAGAGGATTTCCTCGACCACCGGGCTGAGGCGGTGGATTTCGTCGATGAACAGCACGTCGTGAGGTTCGAGGTTGGTCAGCAGCGCGGCCAGATCACCCGCCCGCTCCAGCACCGGGCCGGAGGTCTGGCGCAGGTTGACGCCCATTTCGGCGGCCACGATGTGGGCCAGGGTCGTCTTGCCCAGCCCCGGCGGGCCGAACAGCAGCACGTGATCGAGCGCCTCGCCGCGCTTCCTGGCGGCCTCGATGAAGATTTCCAGCTGTTCGCGGATCTTCTGCTGACCCACGTAATCGGCCAGGCGCTTGGGGCGCAGGGCCCGTTCGAGGGCTTCTTCCTGGTTGCTGGCGCGCTGGGCGGTAATCAGGCGGGCGCTCGGGTCGGGCATGCCGCCCTTGAGGTCATCGGTTTCGATCATGCCTGGGCTTCTTCTTCGGAATTGTCGGCAACGGTCACGGACTTGCTGGCCGTCCATGCCAGGAACAGGGCCTGGCCGAGGGCCAGGAAAGTGGGGCCGAGGAACAGCCCGATGAAACCGAACGCCAGCACGCCGCCAAAAGCCCCCAGCGCGATGAGCAGGATCGGCAAACTGGCGGTGCGGCTGATCAGCATCGGCTTGACGAAGTTGTCCACCGAACTGATCGCCAGCAGGCCCCACAGCACCATGAAGATCGCCCAGCCCTGCTGGTCCTGCTGATACAGCCAGAAGGCCGCGCCGCCCCAGATCAGCGGCGGCCCGATGGGCACCATCGACAAAAAGAAGATCCCCGCAGCCATCAGCAGCGCGCCGGGCACCCCGGCGATCAGGAAGCCCACCAGCGCCACCAGCGCCTGGGCTGCAGCGGTGCCGACGATGCCGATCATCACCGCCTTGACGGTGTTGCTGGCCAGCTCCAGCAGGCTGCCACCCAGTTCGCCAGCAAGGCGATCGGCGGCGGTTTCAAGCAGTTCGGAAATGCGCGCCCCGTCCCGGTACAGAAAGAAAACGATGAACAGAACCAGGGTGATCTGCAGCAGGCCCTGGCCAACCAGCGCCCCCAGCCCGAGGGCAAACTTGCGCGCCGGCTCGACCGCCTGCAGGCCCAGCTTGCGCATCTCCAGCTGGCTGTGGGTGAGCTTGCGGATGTAGGCATCCACGTCGGCGCCGACAAGCGGAATCTCCTTCAGCCAGGCGGGCGGACGACCATCCGAAGCCTCGATCAGGGCCCGCACCTGCTCCACCAGTTCCGTCACCGCGTCGGTGAGGGAGGCAGCCAGGCCAACCATCGGCACCAGCAGCAGCGCGGTCAGGAGCAGCGTCATGGTGATCGCCGCCAGCCCGTCACGCCCGCGCAGGCGCCGGTGCAGGAAACGATAAAGCGGCCAGCTGGTGATGCACACCGTGCCGGCAAAGAGGATGGCGGCAAAGAAGGGGCTGAGCACGAAGGCGCAGCCAAGAAGCAGGAGGGCCGTGATGGCCACCTGGGCAGTGCGTCGGGGAGCCATGAGGATGCCTCGCGTAGGGGTGGCGGGATTATCGCTGAATCGGCGGACACCGCGCACCGGATTGCGCCGTCAGGCCGGCACCGATCAACTTCTTCATGAACATGCTCTAGAATTAATCCTGGCAAGCCGCTCCTCCAGACCCGCCCCAGCCCCGGCCCTCGCGATGAACCAGACCTTGATGGTGAAGTATGACGACAAGGAAGCAACCCATGCCCTCTACGGACCGGACGGATGCACTGGCGTCACCGGCAGCGGCGCACGGATCAGCGCGTATCTGTTCGCCGCTGCCGCTCCACCTGGAGAACGGCTGCCTGGTCGTCCCGCCGTTCCGGCTCGCCCACCTGCACCAGCACTACACGCAGGAGACCGAATTGCGGATCCAGCTGAGCCGGATCGTGCCGGACCTCTACCGGGTTGTGGCGGTCCATAATTTCTGGGCAGAGGACACCAATCCCGACTTGAGCCAGTGCATCGCGGCAATTTTTCTCGGCCGGCGGCGCCTTGATGGCACCTGGGAGACGGCAGAAAACTGGCCCCTCGAGTGCCGCGAAGTTGCACGGCTGGCCTACCTCGAGATCGACGACGGAGCCACCACCGCCCGCCTCTTTCCCCATGATCACGAATACTGAGCGACGCGCCTTCCCGGTCATCGAGATCACCAACGAGATGCCCCTCAACCGGATGGGCGGCGTCGGCACCGTGATCGAGAACCTGATCAGCGGCTTCGCGGCAGAAGGCGTCGACGCGCTGTGGTTCGTCATTGACCACGCTTATCCGCCGGCCGAGGTGGACGAAATCCTGCGCCGCTTTCATCCGGTGGTGGTCGGCAGCGCGGAAGAGCTGCGCCACTTCACGGCACCGCTGCTGCACGTGCACACCTACAAACCCAACCCGGCGCTGGATGCCGTGCTGGCCCGCCACCGCGTGGTATGCACGATTCATTCACTGCTGGCCCTCGAGGAGCGCACCAACGGCGTCGGCCTCGGCGGTGCACGGGCCTGGCAGGAACACCTGATCTCTCTCAGCGCGCGGGTCGTCGTACTCTCCGAGGCCGAACACCGGCATTACCGGGCGCTGGGCTACCGACAACGTAATCCGGCGGTAAAGGTCATCCCCAACGGCGTGGCTTGCGCGGCCCCCTTCCGCCCGGTGCGGGGCAAGGCAGTGCTCGGCTATTGCGGCCGGCTCGTACCGCGCAAGCACCCGGAATACGTGCAGTTACTGCTCGGAGAGGCGCATTTCGCGACGCGCCGGGTGCTCGTCGCCGGGCGCGGTTTCAGCCCCTATGCCCGCAACCTGCTGCACGCGCACGGGCTCGCCGAGCGGGTCAGTTTTCTCGGCTGGTGTGCCGGCGCACGGCTGGAAGCCTTCTTCGAGGCCATCGATGTGCTGGCGGTACCGTCGAGCTACGAGCCCTTCGGCCTGGTCGCGCTGGAAGCCGCCGCCCGCGGTATCCCCGTGGTGTGCACACGCACCGACGGCCTCCACGAAGTCCTCGGCCCCCATGCGTTCTACTGTGCCGACGGCACCTACGACGCCTTCCGTGCAGCCATGCACGACTGGGACGACGCCAGCCCTGACGAACTGCGCGCCCGTTGCGTGGCGGCCCGGCAGCGCTACGAGGCGCATTTCACCGACCGCGTGATGGCGCGCCGCTACCGGCACCTGTTCGCCGAACTCGCCGGCTAAGTTAGGAATGGAACAGCTGGTCAGTCTTGGCCGCCATGATGAAGTCGTTCTCGTGGAGTCCCTTTATCTTCTTGGTTTGCCAGGAGATCTTGGCCCAGCCCCATCCAAAACTGATGTCGGGGTGGTGGCCCTGCATTTCAGCCAGATTGCCGACGCTTGCAACAAAGTCCATGGCTTCCTTGAAATTCCTGAAAGTGAAGTTTCTCTCAATACGGAGCCCCTCATCCACAAGCTCCCAGCCCGACACCCTTTGCAGATAGCCGTCGGCCTCGGCCTTCGTCAGGGGAGGTATCCCGCCGCGGCATGGCTCACATGTCCCGGACAAAAAGTCATCGCTCATTTTGCGTACTCCCGAAAAACCAGCGCGCTTCCCCTGGAACAGGGGTATGGACGCCTGTTTCATGAGAACCCAAGCTTTCGCGAGAGTTCATCACCAAACCTTTTGCCCCACCGCCTGTCTCAATTGAGGCGCATGGATGACGGACTTCAAGGACTGCCGCTTGAATCGCGCCCCGGAGCGTCGATGGATCATGAAAAGAGCCCCAAAACTGTCTGACTATGTGGAAATCGCTGCTGCGGAGTACATCCGGGAGACCGGACGTAGCGAACTCGATTCACGCTGGATCGCCGAATTCTTTCAGGACAGTGGGGTACTGGAGGCCTATCCGCGCCAGGACCTGGTCGCTTTCTGGATCCAGGTGCAGAAAGCCGTGACGAAATACGCCGACCGGGCAGACAAGCAGGCACGCCAGCATGTGGACAGGATGACCCGGCTCGAAGGAAGGCTGCGCAAAGGCTAAGGCCGCTTGCGCGCGAGGCCGGATAGGTGATTGCCGGCTCAAGAGGGGTCAGGCTCAGTTGCCGGCAGCTCGTCGAGCAACACCCGGAAACCGAAATCCCGCACGCAGTCCGAGGGCGAGCAGTAGCCCCGGTTGGAGATCCGGACCTCGATGGGAATCGAATCCCACGAACCGCCGCGCACTACCCTCTTGTGCAGCACATCCACCTGGACGTCGGGATCCATCGTCGGCTCACGGGGCGGGCGCGCCGCATACACACCGGCGTCGTACCAGTCGGAAACCCATTCCCAGACATTGCCGACGACATCAAACAGATTGAAGTCGTTGGGGGCAAAGGATCCCACCGGCGAGGTGCCCTGCCAGCGGGTGTTGTCAGCGTAGTTGGCGCAATCCGGCGTGATCTCGTTGCCCCACGGATAGCAGGTGTCGGCACGGCCGCCCCGCGCGGCGTACTCCCACTGGGCCTCGCTGGGCAGGCGCCCGCCGACCCAGGCGCAGTATTCACGCGCGTCGGCCCAGGTAACGTTCACCACCGGATGATCGTGATCCGCCCAGTTGGGGTTGTGCTTGGGCGGCGGCGGCATGGCGATCCCGCGGCTGCGCACGAAGCGGCCATAAGCCCCCGCCGTCACCGGCCCGCGGGACAGCCAGAACCCCTGGGTCAGCTGCACCGGATGGCGGGGCTTCTCGTCGTCGTAACGCTCGTCGGTCACCCCATCCCCCGGCACCCGACCCATCATGAATCCCCCCGGCGGAATCCACGCATACTCCAGCTGGTCGACGGGGTGGACGCGCACGCAGCCGGCCTTCAGGCTGGCCATGCTGGCGGCAAGGCTGCGCCGCGCATCCGAGGCCTGCCGGATACCCTGCACCAGTGCATCCACGTCGCGGGTGAAGGTGTAATGGTGCAACACGCGGGCCTGCAGGGACGACAGCCGGACCAGATCCGGCGGCAGTGCCTCGCCTGGTGGCATCACGGCCTCATCCACCAGCAGCGGAATGACACGCACGTTACGCGTCAGGGCCGCACCGATCTCGATGCGCACCCAGTCATTCGGCTGGTCCAGGCGGCGGCGCCCGTACTGGTCGGCAGTCTTCAACCAGCGTGACCCGATCATCACCAGGCACACGTCACAGGCACGCAGGGTGCTCTCGATTTCGCGGGCAAAATCGTCGCCCGAACAAAGGCGCTCCACGTCGATGAAGATCTTGTCGCCGGGGAAGGCTGCACACAGGCGATCGTAGAGCCGCCCCGCAAAGCCCGCACTGTCGTCCCGCCGGTAGCTGATGAAGATACCTGCCATGACTCGACTCCTGAATCCGGGCTGTGGCCTGCGAAGGGGGCCCGCCCACGGCCCCGCACGCTCTCGCTTTCATCCAGGGATAGGCCACGATCACGGCCAGGGCAAGCGCGGCGGTGATCAGGCGGCCGGCTTCAGCCTCACGTAGATGGTCTTCTCCACCGTCGCCACCACCTCGCCCTGGTGGTTCATTACATCCACGCTGAAGGTCGGTTCGTATTTGCCGCCGCCGGCGGTGGCCTGGCGGATTTCCTCGACCTGCTCGGGGGTGATGCGGAAGGTGGCGCGCACCGTGCCGCGGCCGGGCAGTTTGTAGTCGATGCTGGAGGACTTGTCCCACACCACGTACTTGCGTCCCAGCCGGTTCATGACCAGCAGCGCAAAGAAGGGATCGGTCATCGCATACAGCGAGCCGCCGAAGTGGGTGCCCATGTAGTTGCGGTTGAGCAGGCCCATGCGCATGCGCACCACGGCTTCGAGGTAGTCGGGGGCGATGCGTTCGACGTGGATGCCGGCGCCGATGAAGGGCGGCCACAGATTCATCAGCAGGCGCAGGCTGCCGGCGCCGAGCTTCACGTTGCGCATGAAGCCCTGCTTGAGCTTCTGGCTCATGCCTTGGACAAGCCCTTGAGCGCCTGGCGGATGCCGTCGGAAACACCAACGCCTTCAGGCAGCAGCTTGACCGCGCCGAGGGCTTCCTTCTCGTTGTAGCCGAGGGCCAGCAGCGCGTTGGTGATGTCGGAGCGGTCGTTCCCTGCCAGGTCGGCGGTGACCCGGCCGGACGCCGCCGGCAGGGCCTTGGCGAGCTTGTCGCGCAGTTCCAGCAGCAGGCGTTCGGCGGTCTTCTTGCCGATGCCGGGAATTTTCACCAGCCGGCCGGACTCCTGCAGGGCGATGGCCTGGGCCAGGTCATTCACCGACAAGCCCGACAGCACGGCCAGCGCGGTGCGGGCGCCGATGCCGGCCACCTTGAGGAGCTGACGGAAGGCGGCCCGCTCGTCTTCCGACGCAAAACCGTACAGGAAGTGACCGTCCTCGCGCACCGCCAGGTGGGTACTCAGGGTGACGGACTGGCCGGTGGCGGGCAGGCCGTAGAAGGTACTCATGGGGACTTCCAGCTCGTAGCCGATGCCATTCACGTCCACGAGGATCTGCGGGGGATTCTTTTCAGCCAGGCGGCCGGTAATGCGTCCGATCATGCGTTCTTTCAGGAAGTCAGGAGTAGTGCGCGGCCGAGAAGGCCGGCAGGGCCTCGGCCGCTGCGGAGAGTGCAGCAAGGCCGGGATAATCGCTGTCGGCCACCAGGCCCGGAGCGATGAAATGGGTGAAGCGCCAGGCCACCGCAACGGTGATGTCGGCCTGGGTCGGGTAGTCGCCGCACAGCCAGTCGCTCGTCCCGACGTGCGCTTCGAGGAGGCCGTAGGTGTCGCGGATCTGGCCGTCCACGCGTTCGAGCCAGTCGGGATCGCGACATTCCTTCGGGCGTACCTTGGTCTCATACACACGATGAACACTTTTCTCGGCGGCGGCGAGGCCCAGGCTGGTGAGCTGCAGGCAGCGCCGGTAGCGCCCCGGGTCCAACGGCCACAAGCTCTTGCCCGGCGCAGCGCTGTGCTCCAGCCAGGCAATGATCTGGGAACTGTCCACCATCACCTCGCCATCGTCGAAGACGAGGGTCGGGGCCTTGACCAGCGGATTGATGGCGTGGAATTCGGCAAAGTTGCGGAAGACCGACAGGGACTGGTGCTCGAAGGGGATGCCCAGCATCCGCGCAGTGATGAAGGTGCGACGTACGAAGGGGGAATCCAGCATGCCGACAAGTTTCACGGGGAGCCTCCTGAGACAGGTTTTGCACAATTGGCGGCGGTCCGGCGCAGGCGGGCAAGCACGGCGTCGGCCTCGTCACGACTCTTTACCGGGATACGCGCTTCATAGCCGCTGCCCAGATTGCCGCCACCGTAGTAAATCCGGACTTCGTCGGCGCGGACCTCCACATATTGCACGATGCCAAGGTTGATGGCGCGCTGGCTGCCGCTCTCGGCGGGCAGGAAAAACAGGCAAAAGCCGCTGGAACCGGCGTCCTGGGCCAACGCCGGCCAGGCGGAAAACAGCGCGGCAAGAAGCAGCACGATGCGCATCAGGCAAGCCTCATGGAAAGGAAGCGGGCGATGTCGTGCAGGCTGGTGGCCTGCGGCACGCCGGCCGCCCGCACGTCGTCGGCGGGCTGCAGCAGGTCGGGCACCATGATCACCCGGGCGCCGGCCGCCAGGGCGCCGCGCACCCCGGCGTTCGAATCTTCGAGCACCAGACAATTCGCCACCGGCACGCCGAGGCGCTCGGCGGCAGCCAGGAAGATGTCCGGCGCCGGCTTGCCGCAGGCCACTTCGTCGCCGCACACCATGCCGTGCACGCGCGCCAGCAGGCCTACCGCCGCCAGCTTGGGCTCGGCCCGCGAGCGCCGCGTGGAGGTGGCGACGACGCGTCCGAGGGCCATGCCGTCGAGCACGTCGAACAGTTCGGTGACGCCGCCCTTCAGCGGAATGCGCCCTTCGGCAATGGCCAGTTCATAGAGGCGGCCAAAAGCTTCGTAGAGTTCGGCGGTGGGGTAATCGTCGCCCAGGTGACGGCGGATCACCGCCGGGCCGTCCTTCGAGTTCAGGCCGACCAGCGCCAGCCCCACTTCGTAGCGCCACGGCACGCCCAGTTCGGCCGCCGCCAGTGCGACGGTGGCGAGGGCGACCCGCTCGCTGTCGAGGAGCAGGCCGTCCATGTCGAAGATGACCGCATGAACATCATGCGGGGCAAAGGGCGGGACGAAACTCATGACAGGGCTCCCGGCCAGCGTCCGAAGGCCAGGGTAGCGGCGAGGACGAGACCGTGCAGGTGGGCGGCAGCGACGGTCAGCTTGAGGGCCGGCGCCAGCTCGGACGGCTCGCTGGCGTGGGCCATCAGGTAACGGGCGGCGCGAAAGGAGAGGATCAGGGTCAGCGCGGCAGCGGCGGCCCCCTGCGGCAACCGGTCGCGCCCGACCATCAGCACCAGCCATCCGTAAGCCAGCAGCACCAGGCCCAGGTAGGCCCACTTGGCGTTCTCCGGGCCAAGGCGTACCACCAGCGTGCGCTTGCCGGCCGCCTCGTCACCGCGCCGGTCGGGGAATTCGTTGATGAACAGGATGGCCGCCACCAGCAGTGCATAGGACAGACCAGCGATCAGCGGCAGCGCCGAAAAACCACCACGCTGCACGAAGTCGGTGCCGATCACCACGATCAGCCAGCCGGCGGCCACCGCCGCCTCGCCCAGCCCGCGCGACACCAGGGCCAGCGGCGGCGCGGTGTAAGCCCAGCCGAGAAAGAGCCCGGCCAGACCAATGAGGATCAGCCCGGGCGCCGACTGCACGGCAAGCCACAGGCCGGCCGGCACCACCAACGCCAGCAAGCCGTAGCCCAGGCGGCCGGTCTCGGCCTCGGAGAGCACCCCGTTCTGGATGAAGCGGCTGCCGCCGGTGAAGGGAAAGAGCCGCTCGGTATTGGCCGCGTCGGCGCCGCTCTGCGCATCGTAATAGTCGTTGAGCACGTTGATGCCAGCATGGGCGACGAGGGCGAAGAAGATCGTCAGCCCGGCTTTCAGGCCGTCGATGGGCAGGCCGCTGCCATGCGCCACCGCCAGCCCGATCAGGCAGGCGCAGAGGGTCACACCCAGGAAGGCCGGGCGGGTCGCCAGCAGGCCGGCGAGCAGTGGACGGGCGCGCAGGGCGATGGCAGGTTCGGCAGGAGGCGCAGTGGCAGGCATCGGTACGGCGCAGAGTCAGGACATGCAATGCTGCGGCGGGGCGGCGCCCCGGTCAAGCTGCCGTGGCGTGAATGCACGCCCGCCAGTCCGGCGGCGGCCCGCGCGACAAGGGCCGGCCTGATCGGTTAGCATCGACAGCCGTTCATCCAGCCGGCGCCTGACGACATTGAACACCACCGCCTCCTCTTCCCACCCGCCTGCCGTTCGCCCCCGGCGGCCCATCGCTCCCCGCCTGTATGGCACGCTGGCGGCGCTGGGCGCCCTCGCAGGCCTGGCCATCTGGCTGTGGATGTATCCCCTCGACAAGGGCGTGGCCGGTGCCCTGCTGGCGGCCTACGTGGTGCTGGTGCTCATGCGCCCGGGCAGTTGGCTGGTGGTCCTGCCGACCCTGTGGCCGGTCATCGAGCTGGCGCCGTGGACCGGGCAGATTTACTTCACCGAAAGCGACGCGCTGGCGCTGGCCACCCTCCTCGCCCTCGGACTGCGCGAAGCCATCGCACCACCAGCGCCAACACTCAGTGGACGTGCACCGGTCAAGCTCAACGTGGCGGCGCTGACCCTTTTCGGGTTGCTCGCCGGCAGCGTGCTGGCCTCCGGCCTGCGCGGCCTGCTGCCAATGCCGGCGCTGGAGCCGGACGTCCTGATCAACTACAGCTCGACCCTCAACGCCCTGCGCGTCGGCAAGGGCTTCGTGCTGGCCTTTGCGCTGATTCCCTTTCTGCACCTGGCGATCCGCCGTGACGGCGACGCGGCCCTCGGCCGCTTCACCACCGGCCTCACCCTCGGCCTCACCTCCTGCGCGCTGGCCGCCCTGTGGGAGCGGCTGGCCTTTCCCGGCTTTACCAACTTTGCCAGCGACTACCGCAGCACGGCCCTGTTCTGGGAAATGCACGTCGGCGGCGCCACGCTCGATGCGTGGCTGATGCTCAGCTTTCCCTTCGCCCTGGCCAGCCTGCTGGGCGCCCGCAGCCCACTGGCGCGCGGCCTGGCCCTGGTGGCAGTCGGGCTGGGCGGCTATGCGATCTTCACTACCTTCTCGCGGATCGTTTTCGGGGCGGTACTGGTGGTGATTGGCGTACTCGGCGGTGTGGCCCTGCTGCGCCCGGCCACGCCACATCGGGTGGAAACCCCGCGCGGCCACCCTCGCGTCCTGCTGGCCCTGGGCGGGGCCGTACTGGCGGGTTGCTTCCTGGCTTTCGGAGGCGGCGGCTATCGCGGCATGCTGGCCTTTGCCGGCCTGGCCCTGCTCGCCTACCAGGCGGGTGGCCTGCTGGCCGGCGCCCGGGTCGGGCAACTCCTGGCCGGCGCCCTGGCCGGCCTGATCCTGCTGCTGGCCAGCCTCCTTGCCACCGCCTGGGTACCCAAGGGGGCCTACCTGATTTATGCGCTGTCCTGGTCGGCCACCGCCCTTTTACTGTGGCAGGCGGAGCGCAGCGGCAGCAAGCCGGCGCTCGCCCTGCTGACCGCCCTGCTGGTGTGGACCGGCGCCAATGCGGTGGAAGTCGGCGTTTTCTGGGGTGAAGCGGCGGCACTGCCGGGCGCCGCCCTGGCCGTTTGTCTGGTACTACTTGCCGTGGCCGTGCAGGCCATTCGCAGCACGCCCCTGTGGACGCCAAGATCGCAGGACGTCTTCACCGTCGGCGCCCTGCTGGGCGTCAGCGGCATGGTGGTTGCCACCCTTGGCAGCGCCTATATGGGTAGCCGCCTGTCCACCACCAGCGGCGACCTCGGCAGCCGCCTCACTCACTATAGAGAGAGCGCCAGCCTGGTGCGCAGCCCCACCGACACCCTCCTCGGCATCGGCCTCGGACGCTTTCCGGATGCCTTTTTCTGGCAGCCGCCGGCCGACGGTTTTCCGGGCAGCGTGCGCCTGCGTCAAAGCCCCGAGGGGCATTACCTGCAGATAGGCGGCTCACGCTTCGTGCGTGGTTACGGGGAGATGCTGCGCGTCGGCCAGCGCGTGCCGGTGGATACCGCCACCCCCTTCCATTACCGGCTGCGGGCCCGCAGCGACAAAGACGTGGCGCTGCTGCTGTTCATCTGCCGGAAACACCTGCTCTACGCCGATGGCTGCGCCAGTCAGGCCGTCAAGCTGAAGGGGGGTGCCGGCTGGGAGCAGTTCGAAGGTGTATCGACCGGCGGCGAACTGCCGGCCAGCGGCTGGCCGCCGCGGCTGGCCTTCTTCTCGATGAGTGTGGAAGCGCCCGTCGATGTGGATGTGGACAACGTCGAGCTGACCGATGCCACCGGGCGCCCGCTTCTGCGCAACGGCAACTTTGGCCGCGGGGAAGACTTCTGGTTCTTCACCTCGGACCGGGACCACTTGCCCTGGCACGCCAAGAACCTGTTCCTGCACGTGTACATCGAACAGGGCCTGCTGGGCCTCGGCGCTCTCGGACTGGCCCTCGTCGTGGCGGCTGTGCGTCTGCTGAGAAGCCCGACCCGGCACCACCCGCTGGCGCCCATCCTGCTGGCGGCGCTGGCCGCGGTGACCGTCGTCGGGTTGGTGGACAGCCTGCTCGACATGCCGCGGCTGACCGTTTTCATCTACCTGCTGCTGTGGCTCGGGCTGACCCTGCGCAAACCGGCGCCAGCCTGAGCCCCGCGCTCAGTGCGCGGCCTTCGGCGGCTTCATGATGTTGCGCGCCAGGCTCCAGCGATGCACCTCGGAGGGGCCGTCGTAGATGCGGAAGGCGCGCATGTCGGACCAGATGCGCGCGACGATGGTTTCGGCGGTCACGCCCTGGCCACCCAACACCTGCACGCAGCGGTCCACCACCCGCCATTCGGCCTCCGAGCAGATCACCTTGGCCATGCTCGATTCGTTCTTGCCCTTGCCGCCCTGGTCGAGCACCCACGCGCAATGCCAGATCGCCAGGCGGCTGGTGTGCAGGTCCATCTCGTTGTCGGCGAGCATGAAACCGACGCCCTCGTGCTCACCCAGCGCCTTGCCGAAAGCCTGACGCTTGCGGGCATAGGCACTGGCCACGTCATGGGCCCGCCGCGCCTGGCCGAGCCAGCGCATGCAGTGAGTCAGACGGGCCGGTGCCAGGCGCACCTGGGCGTAGCGGAAGCCCTGCCCCACTTCGCCCAGCACGTCAGCCGCCGGCACGCGCAGATTGTTGAAACTCACCACCCCGTGGCCGCCGGTAAAGCAGGCGTCCAGCGCGTCCATGCTGCGCTCGACGGTGATGCCCGGCTGGTCCATGTCGGCCAGGAACATGGTGGCGCTGCCGTCTTCCATCCTGGCCATGATGATGGCGTAGCTGGCACCGGTGGCGCCGGTGATGAACCACTTGCGACCGTTGATCACGTAGTCGTCGCCGTCCTTCACCGCCAGGGTCTGCAGCATTGAAGGGTCAGCGCCGGCGCCCGGATCGGGTTCGGTCATGCAAAAGCACGAGCGGATCTTTCCTGCCACCTGGGGCTTCAGCCAGCGCTCCTTCTGGGCCTCGGTGGCGACGGCTTCCATCAGGTGGATGTTGCCTTCGTCGGGGGCGGCAATGTTGAGCGCCGTCGGGCCGAGGGTGGAATAGCCGGCCTCTTCGAAAACGATGGCCTTGGCGAAGTGGTCCAGCCCGAGACCGCCCAGCTCCACCGACGCATGGGGCGTCAGCAGGCCGGCGGCCTTGGCCTTGGCAACCAGTTCGTTGCGCAGTTCCTCGGTCGGGCCGTGGGCGGTGACGCGGGGGTCTTTCTCGAAGGGAATGATTTCCTCGGCGATGAAACGCCGGGTCTTTTCCTGCAGGGCCTTGAGTTCGGCCGGGATGTCGAAATTCATGTGCTGTCTCCTGGGGCTCAGTTCAGGCCGGCCTGCTTGAGGTATTTCGGATTGGAGACCCGCAGGCGGGCCGTCACTTCGGCCAGCAGCAACTGGCCGACGGCCGGCAGGCGGGTGTCGAAACGGCCTTCGCGCAGGTCATGGGCCAGGCGCACGGCAAATTCGTCGATGCCGGCGCTGGTCGCCGCGCTGCCGTACAGCTCGTGCAACAGGGCTGCTTCGGCCTGGTCCTGGCTGGCGTCGGCCTGGATTTCGCGCATCGAGATGGCCAGCGCGTTGGCGGCCATCAGGGCGGTGTAGTGCTGCTCCTTGGGCAAGTGGGGCAGCAGTTCGTTGAGCAGGCCGTCGCGGGCGATCTTGAGCAGCTCGGCGGCAGTGGGCAGGCTACGCATGGCGGGCACGCTCCTCTTCGATGGCGTTGATTTCCTGGACCAGATCCAGCTCGATTTCCGGCAGCATGCGGCCGGTCAGGGCCAGTTCCAGCGACGGCTGCTCGCCGGACAAATGGCGTTCGGCCTGCATCAGGGCGATCACTGCCCAGCGCATCGTGCCCATCACCTTCCAGTAGGGCAGCGCCGACAGGTCCAGCGGCTGACCGGTGACGGTCGCGTAACCGCGGGCGAAGGCCTCGGCGCTACCGACGCCGCCGGCCTCGTGCTCCCAGGCGCCAAAGCGCCAGCAGCGGGCACACAGCCAGCCCAGGTCTTCCATCGGATCGCTCCAGCCGGCGAATTCCCAGTCGAGAATGCCGGACAGCCGCTTGTCCTCGACCATGTAGTTGCCGGTGCGGAAATCGCCGTGGGTCAGCACCGTTTCACCACCGACCGGGGCATTCAGTTCGAGCCAGCGCAGGGCCCATTCGAGGGTCGGCTGGGGGCGCCCGATGGCGTCGATCAGGCGGCGGTATTCGGCCACCCGCGCCAGTGCCGGGGAGCCCTCTGGAACAGAGAGGAAGTCGAAGGATGCAACCGGCGGCCGCACCTGGTGCAGCCTGGCCAGCTCGCTGCCCATCTCGGCCAGCAGGGCCTCGCGCTCGTCGGTCGTCAGATCGCCGCGCACCAGCGGACGCGCCGCGGCCGAGCCGCCAACCCGGCGCATGAGGTAGAAGTCGCGGCCAAACTCGCCCTGGTCGCGGTGCAGCCACAGGGGCTCGGGCACCTTCACGCCAGCGGCAAAGGCCACCTTCAGCACAGCGAATTCCTGGGCCCGGCTCAGGCTGATGCTCAGCCCGGAGGGAGAATCGGTGCGCAGCACCAGCGTGTGCCGGCCGGCCCACGGGCCACCGCTGATGCTCAGGTCGAGCGCCAGGTTCTCCTGGATGGCGCCGCCGCCGAGGCGCTTGCAGCTATGCACTTCGACCGCCTCGGCGCCCGCCTCACGCTGCAGGAAGCCGGCGACGAAGGTCTCGACGTCCGGCTTTTGCGTTGTTTCCTTGTTCGCGTCCACTGGGTTTCCTCTCCTTTGTGTGGTGTCTTTATTCCTGTGGGCCGGGTGCTTGTCCGACAGCGCCTTGATGACGCTTGTTGTCGGACTGAAGTCCGACCCACAGGGCTCTGTTCAAACCGACATCGCCTTCACGTGCTGGATCACTTCCCCGATGGCCTGCTGGGCCGAGCCGTACAGCAGCCGGGTGTTTTCCTTGTAGAACAGCGCGTTCTCGATGCCCGAGTAACCCGTGCCCTTGCCGCGCTTCACGACGATGACGTTCTGCGCCAAGTCGGCGTTGAGAATCGGCATGCCGTAGATCGGGCTCGATTTGTCGGTGCGCGCCGAGGGGTTCACCACGTCGTTGGCGCCGATCACCAGCGCCACGTCGGCCTGGGCGAAGTCACCGTTGATTTCCTCGAGGTCGAAGATCTTCTCGTAGGGCACGCCGGCTTCGGCGAGCAGCACGTTCATGTGGCCGGGCATCCGGCCAGCCACCGGGTGGATCGCGAAGACCACCTCGACACCGGCTTCTTCAAGCAGCTCGGCCATTTCCCACACCTTGTGCTGGGCGCCGGCCACCGCCATGCCGTAGCCCGGCACGATGATGACCTTGCTGGCGTAGCGCATCAGGGCGGCGGCATCCATCGCGCCGAGTTCCTTCTGCTCGCCCTCGACGGCTTCGCCGCCACCGGCAGCGGCCATCGGCACGAAGAGGATGTTGCTGATCGGCCGGTTCATGGCCTTGGCCATCAGCTGGGTGAGCAGGGTGCCAGCGGCGCCGACGACGATGCCGGCGATGATCAGCGCGGGGATGCCCATCACGAAGCCTTCAAAGCCCACGGCCAGGCCGGTGAAGGCGTTGAACAGCGAGATGACGACCGGCATGTCGGCCCCGCCGATCGGCAGGGTGATGATCACGCCGAGCAGCAGCGCCAGCACGAAGAAGGCGCCGACCAGCAGCGGGTCGATGGTCGGGGCGATGACGATGGCGCCGCCGACAGCGATGGTCACCAGCGCCAGCACGATGTTCACCGCGTTCTGGGCGGGCAGCCGGAAGGCTTTTTTCATGACGCCCTGCAGCTTGGCCCAGGCGATGACGGAGCCGGAGAAGGAGACCGCGCCGATCAGCGCGCCGAGGGTGGCGAGCAGGGTGACAACGACGCCGTGCATTTCACCGCGGGCGAATTCGACCGCAGCAATCGCCGCCGCGGCGCCGCCGCCCATGCCGTTGTAGATGGCGACCATCTGCGGCATGTCGGTCATGGCGACCTTCTTGCCGGAGATCCACGCCACCGCCCCGCCAAGGGTGATGGCGAGGAGCATGAGGGCGAAGTTGTGCATGCCCGGGGTGAGGAAGGTGACCACGGTGGCGAGCACCATGCCGACCCCGGCCCAGACGATGCCTTTACGGGCCGACACCGGCGAGCTCATGCCCTTGAGGCCGAGGATGAAGAGGATCGCGGCGACGAAGTAGCTCGCGTCAATCAGCCATTTCATCGCCATTATTTCTTCTCCTTCGACTTGAACATGGCGAGCATGCGTTCGGTCACCACGTAGCCGCCGGCGGCGTTGGCCGCACCGAGCAGCACGGCAACGAAGCCGAGGGCCTGCTCGAGCGGCGTTTCGGCCTGGCCGAGGGCGATCATGCCGCCCACCAGCACGACGCCGTGCACAAAGTTGGAGCCGGACATCAGCGGGGTGTGCAGGATCACCGGCACACGGGAAATCACCTCGTAGCCGGTGAAGGCGGCGAGCATGAAGATGTAGATTGCGACAAAGCCGTCCATGGGGTCGTCTCCGGTTACAGGCCGAGGGCCTGCTTGACGCCGGCGTGGCGCAGCTCGCCGGCGTGGGTGAGGCAGGTACCGGCGATGACCTGGTCGTCCCAGTCGAGCGCCAGCGCACCGTCCTTGATGAAGGGGCTGATGAAGTTGAAGAGGTTCTTGGCCAGCATTTCCGAGGCGTGTGCCGGCATGCGGCTGGCCACGTGGGTCGGGCCGATCAGGAGCACGTCATTGATCCAGCGTTTTTCGCCGGCGACGGTGCCTTCCACGTTGCCGCCCGATTCGGCCGCCATGTCCACCACCACCGAGCCGGCTTTCATGCCGGTAATCATGGCGGCGGTAATGATCACCGGGGCCTTCCTGCCGGGAATCGCCGCAGTGGTGATCAGCGCGTCACACTGGGCCACGGCGCGGGCCAGGCGTTCGGCCTGCCTGGCCTTCTCTTCGGGGGTCAGTTCGCGGGCATAGCCGCCGGTGCCGGCTGCCGACACACCGGTGTCGACGAACTTGGCGCCCAGCGATTCGATCTGCTCGCGGGTTTCGGGGCGCACGTCATAGGCCTCGACCATCGCGCCGATGCGCTTGGCGGTAGCAATGGCCTGCAGGCCGGCCACACCGGCGCCGATCACCAGCACCTTGGCCGGGCGGATGGTGCCGGCCGCGTAGGTGAGCATCGGGAAGAAGCGTGGTGAATGGTCGGCGGCGATCAGCGCGCATTCGTAACCGGTAACAGCGGCCTGGCTGGACAGCACGTCCATGCTCTGCGCCCGGCTGATGCGCGGCAGCAATTCCATCGCAAAGGCTGTGACTTGCTGGCGGGCAAACAGCAGCGCCCGCTCGGCATCCGACCACGGCTGCAGCAGGCCGACCAGCACGCTGCCCGGCTGCATGGCGGCAATCAGATCGGCGGGGGGCGGTTGTACACAGCAGACGATGTCGGACATCGCAAAAACCTTCTCTGCGCTATCCACGAATTCCACGTCGGCAAAGGTGTCGTCGCGATAGTGAGCCTGCTTGCCGGCCCCTTTCTGCATAACGATGCGGGCACCGAGGCCCTGGTATTTCTTCACCACGTCCGGCACCACGGGCAGGCGCCGCTCTCCGGGCAGGGTTTCTGCTGCTATTCCGATGGTCAGGGACATCTGGCGGGTTCTCTTGTGATTAGCGACATTCCCCTCGTGATCAGGCCGTCCCCTTCTCCTGGGAGAAAGATCCAGGTCGCCGCGTTGCGCGAGCGACCTGGAGAAAATGCCCATAAGCGCTGAGGGAGAGGATTACGCTTACTAGCAGGGAGACACACCTTCCGCACACAAACAAAACAAACCGTCGTGTTCGTTTTTTAATAGTAAGCACAAAAGATCGGGCTGCCAAGCCCCAAACCGAAATTTGTTTCAGCGAATCGGTTCCATGTGGGTCGGACTGAAGTCCGACCCACGGGAAGGTGTGCTTCTCTCATCCAATAACAAACCGCTTTGCTTGTTTGTTTGATAACATTCAAGGACCCACTCCAACAAACGGAATCCACCATGACGCAGCGCGAAATCTTCGTAGTCGGCACCGCCCGTACGGCCATTGGCACCTATGGCGGCAGCCTCAAGGACATCCCCCTCAGCCAGCTGGCCACCACGGCGGTCAGCGCCGCGCTGACCCGTTCGGGCGTAGACCCGCGCGAGATCGGCCATGTGGTGATGGGCAACGTGATTCCCACCGAGCCGCGCGATGCCTATCTGAGCCGCGTCGCCGCCATCGACTCGGGCATTCCGCTGGAAACCCCGGCCTTCAACGTAAACCGCCTGTGCGGCTCGGGCCTGCAGGCCATCGTGTGTGCAGCCCAGTCGATCCTCCTCGGCGACACCGACATCGCCATCGGCGGCGGCGCCGAAGCCATGAGCCGCGGCCCCTACATCCTGCCGAACCTGCGCTGGGGCGCACGCATGGGCGACACGCCGGCCCTCGACTACATGAACGGCATCCTCCACGACCCGTGGGAGAAGTTCCACATGGGTGTAACCGCCGAGAACGTCGCCGCCCGCTACGGCATCACCCGCGAGATGCAGGACGCCCTCGCCCTGGAAAGCCAGCAGCGCGCCGTCCGCGCCATTGCCGAAGGCCGCTTCAAGGAACAGATCGCCCCGGTCGAGATCAAGACCCGCAAGGGCACCGTGCTGTTCGATACCGACGAGCACGTGCGCGGCGACGTGAGCCTGGAAGCCCTGGCCAAGATGAAGGCCATCTTCCAGAAGGACGGCAGCGTGACGCCGGGCAATGCCTCCGGCCTCAACGACGGTGCCGCCGCGGTGGTGCTGGCAGAAGGAAAACGCGCCGCAGCGCTTGGCCTCAAGCCACTCGCCCGTCTGGTCGGGTATGCTCACGCCGGCGTCGAACCGGCGTACATGGGCATCGGCCCGATACCGGCCACCCGTCTGGTGCTTGAACGCACCGGCCTCACCCTTGCCGACCTGGATGTCATTGAAGCCAACGAGGCTTTCGCGGCCCAGGCCTGCGCGGTGACCCAGGAACTGGGGCTGGATCCGGCCAAGGTCAATCCGAACGGCTCGGGGATTTCCCTCGGGCATCCGGTCGGAGCGACCGGCGCCATCATCACCACCAAGGCCATCGCCGAACTGCATCGGATCGGGGGCCGCTACGCGCTGGTGACCATGTGCATCGGTGGCGGTCAGGGTATCGCCGCCATCTTCGAACGCGTTTAAAAAAGCCTTTTAAAAACGACGCAACAAGGAGTTACACAGCATGGCAATTCAAACAATCGGCGTGATCGGCGCCGGCACCATGGGCAATGGCATCGCGCAGGTGTGTGCCCTGGCGGGTATCAACGTGGTGATGGTCGACATCTCCACCGAAGCCGTCGAACGTGGTGTGAAGACGGTGTCCGGCAGCCTCGACCGACTGGTCAAGAAGGAAAAGATCAGCGCCGCCGACAAGGACGCCGCCCTCGCCCGCATCCGCGCCACCACCGCCTACGCCGACCTGGCCGGCGCCGACCTGGTGATCGAAGCGGCCACCGAGAACGAAGGCCTCAAGCTGCGCATCCTGAAGGAGATCGACGCCATCGTGGCACCGACCGCCATCATCGCCAGCAACACCTCGTCCCTGTCCATCACCAAGCTGGCGGCCAGCATCTCCCGTCCGGAACGTTTCATCGGCATGCACTTCTTCAACCCGGTGCCGCTGATGGCCCTGGTCGAACTGATCCGCGGCCTGCAAACCTCCGACGCAACCCAGGCCGCCGTCCAGGCCTTCGCCACCGCCGTCGGCAAGACCCCGATCGTCGCCAAGAACAGCCCGGGCTTCGCGGTGAACCGCATCCTGTGCCCGATGATCAACGAAGCCATCTTCGCCCTGCAGGAAGGCCTCGCCAGCGCCGCCGACATCGACGAAGGCATGAAGCTGGGCTGCAACCACCCCATCGGCCCGCTGGCCCTGGCCGACCTCATCGGCCTCGACACCATGCTGTCGGTGATGGAAGTGTTCTACACCGGCTTCAACGATCCCAAGTACCGCCCCGCCCCCCTGCTGAAGGAAATGGTGGATGCCGGCTATCTGGGTCGCAAGAGCGGCCAGGGCTTCTACAGCTACTAAGCTGAACGCCCCCGGGGAGGTGCGCCTCCCCGGCCAACCGGAGTCACCCCCATGCAAGGCCTACCCGGCACCCGCTGCCGCCGCCGCATCTACCTGATGCGCCACGCCCAGGTCAGCTACTTCGACGCCAGCGGCCAGCCCCTCGACCCGCGCAGCGTTCCCCTCACCCCCCGCGGCCGCGAACAGGCCCAGGCTGCCGCCGAACTGCTCGACGACATCCCCTTCGACCTGGCCCTATGCTCCGGCCTCGCCCGCACCGTCGAAACGGCCCGCATCGTCCTCGGCGATCGCCCCCTGCCGCTGCACGAAGAACACCGCCTGAAGGAAGTCCGCGCCGGCCGCCTGCGCGAGATTCCGCCCGAGCTGCAGGAGCAGGAAATCGCCTACGCCTACGAAACCGGTGCCGACCCGGATGGCGGCTTCCTGCGCGGCGAACACTGGGCCGACCTCGCCGTGCGCGTGCATGCCGCCTGGGACGACCTGATTGCCCGCGACGACTGGGCCAACGCCCTCATCGTCGCCCACGACGGCGTCAATCGCATCCTGCTGACCCACGTCATCGGCGCCGGCCTGTCTGCCATCAAGGCCTTCGAGCAAGACCCGGCCTGCGTCAACATGATCGAACTCGACGTGGAAGACGGCCGCCTGACCCGCGCCTACCTGCGCGCGGTGAACATCGCCCCCTACGACCTCGCCCGCCACGGCGACCATCTGATGGTGATGGAAAAGATCTACCGGGATTTCCGGGCGCGCGGCTGAGCCCCCTGTGGGTCGGACTTCAGTCCGACAACACGGGCTCAACGGACACAGTCGGACTGCAGTCCGACCCACAACAATTCAAACCAGGAGCGAGACACCCCATGACTACCCATCAAAGACTCAGCGGCCGTGTGGCCATCATTACCGGCGCCGCTTCCGGCATCGGCCGCGCCACGGTTGAACTGTTCGCCGCCGAAGGCGCCTCGGTCGTTGCCGTAGACCTGCCCGGCTCGGCCATCGCCACCGTGCATGCCGGCAACCCGAACGTCGCCGCGCTGGCCCTCAACGTCACCGACGCCGACGCGCCGCAAAAGATGGTCGCCCTCGCCCTCGCGCAGTTCGGCGGCCTCGACATCCTCTTCAACAACGCCGGCATCGTGCCCGTCTCGCCGGTGTCTGCCATGCCGGAAGACGACTGGCTGCGCGCCTTCGAGGTGAACGTGCATGCCGTGATGCGCACCTGCCGCCACGCCATCCCGGTCATGATCGAACGCGCCAAAACCACCGGCCGCGGCCGCATCATCAACACCGGCTCGATCCTCGCCCACTTTGCCGACCACAGCTGCGGCGCCTACGTGAGCACCAAGCACGCCGTGGCTGGCCTCACCAAGACCATCGCCAAGGAAGTCGGGCGCTTCGGCATCACCGCCAACTACCTGCTGCCCGGCGCCATCGAAACCGGCATGACCGCCGGACTCTTCTCGATTCCCGAAGTGCGCGCCCAATGGGAGCAAGCCGCCGCCGTCAAACGCCTCGGCCGCCCCGAAGACATCGCCCGCGCCGCCCTGATGCTGGCCAGCGACGACGCCGATTTCATCACCGGCCACGGCCTCGTCGTCGATGGCGGCGTCACCGTCACCGCCGGCCCCCAACTGCCGATGTAGTAGGCACTGTGGGTCGGACTTCAGTCCGACCCACAAGACAGCCATAAGCAATTCAAGAGGAGACAACACCATGAGCGACACCCCCATCATCGAAACCCGCGAAGGCGGCATCGTTCGCCTGCACTTCAACCGTCCGAAGGTGCTCAACGCCATCAACACGGTCACCGCCGAGGCCCTGCTGGCCGCCGCCCGGCGCCTGCAGGCCGACCCGGACGTGCGCGTCGTCATCCTCAGTGGCGAAGGCCGCGCCTTCATGGCCGGCGGCGACATCGCCCAGTTCCGCGACGATCCGGCCTCGGTGCCCGCCACGCTGATCGAACCCCTCAACGCCGCGCTGGCCATCCTCACCACGCTGCGCGCGCCAGTCATCGCCAGCATCCAGGGCCCGGTGGCCGGGGCCGGCATGAGCATGGCCCTGGCTTGCGACCTGATCATCGCCGCGGACAGCACGCGCTTCAACTTCGCCTACGTAAACCTCGGCACCTGCTGCGACCTGGGCGCCTCGTGGAGCCTGCCGCGCACCGTCGGCCTGCACAAGGCGCTGGAAATCGCCCTGCTGTCCGACCCCATCGACGCCACCGAAGCCCTGCGCCTCGGCCTGGTGAACCGGGTCGTGCCGGCCGACAGCCTCACCGAAGAAACCGACAAGCTGGCCCGCCGCCTCGCCGCCGGCTCGCCCATTGCCCAGGGCACCCTCAAGCAGCTCATGCGCCGCTCCTTCGAGCGCGACTTCGCCGGCCAGCTCGACGCCGAACGCCAGGGCTTCGCCACCTGCGCCGCCACCGACGACTTCAAGGAAGCGGTCAACGCCTTCCTCGAAAAGCGTCCGGCCACCTACAAGGGCTGCTGACCATGGCGCTGCCGATCCGCCAGATCGCCTACTTCGTCCCCGACGTGCGCGTGGCGGCGGCGCGCCACGCCGCCCTGTTCGGCTCCGGCCCCTACTTCGTCGCGGAACACATCCCGCTGCGCAAGGCGCTGTACCGGGGCCAGGAAAGCCAGCTCGACCACAGCTCCGCCTACGGCCAGTGGGGCGAGCTGATGGTCGAGTTCGTCCAGCAGAACAAGCCCGACCCGTCGGCCTTTCACGACATGTATCCGGAAGGCAGCGGCAGCGCAGGCATCCATCACGTGGCCCTGTTCGTGGACGATCTGCCCTCCGCCATCGCCGCCCACAAAGCCGCCGGGCGCGAGATCGCCCTCTACGCCGAAATGAACGACGGCTTCGCCTTTGCGATGGTCGACACGGTGGCCGAGTACGGCCACATGATCGAGCTGTACAGCCCCACCGAGGTGCTCACCGGCTTCTACGCCTTCGTGAAAACGGCCGCCGAGGGTTTCGACGGCACGGACGCGGTGCGGGACATCCGCTTCGACTGAGCTGTGGGTCGGACTTCAGTCCGACCCACAGAGGGCTTCGGAATCTATGGCGCGCAGGGAGAGGCATGGATGGGCGCGTAACCCGCCCCGACCGGCCCCCAACTCTCCTCCTGCTGGATTTTTCTACCAGGTTTCGCCAAACGGCCGCAGTTCGTGCAGAAAGCTCCACGCACTGCTGTCCTGGTGCGCCAGGTGCCAGACTTCACCGGCGATGGCCGCCGGCTGCATGAAAAAGCTGTCCGGCTGCCCGGCAAAGGCCCGGCGGGTCCACGGCACGTCGATCACCGCGTCGATGACCACGTAGGCCACGTGCACGCCCTGCGGCCCGAGCTCGCGGGCCATTGATTCGCACAGGATGCGCTGGGCCGCCTTGGTGGGTGCCAGCCCGGCAAACGGCGCCCGGCCGCGCTGCGACGAGGTGTTTCCGGTGACGATGATGGCGCCCGCACCGGCGGCGATCATGTCCGGTGCGAGGGCACGGGCCAGGTGCAGCAGGGCCATCACATTCACCTGGAAACCCCGCTCCAGCAGCGCCGGGTCCATGTCGAGAAAGGAACCACGACCGCCAGCCACCGCGTTGTGGATCAGCACCGCGGGAATGCCGAGTTCGACCCGCACCCGGGCCAGCGTCGCATCCACCGCCGCGCTGTCGGTCACGTCGCAGGCGAAGGCCCGGGCATCGGGGAGTTCCGCCGCCAGCGCCGCCAGCCGTTCGGCGTCGCGGGCCAGCATGGCAACCCGGTAGCCGCCGTCTACAAAACGCCGCACCAGCGCCGAGCCGGTGCCCGGCCCGACACCGGTAATGAGCGCCACGGGCTTGTTGTCGCTTGAATTCATGATGGTCTCCGTCTGAAGCAGGCCGGCAGCGCCGGCAAACCCCGTTGATGCAGGAACAGGCCTGCACTGATCGTTGCCGCCCCGCCCCACACCTGGGCCGGCAGCGCTTCGTCGTTGAGAAAGCGCCCCAGAAACAGCGCCAGCAGCGGCGTGACGACGGTGATAAGGGCCAGCGCCGCCGCGTCCATGTGCTTCATCAGATAGTAGTAAAGGGCAAAGCCGAGCACCGAGCCAAAGACGCCCAGATAGGCGATCGCCAGCACACTGCGCAGCGGCAGGCTGGCCGGCCAGTGGCCGTCGGTGATCAGCCAGGCGAGGCCGAAGAGGGGCAACGAGACCAGCATCACCCCGGCGGTGATGGCCAGCGGCGGGGTGTGGCCCGCCACCCGCTTCATCCACACCAGGCCTGCCGAGTTGATGAAGACCGCCAGCAACACGGCCGCCAGACCGATGCCGGCCTGCGGGCTGCCGAGGCCCTGCCCGTCGCCGAAGACAATCACCAGACCGCCCAGCGCCAGCAACATGCCGACGATACGCACCGGCGTCAGCGCGCGCTCCTTCAGCCACAGCGCCGCCATCACGCTGGTGACCAGCGGCGACAGGCCGAAGATCACCGAGAGCAGGCCGGAATGGATGAACTGCGCCCCCCAGTAGGTGCACAACATGGTGCCGAAGAGGCTCGTGCCGCCGACCAGATAGGCCGGCCACACCGTCCTGTGTAGCGGAAAGCCGACGCCGGTGACGAGCAGCACCGCCACCGCGCACAGCAGCCCGACGATCATCCGCGAGAAGACAGCGAAGGCGAAGCTGCCGCCCTCAAGGCTCCAGTTGATCGCCAGCGGCGTGGTGGACCACAGCAGCACCACCGACGCATAGGCGACCGGAACCGACATGGGTTACAGGTCGAGCACCAGCAACTTGCCCCGGGCCCGCGAACAGCACGGCAGGAACTGGTTGTTGGCGGCTTTTTCCTCGTCGGTGAGATAGTTGTCGCGGTGGTCGGGCTCGCCTTCGAGCACGCGGGTCAGGCAGGTGCCGCAGACGCCCTGCTCGCACGACACCTCGATGTTCACCCCGGCCTCGCGCAGCGCGGCGACGACGCTCTTGGTCGGCGCCACGCTGACGCACTTGCCGCTGCTCGCCAGCTTGACCTCGAAGCTGCCGTCGGCCGAGGTATCCACCTTCTGGCCGGCGAAATATTCGAAGTGCACCCGGTCCGACGCCCACTGGCGCGCCGCCGCACCCTTGGTGACGAAGTCGATGAAGCCGCCCGGCCCGCACACGTACAGGTGGGCATCGGCGCCGGCCGCGTCGAGCACCGCCGGCAGGTCGAGCTTCTGGGCGGCATCGCCGTCGTCGTAGTGAAAATGCACCCGGTCGGCAAAACCGGACGTGCGGATGCGCTCGACAAAGGCGGCGCGCTCGGCCGCGCGGGCGCAGTAATGCATCTCGAAGTCGGCCCCGGTGCGAGCCAGGCGCTCGGCCATGCACAGGATCGGCGTGACGCCGATGCCGCCCGCCAGCAGCACCGAACGCTTGGCCGGCACCAGCGCAAAGTGATTGCGCGGAGCGCTGATGCGCAGGATCTGGCCTTCCACGAGGGCGTCATGCACGGCCACCGAACCACCGCGGGAGGCCGGGTCGCGCAGCACGCCGATCAGGTAACGGTGCGCCTCGGTGGGGTCGTTGCACAGGGAATACTGGCGGATCAGGCCGGGCTGCACTTCCACATCGATGTGGGAGCCGGCGCTGAAGGACGGCAGGGTCTGCCCGTCCACCGGCGCCAGTTCCAGCGACACGATGTCGAGGGCTTCGGTGGCCTTGCGGACGATGCGAACGGTGAGTTGGGTCGAATCCATGGTGTGTGTCTCCTCTCTGGGTCAGGCCTTTGCCTGCTGGCGCTCGCGGATGTCGGCGCGCAGGCGGTCCTTGCGTATCTTGCCCGAGGCGGTGCGCGGGAAATCGTCCACCACCACCAGGTGCTCCGGGTACTTCTGCCGCGCCACGCCGGACGCCGCCACAAAAGCCAGCAGCGCGTCGAGGTCGAGCCCCGCACCCGGCTGCGCAATCACGTAGGCGCACAGGGTTTCGCCGAGGCGCGCGTGGGGCATGGCCACCACGGCGGCTTCCTTGATCGCCGGCATGCGGTGCAGGATGTCCTCCACCTCCTTGGCGCTGACCTTCTCGCCGCCCCGGTTGATCAGGTCCTTCTTGCGCCCGGTGATGACGATGGCGCCTTCGGAAGTCACCCGCCCCAGGTCGCCGGTGGCAAAGAAGCCGTCGGCATCGAAGCTGGCCGCCGTGGCTTCCGGGTCGCCGTAGCCGAGAAACATGGACGGGCCACGCACGCAGATCTCGCCCTCCTGGCCCACCGACAAGCGGTTGCCTTCGTCGTCGAGGATGCGCACTTCGTAATCGGCGATCTGGCCGTCGGTGCTGGCCGCCATCTCCATCTCGCCCACGCCGGCAAAGCCAAGGGTGGTGAGCGGCACTTCGCTCGATCCATACACGCGGAAGGCGCGGCACTGCTCCAGCACCTCATAGGCCTTGCAGATCAGCGCCGGCGGCACTTCGGCCCCGCCGCAGGCAAACACCTGCAGGCTAGGCAGGCGCCGTCCGCCTGCTTCGGCGGCGCTCAGCAGTTCGTGCAGGAAGGGCGTGGCGCCAACGCTGGCGGTGACCTGCTCGGCGTCGATCAGGTCGAGGGCTTCGACGGCATTCCAGCGCTCCATGAACACCGTCCGCGTGTTGCTGCAGAACGGGATTTCCATGCCGCTCTGGCCGGTCACGTGGGTGACCGGCGAGGCCATCAGCAGGATGTTGTCGAGGCCGGCCACGGCACTGCCGCGCGACCAGTTTTCGAAGGCCCGCCGGAGGCGCAGCGGCCCGGTGTTGTGGGTGTGCAGCACGCCCTTCGGCCGGCCGGTGGTGCCCGAGGTGTAGAGGATCATCTTCACCGCGTTGGCGTCCACCTTGGGTCGCTCGGTCAGGCGCGTGGCCTCGCCGATCATCGCCTCGTAGCTGTCGCCCCCCTGCTCGCCGCGCACCGAACACAATAGACGCAATCCGGGCAGGGTCGGGGCCAGGCCTTGCATCATTGCCGCGTAATCGAAACCGCGGTAATCCGTCGGAAAAAAGGCCGCCTTGACGCCCGCATCGGCGAGCATGAAGGCCACCTCGGCGTCCCGGTAGATCGGCACGATGGGTGCGACCACCAGGCCGAGCATGGTCGTGGCCAGGTCGATGACCACCGCCTCGCGCCAGTTGGGCAGCTGGAAGCTGACCACGTCGCCAGCCACCAGGCCGCGCCGCTGCAGGCCGGCGGCCAGCAGCTCGGCCTCAGCCAGCAGTTCGCTGACGGTGCAGCGCTGCGCGCCGAACACGTGGGTCACCCGGTCCGGATCGCGCCGGGCCAGGTCTTCGGCGAATTCGGCGAGGGTCTTGCCGGGCCAGTCGCCGCTGGCCGTGTATCGCTCGATCAGGGCCTCGTCGAGGCGCACCTGCCAGCCACTCACATCCTTGCGCATTTGCGGGTCTCCGGATCTCAGGCGGTCAGCGCAGCATCGACGAAGCGCGCAAAGTGCGCGTCGCGGTTGCCGAACAGGGCCGCAATCACCATCAGGCGACGGAAGTAGTGGCTGACATCCACCTCGTCGGTCACGCCTACCCCGCCGTGCATCTGGATCGCCTCGTTGGCCACCTGGCGGGCCGCCGTGACGATGTAGGCGCGGGCGCCACTGACGATGCGCACGCGGCCTTCCGCCGGGCCGGCCAGGGCCTGCTGGGCGGCGGCCGTCAACGCGCGGACTTCCTCCTGCAGCAGCAGGCAATCGACCATGCGGTGCTGAAGGGCCTGGTTGCTGCCGATGAACTTGCCGAACTGCTTGCGCACCTTGAGGTATTCGTTGGTGGTGTGCACCAGGCTCCTGACGATGCCGAGGGTCTCGGCACACAGGGCCACCGTGGCCTCGTCGCGGATGTCGGCGAGGGCCGCAGCGGCGGGCTGGCCGCTTTCCGGCTGCAGGCGTTCGGCCACGGCGCCATCCAGGCGCAGCGTGGCGGCCCCGCGGCCATCCACCAGCTTGTAGTTGTGACGGCTGAGGCCGGCGGCGTCGGCATCGACCAGCGCCACGACGGCTGCGCCACTGGCCGCGTCGATTGCCGAGACCAGAAACTTGCCGGCGATATCGCCATGCAGCACACCGAGCTTGGCGCCAGTGATACGGTTACCGTCGATCACGCAGGGGCCGGCTTCATCGTCGTCGGCCAGCACCAGCACCAGCGAACCGTCGGCCAGGGCCGGCAGCAGCGCGGCCTTCTGGGCGGCAGAGCCTTGCTTGAGCAGCAGGCCGGTGCCGACAATGGCGCTGGCCAGCAGCGGCTCCATCAGCAGGCGGCTGCCGGCGATTTCCATCACCGCGCCAATCGCCACCGCGTCGGCATCGAGGCCGCCGTCGTCTTCGGGCAGACGCAAGGCCAGAAAACCGAACTCGGCAAAGTCGCTCCATGCCTGGCGGCTGTAGCCTTCCGGCTGCTCGAGCACGGCCCAGCGCTGGTGGAAGCTGTAGTTGTCGTCGGCGTAGCGGGCCGCGCTGTCGCGCAGCATGCCGATTGTTTCGAGATCCGTAGTCATAGCCCCAGCACCACCTTGGCAACGATGTTGCGCTGGATCTCCGACGAGCCGCCGAAGATGGTTGCAGCGCGGTTATAGAAATGGTCCTTCAGGATGCCGCCGGTGTCGTCCGGGCCCAGCGGCGGCAAACCGGCGCTGTGCAGGGCTTCGGTGTCGAAGGCGACGCCCGCGTGGCCCAGGGCCTCGACGAGGGTTTCCATCACTTCCTGGTAGAGCTCGGTGCCGCGCAGCTTGATCAGCGAGGCTTCGCTGCCGTTCTCGGTGCCATCGACCATCGCCGTCACGGCCTGGTAGGCGGCCAGTTCAAGGGCCATGAAGCGCAGCTCGTACTCACCGATGCGGTTGCGCATCAGCGGCTGATCGATCAGGGCGACGCCATTCACCCGCGTCTCGCGGGCGTGCTTCTTGAGGCGGTCGAGCACATGCCAGGCCCAGCCGACGATGGCGCCGGCGGTGCGCTCGTTCTTGAGCAGGAACTTGGCGTAGGTCCAGCCCTTGCCCTCCTCGCCGATCAGGTTCTCGGCCGGCACCTTGACGTCTTCCAGCCACACTTCATTGACGTGGGCGAAGCCGTCCATGGTGCGGATCGGCTTGACCGTCACGCCCGGACTCTTCATGTCGATGAGCAGGAAGGAGATGCCGGTCTGCGGCTTGTCGTCGCGGTCGGTGCGCACCAGGCAGAACAGCCAGTCGGCCCATTGGGCGTAGGTGGTCCACACCTTCTGGCCGTTCACCACGTAATGGTCGCCGTCCTTCAGGGCCATGGTGCGCAGGCCGGCCAGATCCGACCCGGCGCCCGGCTCGGAATAGCCCTGGGCCCAGAATTCCTCGGTGGTCTTGATGCCCGGCAGGAAGCGCTGCTTCTGCGCGTCGGTGCCAAAGGCGTAGATCACCGGACCCACGTATTTGACGCCAAACGGAATCACCCACGGGCAGCCCAGGCGGGCCAGCTCGTCCTCGAAGGCGAAGCGCTCGAGCGGTGACCAACCCTTGCCGCCCAGGGCCTCGGGCCAGTGGGCCACCGACCAGCCCTGCTTGTCGAGCAGGTGCATCCAGCCGACGTAGTCTTCCTTGCTCAGCACCTGGTGGCGGTGGGCCTTGTCGCGCAGCTCGGCGGGCATCACGGTGGCGTAGAAATCACGCACCTCCTGCCGCAGCGTCTCGGCGCGCGCGCGCAGTTGTTCACTCATACCGACCTCTCGTCGCAAATTTTGACCAGCTGGACGCCGCGGTTCTTGCCGTGGAAAACCCGGCCGATCGCCTCGACGATGCTGTCGAGACCATCCAGCACTTCAATCTGGTACTTCAGGCTGCCCTCGGCGGCCCAGTCCTGCAGGATGCCGACCACGTCCTCGTAGCGATGCAGGTATTCGCTGACCAGGAAGCCCTCCATGCGCGCGGCCTTGTTCACCAGGGTCATCAGCGACGCGGTGTTCTGGGTGACGCCGCCGTTGTAGCTCGACACCAGCCCGCACAGCACCACCCGGCCCTTGAAGCGCAGGCGCTCGATGAGCATGTCCATCACCGGGCCGCCGACGTTCTCGTAGGCAATGTCGATGCCGTCCGGACACAGGACGTCGAGGCGCGCCGCCACGTCGTCGTGTTTGTAGTCGATGACGTGCTCGATGCCGCACTCGTCACGCAGCCAGGCGCACTTCTCGGGGCCGCCGGCAATGCCAACCACCTTGAGGCCGAGCTTCTTGCCGATCTGGCAGGCCAGCGAGCCGACGCTGCCCGCCGCGGCGGTGACCACCAGGGTCTCGCCGGCCTTGGGCTTGCCGATCTCGGTGAGGCCGCAGTAAGCGGTGAGACCCTGCACGTCGAGCACCGAGCGATACGCGGCCAGCGGCACGCCGGGGCGCGGGGCGAGCTTCTGCAGATGGCCGGCCGGGGCGATGGACCATTCCTGGCAGCCGCCCAGACCATTGACGTAGTCACCGGGCACCAGCGACGGGTCGCGGGACGACTCGACCACACCGAGGGTGATGCCGGTCATCACCTCGCCCAGCGGCTGGGGCGGAAAGTAGGTTTCCTTGGCGTTCATCCACAGGCGCATCGACGGCGGGATGAGCAGGTACAGGTTGCGGACCCGCACCTCGCCCGGGCCCGGCTCGGGCAGGGCGAGGTGCGTGACTTCGAAGTGTTCGCGGCCCACCTCGCCCTCCGGGCGGGCGATGAGGCGCCATTGGGTATTCAGGCTCACTTGGCGCTCCCGCTGCCGAGGTACTTGTCGAGGGTCAGGTGATGGTGACGGATGCGGCTTTCCTGGTAGCTCGCCAGGCTGACGGCGCCCTTCTTCGAGGCCTTCATGCCCTTGGTCATGGCGACCATGTTGCGCATGTCCTGGTCGAACACCGGGCCGAGGGCCATCAGTTCGGCAGCCGCCGAGAAGGGCTGATCGTCCGGCAGACGGTTGAAGCGCGCCGGAGCCGGCGGCACTTCGCCTTCCTTGTGGCGCCACAGCAGCATCACGTCAAACAGGCAGCTCTCGTGGTTGTCGCCGTCGGGGATGACCCGGTAAAGGATGTTGCCGCAGTAGCCGGACCAGATCTGGGTGTTCGGGAAGATCGAGTAGAGGATGGCGTCCTGCAGTTCGGCCAGGGTGACATGGGACAGGTCGCGGCCGGAGGCCTCGCCGAAGATGCGGCGGTTCAGCTCGCCGATGTACTGGCGGGTGGTCTGACCTTCGGGCAGCTTGTGGGCGTCGCCGTCGGAATCAGCCATGCGGCCGGATTCTTCGAGAATGTCGTGGAGCACCAGCGGCTCGACCACACCCTTGGTGTGGGAGCTGGGCACCGCCATCGGGGTGACGCTGCGGCTGATGTTGTCGCCGTACATGTCGTACTGGCTGTCGCAGTCGCCGGTGAAAGTGAGCAGCTGCGGGTGGGTGACGTGGGCGTGCATGGATTCCATGAAGGCTTCCTGCGCCACCTTCCAGTTCACCGGCACCTTGCGCTGCACGTGGGCGATGATCACCGAGCGCTCGAAGGCGTAGTCGCGGAAGTGCTCGGGCAGCACGTCCAGGTGCTCAAGCAAGGGCTTGGCATCCGGGTCCATGTTGATGAAGACGAAGCCCTTCCAGCTCTCGACGCGCACTTCCGGCAGGTTCTGCTCTTCCTTCTTCAGGTACTTGAAGTCCCAGGCGCAGGGAATGCTCTCGAGCTTGCCCTTCAGATCCCAGGTGAAGCCGTGGTACGGGCACTTGAGCTGGCCAACCGTGCCACCGCTGGTGCGCAGGGCGCGGCCACGGTGCAGGCAGGAGTTGTGGAAGCCGCGGATCACGCCGTCGTCGCCACGCATCACGATGATCGAGTCGTCGACGATGTCGTAGACGAGGTGGTCGCCGGCCTTCGGGATCTGCTCTTCACGACCGACGAACTGCCACACCTTCGGCCACATTTTCTCGGCTTCCTGGCGGTGGAAATCGCGGGAGATGTAGCGATCTACCGACAGATTGTCGTCACTGAAACCCGGATTGCAGGGGGCCAGATAGTCGGGCACCGGAACGGTTTCCTGCTTCAGGAGCTGCTGGAAAACGTCCGGATCGCCGGCGCTGTCCTGGGGCAGCAGGACAAACTTCTCTTCGGGCTTGTTCATGTCTTTGTCTCCGTTATTTTTGTCGATGGGGAGGCCGTCAGCCGGCCTGAAGAATCGTCACGGCGCTGACGCCGGGGGCGCCATAGACGTGGGTGTAGCCAAGCCGGGGCGTGCCCGGCACTTGCCGCTGCCCCGCCTGCCCGCGCAGCTGGGTGCAGATTTCGATGACCTGGCGCAGGCCCGAAGCCCCCACCGGCTCGCCGTTGGCGAGGCAGCCACCGTCGGTGTTGATGGGCAGGCGACCGTTGATGTCGGTGGCGCCGGAGGCCAGCAGGTGTTGCTGCTCGCCGTGTTCGCAGAAACCGTTTTCGGCGATGTGGATCAACTCGGAACCGCTGTCGGTGTCCTGCAGCTGGATCACGTCAATGTCCTGCGGGCCGACGCCGGCAAATTCAAAGGCGGCGCGGGAGGCCATCACCGTCGGCGCCGGCGACTGCTGGGCGGCCAGGCCGGGGTTGAAGACTTCGAAGGAGCCGTGGTGGCGGGTGCGCATTACCGCGGCCTTCACGATCACCGGGTTGGCGGTGTATTTGCGGGCGTGTTTGGCGCTGCACAGCACCAGGGCGGCGCCGCCCTCGGCCGGGTTGCAGAACATGAACTTGCGCAGGGGCAGGTTCACCGCCATCGATTCGGCGATTTCCGCGTAGCTCAGCTCGCGGCGACGCCAGGCGTGGGGCGTCAGCGCACCGTTGCGGAAGGCCCGCTGGGCGATGCGCACCAGGGCGTCGTCGGTGATGCCATGCTCAAACATGTAACGCCGGGTTTTCAGGGCGAAGAACTGGGTGGTCAGCATCAGGCCGGTTTCGCCGTACCAGTCTTCCAGGCCCCAGTCCTTGGGCTTGGGGTTGAAGGCGCCGCGGGGGTGCTTGTCGAAACCCACCGCCACGCCAATCTCGGCCATGCCGGACTGGATCGCGGCAATCACGCTGGCCAGGGCGCTGCCGCCGGTGGCGCAGCCGTTGGCCACATTCACAAAGGGCAGACCGGTGAGGCCGAGCTGGTTGCTGAGGGCGTCGGCATTGCCGCCGTCCTGGCTGCCACCGTAGGCCACACCCACGTCCTTCCATTCGATGCCCGCGTCTTTCAGGGCTTCGCGTACCGCGTGGGCGCCCTGCTGCTGGCCGGAAAGTGCGTCGGTGCGCCCGAAGGGGTGCATGCCGATGCCGATGATCGCGACTTCGTTGTCCATGGTTTTCTCCGGGGGGCTCAGGCGGGGGCGAAGGCGTAGGTGTAAACCGGCGCCTCGCCGGGCACCTGGCGGTAGGGCAGCAGGACCAGCACCATCGGCATGCCGATCTTCAGCTGCGCCGGGTCGGCGAGGGTCAGGCGGCTTTCCACCTTCACGCCGGAAGGCATCTCGATGTAGCCGACGCCGTAGGGCTGGAAGTCGGCCTCGGCTTCGCCGCCGTTGTAGGGCGACTTGGGCTGGAAGCCCTGGATGGTCCATGACCACAGGGTGCCGAAACTGCCGAGGGCGAAGGTTTCCATGGCGGTGGAGCAGCAGCGGGTGCAGCCCTCACTGGCGGGGAAATACACCTCGCCGCAATCGGTGCAGCGGCTGCCCAGCAGGACCGGGTGCTCGCCACCGAGCCGAAGCAGATCCGGGCAGGCGAGTTTCGGGGAAGTATCCAGGTTCATCGTGGCCGGCCTCTTATGTCTAAAACAATCAATCCTGTTTGTTATAGTACATGAAAAGAACGGGCGGTAAAGCACTTCCTCGGAAATTTCAGGAACGCTCCCGTGGGTCGGACTTCAGTCCAACTCGGCTGGCTGAACGAGCGCTGTCGGACGGAAGTCCGACCCACGGGAAAGCATGTAAAAAGGGGCCCGCAGGCCCCTTTTTCAACACCGGCAACACGAACTCAGGCGTTTGCCGCCTTGCGCGGCTTGCGTTCCTTTTTTTCGGGCTCGGGTTGCGGCGGCACCTTGGCGCCGTGGGCTGCCTCGTAAGCCTTTTCGAACTCCATCATGGCTACCGAGGCGAGCAACTGGTGCAGGCGGTGCAGACGATCGCCCTGCATGTAGGGCGTCGGGTTGACCGCCACGCCCTTGAGGGAGTGGAAGAACAGATCTCGCAGCACTTCGCCGGTTTGCGGGTAGTCGGCCCAGAATGGGAAGCGCTTGAGCATGCTGGCGTTCTTCTTCTCGTCGAGGGCCTTCTCGAGGGGCAGCATGACCTTGGCCAGCACCTTGTCGGTGCGCGCACCGCGCTGCAGCTCCTGCAGGGCGATGAAGGACGCACGGGCGTAGTAATACTTCTGCAGCATCACCAGGGTGTCGAGCATGCTCTCGAAGGTGGCGAGGTTGCCGGGCGGCAGCTTGATACGCCGGCAGGCGTCCTCGTATTCGACGGCACGCAGGTCGGTGATGTACTCGGCGGCCGCCTTGAAGACGTCGGCGCGCGACTTGAAGTGGTGGGTCATCGCGCCGCGCGACACCCCCGCCTTCAGGGCGATTTTTTCGGTGGTGGTCTGGGTGTAGCCCAGTTCAACCAGGCACTGAAGCGTGGCGTCGAGAATCTGGGTGCGTGTGGCGAGGCTTTTTTCGGCCTGCCAGGTACCGCCGGCGGCCTTGGTACGGGCCGAGTCCCGCTTGGGTCGCTCGACCCGTCGCGTCGTCGCCGCTTCCGGCTCGAGCAAGGATTCTGGCTTGTTGTCTTCGATCATTTTCGGTATCCCTCAGACCTGACGAGCAAGTCGATACTGCACAGGAAAGACGTGGCCCGCGCCCATGCACGAACCGGCAGCCTTGCACTGCCATACCGTCTTTCCGCTTCCCTGATGGTTCCTGCCCGCGAACTTTTGCCGCGGGTCATGAACGCGTTTTCCTCATGCTTCAACGTCTTGATTGCGACCGGATTCTACGACAAGCGCACGGAGTGTCCATAGTCCACGGTTAATACGCTTCCGTTCATGAACGATGACGCCTCGCTGGCCAGCAGCAGCAGCGGGCCATCCAGCTCCTCCAGACGCCCCAGGCGCTTGGCCGGCAGATTGGCGATTTCCTTCTTGCCGGCTTCCGATTCGTAAAATGGATTGGTCATTTCGCTGGGGAAATAGCCCGGCGCAATCGCATTCACTCGAATGGAATGAGGCAGCAAATCCAGCGCCATGTAGCGGGTCATGTGAATCAACGCGCCCTTGGTTGTACCGTAGTTGAGGAAGGCCGGGTAAGCCAGGTGGCCGAGAATCGAGGCGATGTTGATGATGGAGCCCGGCTTGCCGGTGGCGATGAGGCGTTTGGCCATTTCCTGGGCAGCAAAGAAGGGGCCGGACAGATTGACGTCGAGGAGCGAGGTCCATTGCTCGTCGGACATTTCCTGGAAAACCGTCGGGTTGGCGAGGCCGGCGTTATTGACCAGGATGTCCACCGGCCCGTAATGCGCCTCGATCTGCTTGAAGCCCAGGCGGATCGAATCCCGATCCGCAACGTCCATGCGGCAACCAAAGGCTTCGCCGCCGGCCGCGCGAATTTCCTGCGCCACCGCCTCGACCCGCTCGACGCGGCGGGCCACGCAGGCCACCTTGGCGCCGGCCGCCGCCAGCACGTGGGCGAAGTGCTCGCCGATGCCCGTACCGGCGCCGGTCACCAGGGCTACCCGGCCTTCCAGCGAGAAGGTCTGCTGGATGGCGCTCATTCTTTCCGTTGAGGTCATGTTCTTATTGTTCCTTGTCGAAAGGTCAGGCCAGGGCTGCCGGATCCGCCAGGGCGTCGGCAATGAAACGGGTGAAGCGGGCCGCGTCGGCCCCGTTGATCACCCGGTGGTCGTAGCTGAGGGACAGGGGAATCACCGGCACGCTGCGCACCTGCCCATCCACCAGCTTGAGTTTTTCGCCGGCGCGGGTGACGCCGAGGATGGCCAGCTCGGGGGCGTTGATGATCGGCGTGAAGCCCGTGCCGCCCAGGTTGCCGAGAGAACTGATCGAGAAGCAGCCGCCCGACATCTCGGTGATCGGCAGGCCCTTGGTGCGTGCCCGCTCAGCCTTCTCGGCCAGTTCGAGGGCGATTTCGCCGATCGACTTCTTGTCGCAGTCGCGGATCACCGGCACCACCAGGCCATTGGGGGTTTCCACCGCCACACCGATGTGGAAGTAATGCTTCATCACCAGCCCGTCACCGTTGGGCGCCAGCGAGGCATTGAAGCGCGGAAAGGCCTGCAGCGCCTTGACCGCCGCCTTGATCAGGAAGGGCACCGGGGTGAGCTTGATGCCGAGCTGCTCGCCCAGCGCCTTGCGCACTGTGTCCAGCGTCGGGGCTTCGGCCTCGTCGTGGTGGGTGACGTGGGGAATCTGTGCCCAGTTACGCGACAGAAAGGACGCCACCAGCTTCTGGTGGCGCGGCAGCGGCACCGTTTCGACTTCGCCGAACAGCGCGAAGTCGACCACCGGCATCGGCGGCAGCGTGGCCGGCCACACCGGCACGGGCTTGGCGTCGGGCGCGGCGGACATCAGACGAGCTCGCCGATGACGGTGCCGACCTCGTAGGTCTCGCCGGCTTCCTTGATGATCTTCAGGGTGCCGTCGGCCGGGGCCTCGACTTCCTGAACCGACTTTTCGCTTTCCATGGTGTAGAGCAGCTGGCCCTGGGTCACCGGGGCGCCGTCGGCGACCATCCATTCGGTGAGGATGGCTTCATTCACGGAGAAGCCGAGCTTGGGGAGAATGATTTCGGTTGCCATGTTCGTGTCCTTTGATTTTTGGTTGGGAATGACTTGCGGCTTACTTGAGCGTTTCGCGAATGGCCGCCAGGATGCGTTCCTTGGTCGGCACGAAGGCGCTTTCGAGCGGCTTGGAGAAGGGCACCGGCGAGCGGGCGGCACCGACTCGGGCAACCGGCGCCTTGAGCGTGCCGAAGAGCTCCTTGTGCAGGCGGGCGGAGATTTCCGCGCCGACGCCAAAATCCACCTGGGCTTCGTGGGCCACCACGGCACGGCCGGTCTTGGCCACCGAGGCGATGATGGTCGGCATGTCCAGCGGGGAGATGGTGCGCAGGTCGATGACTTCGGCCGACACGCCCTCCTTGGCCAGATCCTTGGCGGCGGCGATCACCTCGTGGAGCGTCTTGCTGTAGCTGATCAGGGTGATGTCGGTGCCTTCCTGCACCACCTTGGCCTTGCCGATGGGCACGCGCTGCCCGGGCACCGGGGCTTCGCCGGGCACGAAGTACAGGGGCAGGTTCTCGATGAAGATGCACGGATCGTCGTCGAAGATGCACGACAACAGCAGGCCGTAGGCGTCGGCCGGGTTCGATGGAGCGACCACCTTGAGGCCGGCGGTGTGGGCGAACCAGGCTTCCAGGTAGTCGGCGTGCTGGCCGCCGGTGCCGAAGCCGGCGCCGGTGGTGGTGCGGATCACCAGCGGCACGTGGGTCTGGCCACCGGTCATGAAGCGCAGCTTGGCCGCGTGGTTCACGATCTGGTCCATGGCCACCGTGGTGAAGTTCATCAGCATGATCTCGGCCACCGGACGCAGGCCGGCCAGCGCGCCACCGACGGCGGCACCGACAATCGCCTGCTCGGCGATCGGGGTGGATTTGACCCGCCCGGTACCGAACTTGCCCGACAGGCCGGCGGTGCACTTGAACACCCCGCCGCCTTCGCGGTCGGCGATGTCCTCACCGAGGACGACCACCGAGCTGTCCAGCTCCATGGCGTCGTGGAGGGCCATGTTGATGGCCTGGACGATGTTGATCTTTTTGGCTTGAACGGCGCTCATGCTTGGACTCCCTCGGCAACGACGTCCTTGTCGAGTTCGGATACATCGGGATAAGGGCTGGCCAGTCCGAATTCGACGGCCTCCTCGAAGGCGGCCACATTGGTGGCCTCGATGTCGGCCAGTTGGCCGTCGGTGGCGTGGCCCTGCTCGATCAGCCAGGCGCGGAAGCGCGGCAGCGGGTCGGCGGCAATGGCTGCGGCCATTTCTTCCTTGGCGATGTAATGGCTGTCGTCACCCATCAGGTGGCCACGGAAGCGGAAGGTGTTGGCTTCCAGCAGGGTCGGGCCCTCCCCGGCACGGGCGCGGGCAATGGCGGTGCTGGCGGCCTGCCACATGGCGACGGCGTCGTTGCCGTCCACCTCGACACCGGGGATGCCGTAGGCCAGACCGCGGTCGGCGATGGTTGCCGCGCCGGTGCCGTATTCGTACTTGGTGTGCTCGGCGTAGCCGTTGTTCTGGCATACGAAGATCACCGGCAGCTTCCACACGGCGGCTAGGTTGAGGGCTTCGTGGAAGGCACCGATGTTGCTGGCGCCGTCACCGAAGTTCACCACCGTGACCTGGTCGGTGCCCTTCAGTTGCGAGGCCCAGGCCAGACCGTTGGCAATCGGCAGGCCGGCGCCGACGATGCCGGTGGTGACCGGCAGGCCGGAGGCCACGTGGGTGACGTGCATCGGCCCACCCTTGCCCTTGCAGGTGCCGGTGGCGCGCCCGAACAACTCGGCCACGAAGGGCTTCAGCGGAATGCCCTTGGCCAGCTGGTCGTGGATGCCCCGGTAGGTCGTCACCACGTAGTCAGCCGGTGTCAGGCTCACCGAGATGGCCGCCGGAATCAGCTCCTGGCCGCGCGGCGAGTAATACGGCGACGCGATCTGGCCGGCCTTGATGAGCGCAATGAAGCGGTCGTCGGCCGTCTTGATCAGGGTCGCGATTCGGTAGATCTCCAGCAAGGTGGCCTTGCCGGGTTGCTTTGTCTCACTCATGCCCTACCTCTCGATTGGGTTGGTAACGGGAAGCCCTGGAGCCGGCGGCTCGTCCGGCAAACGGGACTGTTGGCGGGGCCCGATGCCCCAAAACAAAACCAACAGTCCCGTTTGTTTTTTTGCAGTATATCGACAGCCCCGGCGAGTGACAAGCCCCGAAAATCAGTCGGCCAGATATTTGTCGAGCGTGTGGTGGTGGGCGCGGATGCGCAGTTCCTGGTAGCTCGCCAGGGTCACCACGCCGGTCAGCGAAGCCTTGAGGCCGCGGGTCATGTGCGGCAGGTTACGCATGTCCTGATCGAGCACCGGGCCGAGGGCGCCGAGCTCCGGGGCGCTGCTGAAAGGCTCGTCGTCGCTGAGCCAATGCACGGCCGGGGCGGCCGGGCGGACTTCGCCGGCCTTGTGGCGGCCGAGCACCATCACGTCGTAGATGCAGCTCTCCGGATTCTGCCCGTCGGGAATGGCCCGATACACGATGTTGCCGCAGTAGCCGGCCCAGATCTGGAAGTTGGGAAAGGCCGAATACAGGATGGCATCCTGCAGCTCGGCCAGGGTCGCCTGCGACAGGTCGACGCCGGAGGCCGCCGCGTAGGCTTCGCGGTTCATCTCGCCGATGTATTCCCGCGCCGTCATGCCGGCCGGCAGCTGGTGGGCGGCGCCGTTGGCGTCGGACATGCGCCCGGATGCGGCGATGCAGTCGCGCATCACCTCGGCCTCGGTGACACCGGACAGGTTGGGGCTGGCGATGGACATGGGGGTGATGCAGCGCGCCACGTTGTCGCTGAACACGTCGTACTGGCTGTCCACGTCATCCGTGAAGGTCATGATGTGCGGGTGGGTGGCGCGCACGTGGAAGGATTCGAAGAAGGCTTCCTGGGCCAGTTTCCAGTTGCACGGGATGCGTTTGCGCACGTGCAGCAGGGTGGTCGCCCGATCGAGCCCGTAGTCGGCAAAGTGCGCGGGCATCACGCCGAGCCAGCTTTGCAGCGGCTCGGCGTCCTTGTCGAAGTTGATGAAGATGAAGCCCGCCCAGGTTTCGACGCGTACCTGCGGCAGATCCTGGCGGGCCGGCTCCAGATGCTTGAAATCCCACGAACACGGCAGGCTCTTCATCGCGCCGGCCAGATCCCAGGTGAAGCCGTGGAAGGGGCAGCGCAACTGCTCGACATGGCCGCCCTCGGGGCGCAGCGCGATGCCCCGGTGCAGGCACGAATTACCGAAGCCGCGCACCACGCCGTCCTCGCCGCGCATCACAATGACCGAGCGGTCGCCGATGTCGTACACCAGATGGTCACCGGCGTTCGGGATGGCTTCGTCGCGACCGACGAACTGCCACACGCGGGGCCACATGCCGGCCATCTCGCGACGGTGGAAATCGGCCGAGAAATAGCGGTCCACGGCCAGATCGGCATCGCCCAGCCCGGCCGCCGGAGCCGGCTTGAGGAAGGCCGGGACGGGCACTTTCTCTTGTGCCAGCAGACGCTGGAAGGTGGCCGGATCGCCGAGGTTTTCGGGTGATACGCGCGGGTGCTGGATTGCGCAGGGTGCATTCATTGATTAGTCTCCTCCGGATCATTCCGGCTTGAGTGCCGGTGAATCAATTCTGCCCAGCACGCCAAACCCTACATTGACCATGGTCAACAAACGAACAATATTGTTTGTTTTATAGAAAGACCCCGCGTGGACAACCCCTTCGTAACGCAGGCCGCGCAATGCCTGTTCGACGGCGCCCCGGCCGACGCCCTGCGCATCGCCCGCATGGGGATGACCCTCGCCGGCGACGACCCCGCGCTGCTGGAAATCGCCGCCGAGAGCGCCCTGCAACTGGGCGATGACGCGGGTGCCGCCGACTGCCTGCAGCGCCTCGTCGCACTCGACCCAAGCGATGCCCCGGCCTGCAACAACCTGGGCATCGCCCTCGAACGCCTGGGCCACCCCGACGCCGCCGAAGCCGCCTACCGCCAGTCCCTCGCCCACCAGCCTGATGCCGCCGGCACCCACTCCAACCTCGGCGTGCTGCTCACCGACCTGCACCGGGAGGCCGAAGCCGAGGCCTGTTTCCGCCAGGCCCTGGCCCTGCAGCCGGACTTTGCCAGGGCCCGGATGAACCTCGGCCAGTTGCTCCTCGCCCAGGGCCGCTTTACCGAAGGCTGGCCGCTCCACGAAGGGCGCCTCACCGAACACGCCGACCCAGCCAGCGGCCCCGACCCGATTGCCGCCGCCGGCCTGCGCCACTGGCAGGGCGAAGCGCTGGCCGGCAAGTCGATCATCGTGCTGCCCGAACAGGGCCTCGGCGACGAGATCCAGTTCTGCCGCTACCTGCCCTGGCTCAAGGCCCGGGGTGCCGCGCAGGTCACGCTGGTGTGCCGCCCCAGCCAGACCGCGCTGCTGCAAACCCTCGCCGGCCCCGACACCGTGATCAGCCAGGCCGACGCCCTGCCCCGCCTCGCCGCTCACGACTACTGGACCGTCCTGCTCAGCCTGCCGCTCCACGCCGGCACCACGCTGGAGACCATCCCGGCCGATGTGCCCTACCTGCATCCCGACCCGGCCCGGGTGGCCCGTCTCGCCCCGCTGCTGGCCGGCAACGGCCTGAAGGTCGGCCTGGTGTGGCGCGGCAATCCGCTGCACAGCAACGACGCCGAGCGCTCCCTGCCCGGCCTCGAGGTCCTTGCGCCCCTGTGGGCGATCCCCGGCGTACGCTTCTTCAGCCTGCAGAAAGACGCCGGCCCCCTGCCGCCGGGCTTGCCCCTCACCGACCTCGCCCCGGCCATCGCCGACTTCGCCGACAGCGCCGCCCTGCTCTCCCGGCTCGACCTGCTGATCAGCATTGACAGCGCCCCCGCCCACCTCGCCGGCGCCCTCGGCGTGCCGTGCTGGCTCCTGCTGCCGGCCCGGAAGACCGACTGGCGCTGGCTGCACGGCCGCGACGACAGCCCCTGGTATCCGGGCATGCGCCTGTTCCGGCAAACACAGCGGGGCGACTGGCGCGAGCCGGTAGGCAAACTGGTCGAGACACTGATGGCATCAAAGCCGACCCGATCTGCCGATGAGCAAGATCAAATGGGGCGCTCTACGGAACCTTGCTGAAGTGGCTGGAAGACCATGCCGCGAGCTGTACGCCTCCGCCCGTCTGCATCACTCAGGGAAGCGCCAGCTTGATACCGAGGGTAAGGCTGTAGCCGATCAGGGCGGCGAACTCGCTCTGGCGGTGACCTGCGGGCAGCGTACCGAGGGCAAATACACTCAGCCGGGAGCTTGCAGGGATTTCAGCATAGCCGCTGGCCTGGAGGCTGTTGTCGGTGAAACTACGGGTGAGCATCAGGCGCCAGTAGCCCTGCTCGTCCAGCAGACTGTTCTGCCAGACCAGATGCAGGTAATCCCGGCCCAGCAAGGGCGGGGCAGCGGTCAGGGCCAGACCGAGGGTCTGGGCACCGCCCGGGGCAGACAGGGACGCGGCAGCGGCATGCTTGAAATAGGCACGGAGGGCATCCCGCGAATAGCCATCGCCACTGTGCAGATATTCGAGACTGAGGCTGTGGCCGTTGTCGAGGGAATAACTGGCGCCCAGCAACTGCCGGGTATGGCGGGGAGATTCGGCCTGCACCTCGAAGGGCTGCTCGGGGTTCCTGGGTGGCTTCAAGGCCTGATCCCGGCTACCGCTGCCGACTTCCCCGTATAACAGCCATGCATCGCTGGGGCTGTACTGGACGTGAGCACCATAAAAAGGCGCGCGTTCCGGGCTGTGCGCGATCGCCAGGCCGGCGGCACGGCCATCGTTGCGCCAGTCGGCCTTGAGCAGCCAGCCATCGTCCCGGGAGGCGAGCCAGGGCTGCCGATGCCCGCTGCCAGTCAGGCGAACCAGCTGAACGCTGTGCAGCACATCGGGCGTCCAGCTGAACTTGAGCACATCCACACCGGACAGTTCGCGCATGGGGTTGCTGCGGCCGCTGTCGAAATAGAAGGGGTTGGACGGCGACCGGAACTGGGCGGGGCCCCAGGTGAGCAGGTCACGTCCGACCGCCAGCTGGCTCGTCGGGCTGGTGCGCCAGCGCAACTGCCATTGACTCAGGTAGGCCTCCTGGCCGGTGTCTCCGGAGGCCTGATACAGACTGAGGATGGGACGCAGGCTCAGGCGCAGGCTGTCACTTTCCGCACGTAAGCCAATGCGCACTTCGGTGTCGACACGACTCCGGGCAATCCCGGCGATCCGGTTGTCCGGGTTGAGTACGCTGTGGGCGTGGGGCTGCGTGCTGCCGGCGTAGGCATACACGCTCGCGTCGGCCTCCGTCTTCCAGCCCTCCGGCCGGGCGCTCTCCGTCAGTCCGGCCAGCAGGAGCGCCAGCACGAAAATGTGCCGGCGCGCTGTCACTGGATCTGCCCCAGATCAAAGGTTTCAGGCCCCACCTTCTGGGCCCTCACCTCGCGAAAGTCCATGCGCGTCTCGCTGTCGTTCAGGGCATCGCGAATGTTCATCCGGCTCACGAAGGGAATCCGCCGGCCTTCAAAGCTGATGGTGTTGCCATACTCGAAACGGGCCGTCTTGAGCAGCTTGCCGCCCAGCGAATAGAACTCGGCCTTGAGCCCCACCTGGCGCTTGTGGGACACCCAGTAACGTATCCGGTCGTAAGTGGTGCGCTTGTGCCGGGCGGATAGCTCGAGAATGGCGCAGGCCTCGCCGTCGAGGGCTTCCTCTCCATCAAAGCGGGCCTCGTAGTCGGCGGCGTAATTGGTGGCGGCAATATCGCCATTGGCGGCCTGGCCGCTCATGCGCTGCCGGGGCGAGATGGGGATCGGCTTGGAAAGGCCCGGACGGGTAAGCCACATGTTGCGCTCCACCTGGAGCAGACGAGCCCCCCGGGAACGCGGTGGCTCCAGGGTTTCGGCCAGGCTGGCGTTGTCCACCGCCTTGACCACCAGACGCTGCAGCTCTTCAGCACGCTCCCCTTCCCTGGAGCCGAGCTGGATTTCCCAGACGATGCCGGGCAGGCCGCCACCGCGGGCATGGTCAGTGCGCTGCAGCAGGGTTTGGGCATCGGGGGTGGCCAGGGCACATGAGCCGAAGCCCAGCAAGAACAGACCGGCAAGCGCGAAAACCTTGGGAGACATGTGCATTCCTAATTGTGGCCAAGGGCATCCATAACGGGGCGGACAGCGGCCCGGCGCGCCGGGAGCCAGGCGGCCAGCCCGCCCACGAGGAGCATCAGCACGAAGGTGAAGGCGATGCGGGGCAGGTCCAGATCCACCAGGAGCGGAACCGGGGAGGTGCTGCTGGGAGGAACATACGAGATGTCGGCCAGATTGACCCCGGCACGTACCGCGACCGTGATGAGCAGCCCAAGCAGGCAGCCCGTCAGGCTCAGGAGCAGGGATTCGGTGGCGAACAGCCGCACCACGCCGCTGCGCCGCAGGCCGATGGCACGCAGGGTGCCGATTTCGCGGGTACGTTCGATCACCGTCATGCCCATCGAATTGGCAACGCTCATCACCACCACGGTGAGCACGATGCTGAAGATGAAACCGAAGATCATGTTGAACATGGTGTGCACCTGTTTGTAGAAGTCCGAGAGGTCTTTCCAGGTGCGGATCTCGAGGGGTAGACCGGCTGCCTTCAGCTTCTCGGCCAGACGCACGGCGTAGTCATCGGTCAGGGCCACGTCGTCGAGCAACAGGGTCAGGCGGTCGGCGCCGCCGTCCACGTCATAGAGTGTCTGGGCCAGTTGCAGCGTCATCAGCGCCAGCTTGTCGTTGGTGCCCGCATTGCCCGTGTCGAAGGTGCCCCCCACGCTCACATCCAGCGCATTGGCCTGCCCGGAGACCGTGCTGACCAGCATGGCGGCCTGGGCATTGCGGGGCAGATGCAGCAGTTCGGCCAGCCCCGAAGCGAGTTCGACTTCCTCGGGGCGCTGGGGGTTGAGCTTCTTGAGATAGGCAGCAAGGACTTCCGGACGAATATTGGAGAGCGACAACAGCCCGGCCTGGATGACTTCCATGGCCCGGGGTTCGATACCATCGGCAATGAAAATGGTGCTCGACTTGCCGTTGCTGAGCAGGCCACTCAACCCCAGGCGAGGCGCCACCAACTGGATATGCGGCTCGTCGGCCAGAATCCTGCGCGCCTTCTCCACCTCCGGCCCGGTCAGCAGATAGCGTTCGGGGTCGAGCTTGCCTTCGGTGTCCATCCCGCGCTTGTGCAGGGTCAGGTGGCCCAGCAGACCGCCATGAATGGCTTGCCTGGCCAGGCCTTCGTAAACGTTGTGGGTGTAGCCGGCAAACAGGCTGATGGCGGCAAACCCGAAGGCAATGGTCAGCAGCGTGACCAGACTGCGCCGGCTGTTGCGGGTCAGACCGCGCACGGCGAGCTTGAAGGTGTTCATGCCGACACCTCGTCGCTTTCGACGCTGCCGTCCCGCAGCAGGATCTTGCGATCGACGTGCTCGAGCAGGCGGGGATCGTGGGTCGTGAAGGCGAAAGTCACACCCTTCCTGCGATTGAGTTCGCGCATCAGGCTAACGATCATGCTGGCGTTTTCGGAGTCGAGATTGGCGGTGGGCTCATCGGCAATCACCAGTCGGGGCTGGATCGCCAGCGCCCGGGCAATCGCCACACGCTGCCGCTGGCCGCCACTGAGACAGTCCGGGCGGGAGTCCCGGAAGCGCTCCAGGCCCACCTCCGCCAGCACGCCCTCCGCCCGCTGACGGGCCTCCCGTTCAGGCAGGCCTTGAATCTGCAAGGGCAGCGCGACGTTCTCCAGCGCCGAGAGGACCGGCACAAGGTTGAAGCTCTGGAAGACAAAACCGATTTTCTGGCCCCGGAAGTCGGTCAGGGCATTGTCATCCAGCTGACGGGTATCCTGACCGTCGAACCACACCTCGCCGTCATCTGGCGCATCGATCAGGCCCAGCACATTCATCAGGGTTGACTTGCCACTCCCCGAAGGCCCCCAGACGGCGAGGAATTCGCCGCTGTGGATGTCCAGGGAAACCTGCCTGAGCGCCTCCACACGGGTTTCCCCGAGCAGAAAGTGCCGGCGTACATGGCGCAGGCGGACAAGGGGCTGAACGACCTCGGAGGGGGAATGGGACATCGGCAGTGGGCCCTTTCAGGGGAAGTGGTCCGGGGAGACTCAGGCCGGAACGGGGTCGGGGATGCCGAAGTGCTGCCTGACCACATACAGCGCGCTCGCATGAACGACGTCATTCATCGGCGCCAGAACGATGCCGCCCCGCGCCAGTCGTGCCATGGTGGCGTCCACTTCAAAGTCCCGCTCATAGGACATATAGGTTTGATAAAGCTGCAGCAGACCGCTGAAGGATTTGTGAACCTTGCCATCCACAGCGTGCTGCTCGAAGACATCGACGGGGATGAATTCAGGGCGTTTGGGCAACTGCTCCGACGGCGCGTATTCCTGCAGGATGCGGTAGGCGATCTCGACGACCTCGCCGAGGGACGTGCTGCGCTGCAGGCCGGCGGCAAGATGGTAGGTGTGCCCGACGGTATCCTTCTCCCCGCTCAGATAGGCAATCGCATCGCAGACATAATCGACGGGAATCATGTCGGTACGCGTTTCCGGCGAGGCTGGCAGCAAACGGATTTTGCCGGTACAGGTGAGCTTCAGAAACTCCAGGAATCCGAACAGCTTGCGCACCTTGCCGGCTTCGGCGGTGCCGATGATCTGGCTCGGGCGGTAGATGGTGATGGGCACCTCCGGCTCGGCGGCACGGACCAGTTCCTCTGCCTCCATCTTGCTTTGCTCGTAGGAGTTCCAGAAGGTGTGGCCGCAGTTCAACTCGCGCTCCAGCAGGGGGCCGCGACGATTCCCCGCCACATAGGCCGTGGAAATGTAGTTCAGGCGCACGCCGCCGGGATGGCTCAGGTGACAGTTGCGGGCAAAGCGCAGGATGGCGCGCGTGCTTTCCACATTGGCCTGGCGAGACTCTTCCAGCCCCGCGTTAAAACGGACATTCGCCGCCAGATGAAAGATCTGCCCGGTCTTGCGCGCCAGCAGGGCCAGAACCGGTTCATCCAACCCCAGGGATGGCTGACTCACATCGCCCTTGAGCGCCACGATGCGCTTGCGCTGATCGGTGCCGGCTTCCGCAAAGGCCATGCTGCTGGTCAGCCGGGCTTCCACATCGGCCTGATCCTTGCCACGAATCAGCGTGACAATCGTTGCGTGAGGGTAACGCTGGAGGAGTCTGGGCAGCAGTTCCGTTCCTACAGCCCCGGTAACTCCGGTCAAGAAAATCAGATTCTCGGGTAGCGTGTCGAGCATGCGGTATTCCTATCAATAAAGGCGGCAGGAGAACGGGCCGGGATGTTGCGCGCAGACCCGTTGGCCACAACCGGAATTCAGGCGCTAAGGCCACCATCCACAACAAAGGTCTGGCCCGTGGTGTAACAGGAGCCCCGGCTCAACAGGAATGTCACCGTCGCGGCAATTTCATCGACACGGCCCAGACGACGCAGGGGAACCTGGGAAGCAATCTTGCGCACTTGCTGGTCGGTGAGACTGGCCGTCATTTCGGTGGCGATGATGCCGGGGGCAACGGAATTGACGCGGATGTTGAAGCGACCCAGCTCGACCGCCAGAGAGCGGGTCATGCCGATCAGCGCCGCCTTGGTGGCGGCATAATTGGCCTGCCCGGGATTGCCCTTGATGCCCGTCACCGAACTCATGTTGACGATGCAGCCGTCGCCCCGCTCGATCATGCCTGTCGTGAAGGCACGTGTGGCGTAATAGGCGGAATCCAGATTGTTGCGAATCACCTCCCCCCAATGCTGGGCGCTCATGTGCAGCATCAGGGCATCCCGGGTGATGCCGACATTGTTGATGATGGCATAGGGAGCACCATGCACCGCCTGCAGTTCGGCGGCCAGCTGGTCCACGGACTCCTGGTTGCCCATGTCGCACTTGTAGCCCCGGCACCAGTTGTCTTCATTGCCCAGCGCATCTTCGAGTGCGCGGGCGGCGTCATCCGACGCCACGTAGGTGAAAGCAACCGAATAATTGGCGTCCACCAGCGCCTTCACCACGCCAGCGCCTATGCCCCGGCTGCCGCCGGAAACAAAAACCCATGCCTTGCTCACGATAATCAATCCTTCAAAATGGGCGCGCCACGCCGGACCAATCCCGGCGACCCGGCGCAGACAGGTCGGCATCGCCTGCCGGCAAAGGAATAGAAAGAGGACGACCGGAAATCGGCTTCCGGTCGTCAGGACGGAATCGCCGGATCAGCTGACGAACTCGATATTGCCGGGACTTGTTTCAGAATATCTGGCCCGCGTATGGCCGGCAGCCTTGCCCAGGTATTGCAGGTGAATTTGCTGGACGTCACTTTCGGAATAGGGATTGTCCTCGCCGAACAGCTCCAGCAGGATGCGGTATTTCTGTTTGGAGATTCGCTTGATGGGGCCAAGCTTGTTCTTCGGCTCCGAAATGAACAAGGGCAGCATCTTGTTGAGACCTTCAAAATAGGTCTCATGCACCATCGCATTGTGGTGGGTCAGGCCGCACTGGAGCGAGGCCAGGGCCCGCACCTTGTGCTCCGGGTCGGCATTCAGCAAATCCTTCACCAGCGCGGTCCAGGCCGCAATATGGCGGGCCTCGTCGTTACGCACATTGGCCAGGACTTCCTTCAGTCCCGGATGATGAATCCGGGTGACCACGTCCCGATAAAGCTCGGTGTTGATGACCTCGGAAAACAAATGGCTCAGGATGTAGCTGTAAAGATCCCAGTAGCGCCTTTCCTCGTAGCACCAGATATAGCGCTTGCCGAATTCCCGGACGTTCATGTCGGCGATGAAACTCGTATTGCCCTGGGTGACGTACTGGTGAATCAGGCCAATCGCAAGGCCATGGCGCATTTCTTCATAAACGATCACGTTCATGTAGGAAAACAGCGGCGACCAGTCGGCGACCAGATCATCGGTGTAACCGGCCGCCTTGGCCTGAATCATCAGGTCGTGAAACTGGGCAGCAGAAGCCTGGCCCGAGAATTCGCCATCCCGCAGGCAATCCAGCAGCCGGATGATCTCCCGGTCATGCTCATCGAGTTCCGGCAGCCAGTCGAAATTGTAGCGGTTGGCATCCCACCGGTTTTCGTCGGAAAGATAGCTGAACTTGACGACGGTTTCCAATCCACTCATTTTGGGTTCTCCGGTTGAATTAGGCAGTTACGGTACTGCTCTCGACGTAATCGCAGAATTCGCCCAAAGTCTTGATCTTGCCCGCGGCCAGGTCATCGAAGTTCAGCTCGAAGCCGTAGGCCTTCTTGATGGAGACCTGGAGCGAGACGTAGTCCAGGCTGTCCAGCTCGAGTTCCATGAGGGTGGTTTCGGGGTGCATGTTCTCCACTTCGAAATCCACCAGGTCACCGATTTCGTTGGTCAGGAATTCAAATACGCTGCTCATGCTTGTTTCCTCGTAGTGATGTGTTCAGGTTTTCTTGCGGGCCATCAGGCCAATCTGGACGACCAGGGACAGGTCGCCATCCAGCCATACCGGAATATCAATCGTCGCAAACAGGGAGTCGGCGGTCATGATTTCGTCTATTTTGCGAATGTCGTAATCAATGCGCTCCAGCTGCAGCTCGCTCAGATCCTTCAGCAGTCGACTCCGGAAAGTGTCCCGGTGATGCGTCTGCATGGTCAGCATCGAGGATCTGCCAAAATCCAGCTCCATTTCCGGGCCGAAGCGACGGATGATGTCGTCCCGGAAAGTATTGATGGAGTGCTTCTGGATGTATTCCGCAAACATCAGGGCATCCAGCGCAATCCATGCGCAGTGCACGTCCGGAAAGTCCCTGCAAAAGCTGGCCAGACGGCCCCGGAAGTCCTCCGCTGCAATGCTGTAGCGGGGTGGCTCCATATAGCGATGGCTGTCGAAGTCAACTTCTGCGCAATTTCCCAGAATATTCTTTCCCTGCCCATCAGCGCAGCCGAGCTTGAAACGGATTTTGGAGCCAGGCCCAGTAGCATTGACTTCCTGCGTATAGCCGACATTGCCGGGCATGGCCTGCTTGAGCATGCCCGTCCATTGCAGCCAGCCTTCCTCGGGCCAGTCGGCCCTGGCGCTGGCCTGCTTGAGACCCAGCATGGCCAGCATGCCGTGCACCACGGTGCCTTCACTGCCGATGGTGTTGCGAGCGAATTGCGGATCGAAATGAATGGGGTTGTAATCCCCCGAAAACGCAGCCCAGGCCTTTGCGGCCTCCGCACCAAAATACAGCGGATTCATGAATTCGCTGACGCAAAAACGAGGGCGCTGTTTGAACCACCAAACCCGTAATTGAGATTGAGGGCATAACGGATGCCGCTCTTCCTGCGATGCTCATTGGGAATGTAGTCCAGATCGCATTCGCTATCGGGGTTGTTCAGGTGAATGGTGGCCGGCATCAGGCCGGTCTCGATCGTCCTGATGGTGAAAATCGACTCGATGGCGCCGGTCGCTGCAATCAGGTGACCGGTATAGGACTTGGTGCTGGAAATCGGCGTGTGGTAGGCCGCATTGCCCAGGGCCAGCTTGAGCGCCCTGGTCTCATTGAGATCGTTCAGGGGCGTTGAGGTGCCGTGGGCATTGACGTATTCGATGGCATCCACGGGAATGCCGGCCTGGGTGCAGGCGGTGCGGATGGTCATGGTACGGGCCAGCAGATCCTCGGCCGGCGAGGTAATGTCGCTGGCATCGGAGTAGTTTCCATAGCCGACCACCTCGGCAAGAATCCGCGCTCCCCGGGCCTTCGCAAACTCGTAGTCCTCCAGGCACAAGACGGCAGCGCCTTCGGACAGGACAAAGCCATTACGATCAAGGCTGAAGGGACAGCACGCCTTCTCAAGGCTTTCCTGCTCCTTGCTGAGGGCCCGCAGGGCATCGATACTCCAGACGCCGAAGCCCTCCCGGATGCTTTCACCACCGCCGGCCAACATGAACTTGGCGCGGCCGGAACGGATCACTTCACAAGCATCACCGATGGCAATGCTGCCTGTGGCGCAGGCGGCGACGGGCGTATTCTGGTAGCCCCGCAGGTTCCACTGCATCGAAATGGCAGCCGTTCCGACGCTGGGCATGACCAGCAGGTTGGAGAACGGCGATGCGGAACCATTTTCACGGAAGGCGTTGTTCTGGATGGTGGATTCATCCTGGGCGCCCCAGCCGGTACCAAAGATGACGCCGCGCTCGAAGGGGCTGCAGAAGTCGTCCAGGTTGGCTTTTTCCCCGAAAGCCATGTGAATGGCTTCTGCCGCCGCAGACAGGCCCAGCTTGGCGAACTCGGGGAGAAACTTCAGAATTGCCTTGGAAAACGGCTTGCGCGGTGGCTTGTTATCCATGACACCAAAAAATTTGGCGACAATCGGGGCGCCGGGATATTCGACCCGCCGATAACCGACCTTGTAGTTTTCGATGGATGTCCAGATTTCATCGACACTGTTGCCAAGGGCACACAAGGCGCCATATCCCGTCACGACCACCCGGCCGCTCGACTGCTTGCTCATGGATTTGCTGATCCTTTTAAAACCGTTGCAATGACTTGACCGGGAACAGCCCGGACATTATTTCAATCGTGGCTATCGATAATTTTCCGGAGTTCGGCAATGAGGGGCGTGACGAAATCCTTTTCGATGTCGCCAAAACAGCTCGACCGGAATACAACATCCAGCTGCGTCTTGCCGCCGAAGGTGCTGGTATAGAACATCAGGTCATAGGGATGGACGAGACAGCCCACCGTCAGGCTGTCCGTGATCGGGAGGCTTTTCGTTCCAAAACAGGAAAAGTCTTCTTCGATAACCCCGGGATTGGAAAAGAAAATATTGGTTCCCTGGGTTCGTTTCATCACCCAGCGAACCACGAATCCCGGCAGTCCATCTCGATACAGCCCCACCGCGTTTTCCATGCGCCCCAATTCCAGGGCCAGACCATCCGTACGCAGATATCCGGTTTGCCGGCCAAGGTCCTGCAGCAGCGCCCGGGAACTTGCTGGCGGAGAAAGCCGGACGGTGCAGGGGACCATATAGCTTCTGAAAGCCTCGGCATGCTCGGACCCGAGAAGCTTGCGCAGACTCAGGGCAAAGGAATAGGTCACGCTCCGCCCGGAATGGCCTTGATGCTTGTCCAGGTAGCGCACCAGCGCCCCGGAGAACAGCGTATTGAGGGTGACACCATGCCGGCGCGCGGCTATCCGCAAACCTTGCTGCAAGTCCTCGGGCAGAACCTGATGGAAGAAGTCGTTGCCTCCCGATGCACTGGTGCTACCGCGCAGGCAACTCCGATCAACGCTGAGCATTCGACGCGCAATGTCCACATAGGCACGGCTACGTCGGTGCAGCAGCGCTCTGCGCGCAAACCATTCAGGGCGGGAATCGGCGAGGGAGCACACCGGAAAACCGGCACCGGCATGGCGCGCCGACGATGAATCTCGCAGAGTGGCGTAAATCGCCATGAAACGCGCCATGAAGATATGGCCGCTTTTGACATCAGCCACTTCATGGGAAATCAGCAAATGCAGACAGCAACGCTGGCTGTCTGCGGAACGAATTAATTGCAGACGGACGGGATGACTAGCAGATGTGGGATGCACTGCCACATGCCTCATCAAGGTCCGGCGCAGCACGGCATCCGAAAAACACATTGCTCCCGAATGCATCGACTCATCCAGAACCGGGGAAGAGGCATCCTGGGTTATGCCGGCATAATTGTGTCGGGTGTCGCCAAGCAGTCCGAATTCACATACAGCCTTTCGCAAGGCTTCACCCAGCAACTCGCTATCCACATTGCCGTCAATGATGAAAAAGTGACTGTTGGTTGTATCAAAGTACCTGCGCCCCCAATGGAAAAAGCCGCTTACAGGATCGTTAGTAGGGGAGGCGAGACAATTCATGGGTTTCGTTGAAAACGGGTACCGCGGATGCCTTTAAAGAAATTTAATTCTTGTCTTATGTCATTTACCTCACTTATGTTAATGAACTTAGATCTTTGTCATTTTGATTTATGTCAAAAGAGACAACGTACCAACAGATCGAAAACAATCCGAAACCACTTGGAATTTTCGGCAAGCAATGCCTGCTTACAAGATGGTGGACGGCAGGCCCGAAACGGTGTGCCATGATGCGGAAAGAATCCAATGCCCACCGTCTGCTTCCAACCCACAAGGAATCCCGTATGAAACGACTCTCTCGCCAGCCCGGCCGAAAGCTCATGACCATGCTTCTCGCCACCTTGATGGCCGGCCTGCCCCTCGCCAGCGAAGCAAAGCTCGGGGGAAGCAGCAATGGCGGGCGTTCCACGTCGATGACGACGAGATCGGCCACGCCTCCGGCAACCAGTTCGCCCTCCTCCCGCCTCGGTAACGGCAACAGCGGCGGCATGACCCGCCCCGACGTGATGGCCCGGGCCCGCAGCAACACACCGCCCCCCGCCGGTGCGGCTGCCGGCGGCGCGCCCATGCCGTCGGCACCGCCGGCAGCCGCACCACGCAGTGGTCCCGGCTGGGGAACGGTTGCCGGGGCCGCTGCAGTTGGCGCCGCAGCCGGCTACATGATGGGCGACCACAACTCGCCACAGACGCCAGCACAGGCACCGGGCAACGCATCCCAGGGCAATTCGGACTCGGGCGCATCGCGTGACATGCAACGCTCCGCCTCCGAGGCAGGTGCCCCCGTATCGCCGGAAAAGAGCTCGTCGGGTGGCTTCGGGTTCGGCTCCCTGCTCGGCCTGCTGGCCCTGGGCGGTGGCGGCCTGTGGGCCTTCCGGAAGTACCAGGCGACCCGGCACCCGCAATTCGCCAGCCGCAGCGAGCCGATAGGCTCCTTCAAGGCCAGCGATGCCCCCGTGTTTGGCGCCAGCGCGCCGTCCACCAACGCCGACACGGCAATCGAACAGTTAGCCTTGAAAGCCTTCAACGAACTGCAGGAAGCCAACAACCGCGGCGACCTGACATTCTTGCGCACCCGCGTCGACGACCTGCTGTTCCAGCAGCTCGAAGCGGACATCACCCAGCGTGGTGGACCGGGGCACACAACGGTTGTCTCGATGCGGCCGCAAGTCCTGGACGTCACCGATCAGGGCGCCCGCCGACTGGTGTCCATCCAATACACCGGAACCATCGTCGAAGGCCCGGACGCCGCCCCGGAAGCGCTCGACGAAGTCTGGCACTTTGTCGATGAAAACCGCGGCTTCTGGAAGCTCGCCGGGATCGAGCAGGTCTGACAAACAGGCCCCGCACCTTATCCCCGCCGCAGGTGGTCAAGGCTGTGGATAAGGTGTGGGGATGCGCCTCAACGGGCTGATGCCGCAGGCTTTTTTGGCACTGCTCAAAAAATGGGCAGCAACGGGCTGATGCATGCCCTAAAGCCCTGCCGATGTCACTTTTCCCTTCACCCTGAAGTGCCGCGCGGTGCCTTTTCCCTTCACTTCGAACACTCCGCTCGCAGTCAACGCGTCCGTCAGCGTCGCGCACCCTGACTCCTTGACGGTTCGTCCCAGGGCCTTGAGCTGCTGCCCGACCATGCCGACCGGCGCCCAGCCGCTTGCCGCAGTGGCTTGGGTTACGGCCTTGATCAGCACCTCGCTGTAAGCCAGGGGTTTCCTGGGTTTGAACCCGGCGACTGGAATACCGGATGCGCCAAAACTCTTTGGACGACAAAAATAGGTCTGCCCGTTCTTGTGGGCACGCAAATCGAGGTTAAAGGCTTCCGTTTTCTGGAGTAGTTCAATGAACTTGGCGCAGCCGTAGGTTCGCGGGTCAAAATCCGAATGATTGGCGTGAATGTAGGACGACAACTGCCCCAGCATGGCCCAGCCCTGCTCGTCGGCGACGTTGCTATAGGCCTTCAGGAGGATCTTTACCGCCAGGGTGGGTGGCTTGAAGGCGAGCTTGGCCGGCGCTTCCGGGACGAAGGTTTCAGATAGCAGCGCGACAACGGCGGGCACCGAGCACGGGACGGGCTCGACAATTTCAGCAACCGGCGCAGCCACGCTGCTATCCAGCGGGGGCGGCGCGATCAGGTTTTCCACATAGATATAGCGCTCACAAGCGTTAACGAAAGCCTTTGGGGCGTGCTTTTCGCCAAAGCCGAAAACAAACAGCCCATCTTCGCGGATTCGGGTGGCCAACCGCGTGAAATCGCTGTCACTGCTCACCAGACCAAAGCCCTCGAAGCGCCGGGAATGGAGGAGATCCATGGCGTCGATGATGAGGGCGCTGTCGCTGGCGTTCTTTCCGGTGGTGTTGCGGTATTGCTGGATCGGCTGGAGGGCATGCTCGGCAAGCTTGGTGCGCCACCCGGCAAGGTTCGGGGTGGTGAAGTCCCCGTAAATTCGCCGGACAGTTACGCGGCCGTGACGGGTTATTTCTTCCAAGATGAGCGAAATGGTGTCGATACGGACGTTGTCGGCATCGATGAGTACGGCAAAAGAAGGAAGGTCATGCTTCATCGGGCAGTTGCTGCGTCTCGTTCTTTGTTCAGGGCGGTCATGTGACATGGTGACATCCAGACCACAGGGCTGCGCAATGGCACAGGGCGCGCCAGATGAGTGACTTATTGGCGAGCATGGACGCCCCCCGCCGTCCACCGATCATGACAGGCCTGAACGGGTGAATCGTGGACGATGTATGGTGTCGAGCCAAGCGCAGGTTACGCCCGGATGGAGGCCCCCCATTCCGCCACGAACACGGCCCGGAACGCCCGCAGCCACGCCACCCGCTCTTCTCCAAGCCGACGGGCGGCCGCAGTGTTCATCATGGCAGGCAACCTGGCCAGCTTCACTTCAATGTGATCCAGCGAAAACGCCGTGTCATCAAGCTCCCGAGCGCTTGCCAGTGGATCGTCCGGGTGGGCCAGCGCCGAGCCCATGCGGCCGGCGGTGTAGAACATGCGCGCCAGCCCTACCGCACCGACGGCATCCATGCGGTCGGCGTCCTGCACGATCTGCGCTTCGATGGTCGTCGGCGTGATCGCCGCGGAAAAGCTGTGCGCTTCGATGGCATGCGCCACGGCATCAAGCTTGTCCACCGGAAAACCCGCGTCCGTCAGCATCTGGCGCGCCAGCCGCGCAGCCATCTGTGAAGCCTTGGCGCGGTCCGGATGATCCTTCGGCACATTCACGGTATCGTGCAGGTAGCATCCGGCCAGCACCACCAACGCATCCGCCTCCGGATGCGCGTCGAGCAGGGTCTGCGCCACGCGCCAGACCCGGTGCAGATGGTGGATGTCGTGGGCACCGTCGTCTTCGGCTGCGGACGTGGCGAGGGCAATCAGGCGGGGCAGCCAGAGGGAAGTGGGCATGGGGCATCCGTGAGCAGGTTTTGCGCGGAGCGCATAGTACCCGGGGGAACGGTCCCGGCAAGAAAGGAATGAAAGCATGTTCGACCTGATCCTGCGCAACTGCAGTCTGCCCGACGGCCGCCGCGGCCTCGACATCGGCATCACGAGCGGGCGCATTGCCGCCGTGGAAGCCTCCCTGCCTGGCGCCGCCGGCGAAACGATCGACGCTGCCGGTCAGCTCGTCACGCCGCCCTTCGTGGATGCCCATTTCCACATGGATGCGACCCTTTCCTACGGCCTGCCGCGCGTCAATCAAAGCGGCACCCTGCTCGAAGGGATCGCGCTGTGGGGCGAACTCAAGCCGCTGCTGACCCAGGAAACGCTGGTTGAACGTGCCCTCACCTACTGCGACTGGGCGGTAGCGAAGGGCCTCCTGGCGATCCGCTCCCACGTGGACGTGTGCGACCCGCGCCTATTGGCCGTCGAGGCCTTGCTCCACGTGAAGGACGAGGTCCGCCCATATCTGGACTTGCAGTTGGTCGCTTTTCCACAAGATGGCGTGCTGCGCGCACCCGGCACCCTCGACAACCTGAAACGCGCTCTCGACATGGGCGTGGACGTGGTCGGCGGCATTCCCCACTTCGAACGCACCATGGCCGACGGCGCCGAATCGGTGCGCATCCTGTGCGAACTGGCGGCCGAGCGCGGCCTGCCGGTGGACATGCACTGCGACGAGTCCGACGACCCGCTGTCGCGGCACATCGAAACGCTGGCCTTTCACACCCAACGCCTCGGCCTCGGCGGACGCGTCGCCGGCTCGCACCTCACGTCCATGCACTCGATGGACAACTACTACGTTTCCAAGCTGCTCCCGCTGATCGCCGAAGCCGGTGTCGCCGCCATCGCCAACCCGCTTATCAACATCACCCTGCAGGGCCGCCACGACAGCTACCCGAAGCGCCGCGGCATGACCCGCGTGCCCGAACTGCTGGCCGCCGGCGTACCGGTCGCCTTCGGCCACGACTGTGTGATGGACCCGTGGTATTCCCTCGGCAGCGGCGACATGCTCGAAGTGGCCGCCATGGGCCTGCACGTGGCCCAGATGACTAGCCAGGACGGCATGCGCACATGCTTCCAGGCCGTCACCGCAACCCCCGCACAGATCCTCGGCATAGAGGGCTACGGCATCGCCCCCGGCTGCCGCGCCGATCTGGTTCTGCTACAGGCCTACGACCCGATCGAAGCCCTGCGCATGCGGGCCACACGCCTGCTGGTACTGCGAGCGGGCAAGGTAATCGCGCGCAGCCCGGCAACGGTGACGACGCTGAACCTTCCAGGCCGTCCGCATCGAGTGGATTTTATGCTGCAGTGAAACCACGATTTCCGCTTATCCCCACCCTGTGTGGCCACAGCTTGTGGATGAGATGTGAGGAAATAAGCCGGGGCATTGATCGATTGAGATCTTTTGTGATGCCTAAAAACTGGGTATCAGCAGCATCTTGATCTTCGGGAATACACCGACAAGCACAGCTTGATCGCATATCGACTCCCGTCCGGATGGGGCCAGGCAGCAGGCAAGGAGACTGTGCTATGCCTCGGCTGTTGGCACGACAGCCGAGGCATCATGCAGCGCACCGTAGCGCAGTTCCAGTTCTCGGCGCAGCTCCTTGCGGGCCAGGGCAGCGCCGTGGCGCCGCTTTTCATCGGGCGTAAAAGGCCGCAGGGGCGGCACACTCACCGGGCGGCGTTCTTCGTCAACGGCTACCATGGTGAAGAAGCAGCTGTTGGCGTGGCGCACGACCTGGGTGCGGATCTCTTCAGCAATGACCTTGATGCCGATTTCCATGGATGAGTTACCGGTGTAATTCACCGAAGCAAGAAAGGTAACCAGTTCGCCCACATGAATAGGCTGACGAAACATGACCTGATCGACCGACAGGGTCACTACGTAGCACCCCGCATAACGGGCACCGCAGGCGTAGGCAACCTGATCCAGCAGCTTGAGGATGGCACCGCCATGGACGTTGCCGGCGAAGTTCGCCATGTCGGGCGTCATCAGCACGGTCATGGTCATTTGGTGGGCGGGAAGATTCATCGGTTTCTCCGTTACGGATTGAACACTCGGGATTGAGAGAGCCCGCAGTGTTATTTTTTCATATTGAATCAGATACTTTTTTGTCGCATTGCAACTTGCAAATTCGATAAAATCGTTAAAAAATCAAATCAATAAAGATCAGGCGAACAGCGGAACTCCATCATGGACGACAAGGGCAGCAGTGCGCAGGACGCCAAAAGACACATGAACCTTATCCTCGTCGTCGATGACGAGCCTGTGAATCTGCTGGTACTCAGCGGCGTACTTGAGCACCATTATCAGGTACGTACCGCCCGTGGCGGTACCGAAGCCTTGGTGGCGGCCGCCGCCGAGCCGCAGCCTGATCTCATATTGCTGGACATCATGATGCCCGACATGGACGGTTTCGAAGTGCTGCGACGCCTGCGTGCCAACGAGGCAACACAATCGATTCCGGTCATCTTCGCAACAGCCCTGTCCGATGAAGGCAGCGAACAGCGGGGTTTCGAAATGGGTGCGGCGGACTACATTCACAAGCCAATCCGGGCCACCATCGTGAAGGCACGCGTACGCGCGCAACTTGAGGCCAAGGCCGCACGGGACATGCTGTTCAAAAATAACCAACGCCTCAAGCACAAGGTGGAAGGTGGTTCACAAGCCCTAGAAAAAGCCCAGATGCAACTGATGCAGGCTGAAAAAATGGCCTCGCTGGGGCAGTTGGCGGCCGGTGTCGCCCATGAAATCAACAATCCGATCGGCTTCGTCGGCTCAAATCTGGGTGCCCTGGAGGCATATCTTCATGACGCCTTCGCAATCATCGATGCCTATGAACGGGGTGCCGCCGAGCCGGCCCTGGCAGAAGCATTCGCGCAGGCCCGGGCCCTGCGGAAATCGGTCGATTACGATTATCTGCGGCAGGACTCCCTCGATCTCCTCAAGGAATCCCGGGATGGCATCGATCGGGTCCGCAAGATTGTCAGCGACCTGAAGGACTATTCACACGTCAGTTCAGCCGAATGGCAACTGGCAGATTTGCACCATGGGCTCGACTCGACCCTCAACATGGTGTGGAGCGAGCTCAAGTACCACTGCACGGTGACCAAAGATTACGGAGACATTCCAAAGATCCGCTGCCTGCCCTCCCAGCTCAACCAAGTCTTCATGAACCTGATCGTCAATGCCGCCCATGCCATCGAGGGCAAGGGGGAAATTACCCTCCGCACCGAAAAGCTGGGCGACGACTCGGTACGAGTCAGCATAACGGATAGCGGCAAGGGCATTCCGGCGGATGATCTGGCTCGCATCTTCGAGCCCTTCTACACAACCAAACCTGTCGGCAAGGGGACTGGCCTTGGCCTTTCCCTGGCATGGGGCATTGTCGAAAGACACCACGGACGTATCGAGGTCAAGAGCGAACTCGGCCAGGGCACGACCTTCATGATGACGCTACCGATCAATCCGCCAGAGGACGAGGCGGACTGAGACTGTGGGGATACTCACGGCCACCGCAGCGAACTTTGCGACCTAGGGCATGGCGATGCCAAAAGATGATGGCGTAGATCGCTAGGCTGCTGAAGATGGATATACGAAGCGGAAGCTTGTGGGACACTGCCCGGCATGAGTGAAAACGACATCAATATCGGTACGGACAGTGACACAAGCGTCACCTGCGCCACCTGCAGGGCCTGCTGTTGCAAGCTGGAGGTCATGCTGATGGGCGATGACGACATCCCACCGAGGTTCACGATTCAGGATCCGTGGGGCGGCTGGATAATGCGTCGCCTCGACGACGGCTGGTGTGCAGCCCTGGACCGCCAGAGCATGCTGTGCACCATCTACGAACGGCGGCCATTTATTTGCCGTGAGTTTCAGGCGGGAGAGTACGACTGCCTGGAGGAGCGTCGCCAGCTTGTGATCATGAAGGCCGTATAAGCCTTGTGGATCGGTAATTGTTTCAAGTGCTTAATGCTTGATGGAGTGTTTTT
>NZ_SDKK01000014.1:0-19504 GCF_008107625.1 Zoogloea oleivorans
CGCGGCCAATGCGGCCATCGGCGCTGCCCAGGCGGCCCGCTTCCCGGTGCTCGGCCTCTCCGCCTCGGGCGGCTTCCGTCGCTCCGACCTGGCCGAGCTGATCACCCTGCCAAGCCGCTACTGGTCCCTCGGCCCGACCCTCGCCGCCACCATCTTCGACGCCGGCGCCAAAAAAGCCGCCGTCGGCCAGGCCGCCGCCAGTTGGGAACAAGCCGTCGCCACCTACCGCCAGACCGTGCTGGTGGCTTTCCAGGAAGTCGAAGACAACCTCGCCGCCGCCCGCCTGCTGGACGAAGCCGGCGTCGAACAAGCCGCCGCCGTCGCCGCCGCAGCCGAGGCTGAAACCATCGCCCTCAACCAGTACCGCGCCGGCACGGTGAGCTTCCTCAACGTCGTCACCGCCCAGGCCACCCACCTCAGCGCCCAGCGCAGCGCCAACGACCTCGCCGCCCGCCGGCTGGTGGCGGCAGTGTTGCTGGCGAAGAACGCGGGGNNGGGCGACTTCAGTCGCCCACAAGCATCGCGCGGATGCTTAAGCGTGCCGGCGTACAGAGTTTCGTTGATCAGGTGACTACTCTTCATGCTGTGAGTGCCGGATGTTTCTGGCAGGTGCAGGCATACCGAAATATCTGGATGCCTGGGTTAAACGCTTCCGATCTTGATCTCACCAGCCGACAGGACGAGGGGATGCATGCCAAAAGACAAAATCGCACAGTTGTTGAAAAGTCCTCAACCTGCCAATTCCTTGTCCAAAGTGCTGGGGCAGAGCGAGCGTGTCAAAGACATTGTCGAAGAATGTGCAGATGATCTGTCGTCGGTCAATGCCGGACTCAAGAGCGAACTGCTGGACGGCGAGACCTCGCCCGGTGTTGAAAACGCTCTGGAAAAAAGCGAGGCTGTCGAGGGCAAGGTGCAGAACGCTTCCGAGCAGTTGTCGCTGGTCAATATGGCGCTGAAGGAAGAATTGCAGAAGCGGACCATCCTGCAAGAGAGGTTGGCTGCGGAGATACAGCAGGGTGAAAAAGCGCGCCATGCATCCCTCCACGACCCATTGACTGGCCTCCCCAACCGCGCGCTATTCAATGATCGACTTGAGCACGGATTGGCTCATGCGAAACGGAACGGCATTTCTTTGGTCGTGATGTTTGTCGACCTGGATGACTTCAAAAGTATCAATGACACGCACGGGCATGACGTCGGCGATATCGTCTTGAAAACCATTGCCGGGCGAATCAAGCAGGCGTCTCGAGACGAAGATACCGTCTGTCGTCATGGGGGAGACGAATTCCTGTACATATTGGTCGAGATCAAAAACGAACGGGACATGACGACCATCGCGGAAAAGATCATCGCGACTACCAGTGCTCCATGTGACATCCCGATACGGGATGTGAACATCCGTCTGGTCATTCACCCCAGCATCGGCATAGCGATGTTTCCGGCTGACGGCACCACAGCGGATTCGCTGGTCGCCAATGCCGATAAGGCCATGTACGAGGCAAAACGGAATAAATCGGGCTTTTCGCTTTTCAGTCGCTTGTGATCCCGATCATCCCTTTGGCGTGTGCGTTTGCCAGCTCGTCATTCCGGAGCACGAAATTATGATTGTCCGTAAGTCGCTCCATGGCCAGATCAATAAAACGACGCACCCGGGCTGGCTGGGCAGCACGACTCCCGTAGTAGACGAACAGGCTGAAATTGTCCGCCACATGTTCTAGCAACAACGGAACGAGACGTCCGGAGCGAATCAATGATGCGGCTGAGGGGACGGCGAGTTGTCCAATTACTTCGCCAGCGAGAACGGCACGCAGTTCGAACGCCTCGTCATTAGTGCAAAAGGCGGGGCGGACATATTGCTCCTGCATGCCGTCGCCAACCCTCACGCGCCATGGAGAAACGCGGCCATCACTGGCACGGCGAAAGGCACTGCAGCGGTGCGAGTCCAGCTCGTACAAGGTTCGCGGAACGCCATACTTGCGCAGATAACTGGGAGCAGCACAAATAACCAGCTGCATCGGGAACAGACGACGCGCGATAAGGCCCTCATCCGGAGGGTTGCCCAGATGAAATCCGACATCAACGCGATCCTCGACCCAGTTGCCAACGCGATCGTCCAGCTGAACGTCGGGCTGAACTTCGGGATAGAGCCGGCAATATTCGTCCAGCACGGGACCGATGACGGGCTGCAATACCGTGCGGGGTCCGACGATGCGCAGTGGCCCCGCCAGGTCTTCCCGGGTCTGCCGGGCGGCATTCAGGGCCTGCTGGAGGCTGATCAGCGAAGGCTGGGCTGCCTCAAAGAAACGCTGCCCTTCCTCGGTCAGCGACATGCTGCGGGTGGTTCGGTGAAACAGTCGCACCCCAAGGTGCTGCTCCAGTTGGCCGAGCGCCTTGCTGGCTGCCTGCGGTGAGATTTGCTGCGCCGCTGCCGCCTTGCTGAGACTGCCGAGTTCTACCGTGCGGATGAAGGTGGTGATGGAGCGCAATTCATTGATCGGCATCTTTCGCCTCGTGTTATTCACATCAATAGGTTGTAAATAATACAAGCAATTTGGCGGTAGTTTAATGTGTGTCCGCCGCCTAAAGTTCGTCCATCGATAACGCTACGAATCACTTTGTAAAGGACTTCAGATGGACAACTTCACCTTTTTCAATCCGACCAAAATCGAATTTGGCACTGGCACGGAACAACTGATCGGCCAGCATCTGGCCGAGCATGGCATCAGGAAGGTGTTGCTTTGCTACGGCAGCGACCGCATCAAGCGTGACGGCCTGTTCGCGGTCGTCAGCAAGAGCCTCGCGGTACACGATATTCAGTTCGTCGAGTGCGGCGGCATCGTCAGCAATCCCGTCCTCTCCAAGGTGCGTGAAGCCATCGGCCTGGCGCGTGGCAGCAAGGTCGAGGCGATCCTGAGCGTTGGCGGCGGATCCGTGCTCGACAGCGCCAAGGCGATTGCCGCCGGCGTGCGGCACGACGGCGATGTGTGGGATCTGTTCATCGGCAAGGCGGTCATCGAAGCTGCCCTGCCGGTGTTTGACATCCTGACGCTGGCCGCCACCGGCAGCGAGATGAACAACGGTGCGGTCGTTACCAACGAAGCGACCCGGGAAAAGTTTGCGATCAGCTCCGTTCATACCTATCCCAAGGTCTCCATCGTCAACCCGGCCCTGATGAAGACGGTTTCCCGGGACTACCTGGTGTACTCCGCTGCCGACATCATCGCCCACTCGATCGAGGGCTACTTTACAGCCGCCGTGCAGCCGCGTTTCCACTCGCGACTGGTCGAAGCGATCATCAACACGGTGATCGAAACGACGGAAACGCTGCTGGTCAATCCTGACGATTATGCGGCCCGTGCCGAGTTCGCCTGGGCCTCCACCCAGGCGCTGAACGGGCTGATCTACGCCGGTACGTCCGGCTACAGCTACCCCAACCACATGATCGAACATTCCCTCTCGGCCCTTTTCAATGTGCCGCACGGGGCGGGCTTGTCGGTGGTGATCCCGGCCTGGATGAAGTGGTATCACGGCCGCAATCCGGCCCAGTTCGAGCGCTTTGCCAAGAACGTGTTTGGTGTCACCGGGGCTGAACAAGGCATTGCCGCACTGGAAAGCTGGTTCAACAAGATCGGCACGCCGACGCGCCTGTCGCAGCTGGGAATAACCGAGGCTGAGTTGCCCGCCACGATTGAGAACGTTCTGGGCAACGCCGAGTATTTCGGCGTCGCTGACATCTATACCCGGGATGTGGTCGCGACCATCTTGAAGGGCGCGCTATGAGCGCCAAACCAATCTGCCTGATTGCCCTGGCTGTCATCTCATCGTGCGCTCTGGCTCAGGAACACGACTTGCCCCCAAGTGCAGTGGTGTCCCGTGAGGCGACGCGCCCCGTTACCCAAGGCGCCAGCGACCGGTTCACCGGCAATGCCCGGATCACAAGCCTGTTCTCCGCCAACGCCCCATCCCGCGTCACCGGCGGTCAGGTGACATTCGAACCCGGTGCCCGCACGGCCTGGCACAGCCATCCCCTGGGGCAAACGCTGATCGTTACCGCGGGTACGGGACGCATCCAGTTCCGGGGCGGTGCCGTCCAGGAAATCAGAACGGGGGATGTCGTGTCCATTCCGCCTGCTACCAGGCACTGGCATGGCGCCTCGCCGGGCAGTTCGATGACGCATATCGCGATCCAGGAACAGGTCGATGGCAATACCGCCGAGTGGTTTGAAAAAGTCACTGACGAGCAATACGGCATCGCCGCCGCGACGACACCGCCCGCGCCCGACAAGAATTCGCGCGCGCAACAGTTGTTCGGCGAGATCGCGCCGAAGTTCGCCGAACTCACCGACAAGGTTCTCTATGCGGATGTCTGGGAGCGCCCCGGACTGTCGAAGCGCGACCGCAGCCTGATCACCGTGAGCGCTCTGATCGCGCTGAACCGCCCGGATCAACTCCGTTCGCACCTCGGGCTGGCAAGCCAGAACGGCCTGACGCGTGAAGAACTGGCAGAAGCCATCACGCACCTCGCGTTCTATTCAGGCTGGCCGAGCAGTGTATCGGCGGCAACCATCGCCAAGGACGTTCTCCTGCCGGCGAAATGATCCTGATCCATCAGTTGCAGGAGCAATCCCCATGAAATTGAAGATCATCCATTCCCTGTTGCTGGCCGCAAGCATCGGCGCACTATCCGGAGGCACCATGGCCGCAGACTACAAACAGAATCCATTCACGCTGGCCTATGCGGGCGCCATTACCGAAAACGTGAAGGGCAAAGTCAATATCCGCACGGTGACGTACAAACTCAATGGCATCGACATTTCAGCTAACGTCTATACCCCCGCGAATTACGACTCAAACAAGAAATATCCAACGGTTGTGGTCGCCCATCCCAACGGCGGCGTGAAAGAACAAGTGGCCGGTTTGTACGCCCAGCGTCTGGCTGAGCAAGGCTACATCACCATCGCGGCGGATGCCGCCTATCAAGGCGCCAGTGGCGGCCAGCCCCGTAACGTGGACAAGCCCGCCTACCGGATCGAAGACATTCACGGCATGGCCGACTTCATCGGCCAGTACGCCGGTGTCGACACTGCACGCCTGGGTTTGCTCGGTATTTGTGGTGGCGGCGGCTATTCGCTGGCTGCTGCGCAAACCGACAAGCGCTTCAAGGCAATTGCGACGGTGAGCATGTTCAATTCCGGACGCGTTCGTCGCAATGGCTATGTGGATTCGCAACGGGACACGATTCAGGCACGCCTGCAGCAGGCCTCAAATGCCCGCGCTCAGGAAGCGGCCGGCACTGCGGTCCTCTATTCCGGTGACGCCAACCTCAGCGATGCGCAGATCGCCAAGTTGCCGTTTGATCTGTATCGGCAGGGTTATGAGTATTACTGGAAGACGCATGCGCACCCCAACTCGACCTTCAAGTACACCACGAGCAGCTTGCTGGACCTGATGCGCTTCGATGCCACCCACCAGATTGAATTGATCGACAAGCCCTTGCTGATGATCGCCGGGAGCAAGGCCGACAGCCTCTACATGACCGACGAGGCCTTCGCCAAGGCGACTGGCACGCAGGACAAGGAACTGTTCAAGATCGACGGCGCAACGCACATCGAAACCTACTGGGTGCCGAAGTACGTGAATCAGGCGGTGGAAAAGCTGACCCAGTTCTACGGCAAGTCGCTCTGAAAGGTATTGCATGAACATCAAACGTCATAGTCCTCGAATCCTCGCCGCACTGGTATGCGCGGCGCTTTCGGCATCACCGCTGACCCACGCTGCACCGGGCGACGCGACAAACCCCCTGGTGATTCAGGAGCAGGGCAGCTTTGCCATCGGCGGTAGCGTCATTCAGGGCCCCGACGGACAGACCCTCCACGGCGACCACGCACGCGTGTTCTATCAGGTGCCCGTCAATCCCAGAAAACTGCCGCTGGTGATGTGGCATGGTTTCGGGCAGTTCTCGAAGACATGGGAGACCACCGCCGATGGCCGCGAGGGATACCAGAACCTCTTCCTGCGCCGGCAATTCGCCACCTACCTGATCGATCAGCCGCGCCGCGGCGCCGCGGGGCGCGGCACCGTTGGTGGAACTGTCAGCGCCACGCCGGATGAACAACGCTGGTTCAACACTTTCAGGGTCGGCGTCTGGCCCGACTATTTCCCCGGCGTGCAGTTCTCTCGCTCCAGGGATGCGCTCGATCAATACTTCCGGGCCATGACCCCGGACACCGGCCCCATCGACGCCAAGCTGGCCAGCGATGCGGTTTCCGCCTTGTTCGACAAGATCGGTCCGGCCATCCTCGTCACGCACTCGCACAGTGGCGGCATGGGCTGGCTGGCGGCGATGAAGAATCCGCGCATCCGCGCCATCGTCTCGTACGAGCCGGGCAGCGGCTTCGTCTTCCCGGAAGGCGAGCTGCCGCCTGCCATGGCGAGCGCAGCCGGGGCGCTGGAACCCGTCGGCATCCCCCCGGCAGAGTTCATGAAGCTCACCAAAATCCCGATCATCATTTACTACGGCGACTTCATTCCGAAAGCGCCCATGGCCAATCCGGGTCAGGATGGCTGGCGCGTGCGCCTCGCCATGGCAAAACGCTGGGCTGAAACCATCAATCGCCACGGCGGCGACGCGAAGGTCGTACATTTGCCGGAGATTGGCATTCGCGGCAACACGCACTTCCCGTTCTCCGATCTCAACAACGTACAGGTCGCAGACTTGATGTCAGGGTTTCTGGCGGAAAAGCATCTGGATTGAGTGTAGGTTGATTTGGCGGCTGTCCGATCAGGCCACGGAAAGATGCCTTTCTGAGGCCTGCACAACGTTCGCAGGGCAGGTGACTGCCTTCAGCCGGCTATTGGTGGCGACAGACCCGAATGGCGGCTTCACCGGGGAATTGCTATCAACTCGACCTCCATCCCTTTCGTGACGCCCACTGCAGCCAACAAACCCCCCACCACCCGCACGTCTCATCCGCTCCCCAGCCTCCATCCGCACAACCCCGCCCCGCACCATTACCCATTCGAGTATACGTTTTGAGTATGTGTAGGTAATATCCGCCCCGTGCCGCGCGGGCTCTTCAACGCAAATCCGGCCCCCCGGCGCCCTCTAAAACTTGCCACTTCCAGGAGCCGTGCCATGACCCAGAACCTCATTTCCCTCGACCTCCCCGCCAAGACCCTTGAAGCGCTTGATCAGGCGATTGCGATACTGGAGGAGGTGGTGACGCCGTTCATCACGCTGACCGCGGATGAGGTGCGGGGCTTGGTGAAGATGGGGGGCAAGTCGGAGCAGTTCTGCCGGCAGACGCTGGTGGTGCTGGATCAGAACCAGGATTCGCTGCCGCCGTCCTTGAAGCTGGAGGAGGTGCGGCGCGATCTGGCGGCGTTTGATGCGATTCGGCCGCGTTTGCTGCGCTTGCTGGAGGTGCTGGCGAAGATGCAGGACACGCAGACTGCGCTGGGCAGCGATGTGTTGATGGCGTCGCTGGAGGGCTATGCGCTGATGAAGATGTTCGGGAAGGGCGAGGGGCTGGAGGCGCTGCGTCAGGCGATGGCGGTGCGGCGGCCGACGAAGGCGGCGAAGGTTGTGGCGGCAGTTTGAAGGCTTTTGATGATTGCCGTCAGGGTGTGGGTGCTGGTTGCCCAGCACTTGATGGCAGTCATCAGGGGGCTGATGATTTTCATGAGGGGCTTCATGGCGAACGTGAAGCCCCTCATGACTTTTGTGCTCCCGCTGATGATTGGCATCAACGCGCTGATGCTGGCCGTCAGGGCTTTGACGGCGGGTGTGAAGGCCTTGATAATTTTTGTCAGGGTCTTGATGGTTTTCATGAAGTGGCTGAGGCCGGGCACCCATTGGTGAGCCGGGCCGCCGCTTTGCTTAGCTGTGCAGCTTCCTGATGTTCGGCAAAAACGCGGTCAGCAGGCCGATCAAGGGCAGATAGGCGCACAGCCGGTAGACCGCTTCGATGCCAGTTGCATCCGCCAGTTGCCCCAGCAGGGCGGCGGCGATGCCGGCCATGCCGAAGGCGAAGCCGAAGAACAGGCCGGAGATGGTGCCGACCTTGCCCGGCACCAGTTCCTGCGCATAGACCAGGATGGCCGAGAAGGCCGAGGCGAGGATCAGGCCGATGATGACCGAGAGCACGCCCGTCCAGAACAGCCCGACATGGGGCAGCAGGAGCGTGAACGGTGTGACGCCGAGAATCGAAGCCCAGATCACGCGCTTGCGGCCGATCCGGTCGCCAATCGGCCCGCCGGCGACGGTACCGGCGGCAACGGCAAACAGGAAGGCGAACAGGTACATCTGGGCGCTGGGCAGCGAGAGGCCGAATTTTTCCATCAGGTAGAAGGTGTAGTAGCTGCTCAGGCTGCTCATGTAGAAGAACTTGGAGAACATGAGCAGGCCGAGAATGAGCAGCGACACGATGATCTGTCGCTTGCTCAGGCCATTGTCGGCGTGGGCCTTCATGCGCTTGTGAAAGCCGGCGACGTGTTGGCTGGACCAACGGCCGACGAGGCTGAGCACGACGACGCCGAGCAAGGCGGCCAGCGAGAACCACGCCGCGCTGCCTTGGCCGTAGGGAACGATGACCAGCGCCGCGAGCAGCGGGCCGATGGCAGTGCCGAGGTTGCCGCCGATCTGGAACAGCGACTGGGCCAGGCCGGGCTGATTGCCGGCCGCCATGCGGGCCACCCGCGAGGATTCGGGATGGAAGACCGAGGAGCCCATGCCGATGAGCATCGCCGCAGCCAGCACGGCGCCATAGCTGTCGGCGTGCGAAAGCAGCAGCAGGCCGACCAGCGTGAAACCCATGCCGACCGGCAGCGAATAGGGCTTCGGCCGGCGGTCGGTATACAGGCCGATCAGGGGTTGCAGCAGTGAGGCGGTGATCTGGTAGGTCAGGGTGATCATCCCGATCTGGGCAAAGGACAGCTGCAGGCCAAGCTTGAGCATCGGATAGATGGCCAGCAGCACCGACTGCATCATGTCGTTGAGCAGGTGGGCGAAGCTGATGGCCGCAATCACCGGGTAGGTGGTGGTGAGGTGGATATCGTGTGCCGGCGGTGCGGCGAGGGCGGTATCCGCGTTGAGTGTCTTTTCCATGATGGGTGCTTCGAGCTTGTAGAGCGCCAGTCTAGAATGACTGATTCAAGCACGTCCGGACAAAAAGCATCGTGAATTGGACAATCGCCAGCCCTGAAATGACCCTCTGTCATGACGGCGAGTACCAGACCCTGCCGCACCCGGTTACTGCCAAGGCGCGCAACTACCGGGGTGGCGAAACGCCGATCCACAGTCACCCGCGGGCGCAGCTGATTTATGCCGGCAGCGGCGTCATGCGCGTGGAAACCGAGGTCGGCTGCTGGGTGGTGCCGCCGGTACGTGGCGTCTGGATACCGGCCGACACGGCGCATCGGGTGATCATGCTGGGGACGGTGGAAATGCGCACCTTGTACATCCGCCCGGACGCCGCCCCGGGCCTGCCCGACACCTGTTGCCTGCTCGAAGTCAGCCCCTTGCTGCGGGCATTGATCCTGGCGCTGCTCGACGAGCCGGTGGCCTACGACCGCGAGGGCCGGGCCGGCCAGATCGCCGCGCTGGCGCTGTGCGAACTGCGCTTCCTGAAGATTCCCGCACTGCATTTGCCGATGCCTGGCGAGCGACGCCTGCACCGGCTGTGCGAGGAGCTGATCGCCAACCCGGAAAGCCGGGAGACGCTGGAAACCCTGGCCGAACAGCAGGCAACCAGCAGCCGGACGCTGGCCCGCCAGTTCCAGCGTGAAACCGGCATGAGCTTTCGTCAGTGGCGGCAACAGGCCCGCCTGGTAGAAGCCCTCGGCCACCTGGCCAGCGGTGTTTCGGTTGCGCTGGTGGCCGAACGCCTGGGTTATCGCAGTGCCAGCGCTTTTGCCGCCATGTTCAAGCGCGCCCTGGGTCTGGAGCCGCGGCGGTATTTTTCCGGGGAGGCAGGCGCAATCGCTGGCGAGGATCATGAAGCGGCTGACGTCGAATACCCATCCTTGAACTTCTGAAACCCTCGGGCGTCCATTCTTTAGGTATTGTGCAATGCAGCAATCCTGCCGTTGCGCTGTTGCCTGAGGAGATTTGCGATGATCCGGAAACGCTGGTGGAAGAAACATGACGAGGCGGCTGCACCGCCGCTGAGCCTGGCCCTGCAGGGCGGCGGGGCCCACGGGGCCTACACCTGGGGGGTGCTGGACCGCCTGCTTGAGGATGACTGGCAGCTGGAGGGGGTGAGCGGCACCAGCGCCGGTGCGATGAATGCGGTGGCCCTGGCCCAGGGCTGGACGACGGGCGGGGCGGAAGGGGCGCGGGCGTCGCTGGCCAGTTTCTGGAATGCGGTGGCCGACTGCACGCCCTTTGATCTGAACCCGTCCGGCGACGGTGCCATGCCGCCGGCCATGAGCATGATGATCGGCTTCACCAAGCTGTTTTCTCCGTACCAGCTCAACCCTTTTGAACTGAACCCCCTGCGCGACGTGGTGCGCGCCCAGTTCGACTTCGAGCGCATCCGGCAGGACTGTCCGCTCAAGCTCTTCGTGGCGGCCACGCGGGTTCAGTCGGGCAAGGTGCGCTTGTTTCGCACCGGGGAGATCAGTGAGGATGCGCTGATGGCCTCGGCCTGCCTGCCAACCATCCACCACGCCGTGGAGATCGACGGTGAGGCTTACTGGGACGGGGGCTTTACGGCGAACCCGGCGATCTACCCGCTGATGTACGAATGCGCCACGCCGGACATTCTGCTGGTGCTGCTCAACCCCCTCACACGTCCCGAGGCGCCGCGTAGCGCCGAGGAAATCGCGGCGCGCAGCATGGAGCTGGGCTTTTCGACGACCTTTTTGCGCGAGATGCGGATGATTGCCCATGCCCGCGCCTACATCGAGGAAGGCCGCGGCTGGATGCCGCTGGGGCGCTTCGAGCGCCGCATCACGGGGTTGCACTTTCATATGCTGGAGGCGGAGGAACTCGCCGGCATTGGCGCGGCGAGCAAGCTCAATGCGTCACGGGCGTTTCTGACCGAGCTGCGTGACCTGGGGCGTGCCCGCGCCGCCGGGTGGATTCGCACCCACCGGGACGATGTGGGCAAGCGCGGCACGGTGAATGTGGGCGAGGTGTTCGAGTAGCCCGTGAGTCGCCCTGTGGGTCGGACTTCCGTCCGACAGCACGGGTTCAGCCAGCAGAGTCGGACTGAAGTCCGACCCACAGGGGGCGGCAGGCGATGTTTTTGTGGGTCGGACTTCAGTCCGACAGCACGCGCCCAGCCAGCAGAGTCGGACTAAAGTCCGACCCACGGGGGCGGCAGGCGATGGTTTTGTGGGTCGGACTAAAGTCCGACCCACGGGGGCGGCAGGCGATGGTTTTGTGGGTCGGACTTCAGTCCGACATCACGGGTGCAGCCAGCAGAGTCGGACTGAAGTCCGACCCACAGGGGGGCGTTTCACGCACCGTTGGCGGGCATGCTGCCTCGGTGTGGTGCGGGCTCGCTGCGCTCAGAACTCCATTTCCAGCTCTTCGATGTCGTCCGGTTCCAGCTTGGCAGCGGCGATCCATGCCTGCATTTCGGGCAGTTTGATGATCGTCTCGCAGTAGGCGGTGCAGGTGTCGTCGAGGTGTACGCCGTAGGTGAGGAAGCGGGTGACGACCGGGGCGTACATGGCGTCGGCCATGCTGCGTTGCTGGCCGAACAGGTAGGGGCCGCCGTAGCGGGTGAGGCAGTCGCGCCAGATCTCGGCCACCCGGTCGATGTCGCCGTGGGCGCGGGACCACACGGTGAAATTCGGGAAGCTGGCCTTGAGGTTCATGGGCAGTGCGGAGCGCAGGGCGCTGAAGCCGGAGTGCATCTCGCCGCAGATGGAGCGGCAGTGGGCGCGGGCGACGGCATCGGCGGGCAGCAGGCCGGCCTTGGGCTTGATCTCGTTGAGGTATTCACCGATGGCCAGGGTGTCCCACACGGAAATGTCGCGATGGGTGAGGCGTGGCACGCGCACGGAGGGGGCGAGGAGCAGCAGTTCGGCGCGGGCGCCGGCGTCGTCCTGCTCGACCATTTCTTCCTTGAAGTCGAGGCCTGCGAAGCGGGCCATCAGCCAGCCTCGGAGGGACCAGGACGAGTAGTTTCTGCTGCTCAGGGTAAGGGTCGCGACGGGCATTTTGATGTGGCCTCCACAAAACGGGCGGGGTGCCGCAGGAGGGCGCCCCGAGGTATGTGCAGCAAGCCACGTGCCAAGCCGGGAGTGCCGTGCGGCATGTGGCTTGCTTGGAATGGGTATTGCCACATACCTATAAAAAGACCATGTCCCCCAACAGCCCAGCCTTGCATTACCAGGCCTATCAGGCCCTGGCCGACCTGACGACGCCGATGCGTTCGATGGCGCGGCATATGGCGCCCTGGTTGCATCACAGCCTGTTCTGGTTTCCCGAGAGCAAGTCCCTGCGCAAGGCGGCGGCGGCCTGCGAAGTGGTCGCACTGGCGGGTTTGACACATGCCCGGCCGCCGTTCGATATCCATACGGTCGACACCCCCACGGGCACCTGTTCGGTGCATGAGGAGGCGGTGTTCGCCACGCCTTTCTGTACCTTGCAGCGCTTTCGCAAGGCGCCGGCCCGCCCCGGCGAGCCGAAGGTGCTGCTGGTGGCCCCCGTGTCGGGGCACTTTGCCACGCTGCTGCGCGGCACGGTGCAGACCCTGCTCCAGGACCACGACGTGTACGTGACCGACTGGCACAACGTGCGCGACATTCCGCTCGTCGAAGGTGCTTTCGATCTCGATACCTTCATCGAGCACATCATCGGGTTTGTGGACTGGCTCGGCCCCCACACCCACCTGGTGGCGGTGTGCCAGCCCACCGTGCCGACCCTGGCTGCGGTGGCGGTGATGGCCGAGGACGGCCACCCCCACCAGCCGCGCAGCATGACGCTGATGGCCGGCCCCATCGATTGCCGCATCAACCCCACCGAGGTGAATCGCCTGGCCACCGAAAAGCCCATCGAGTGGTTCGAGAAGAAGCTCATCGGCGTGGTGCCGCTGCGCTACAAGGGGGCCTTGCGGCGGGTCTATCCGGGCTTCCTGCAGATCTCGGCCTTCATGAGCATGAACATGGATCGCCACAAGGAGTCCTTCCGCAAGATGTACGGCCACTTTGCCGAGGGGGACCGCGTCAGCGGGCACAGCATCAAGGAGTTCTACGATGAATACTTGGCGATGATGGATCTGCCCGCCGAGTTCTACCTGCAGACGGTGAGGAAGGTGTTTCAGGAATATCACCTGGCTCAGGGCCAGCTCGAATACCGGGGCCGGGTGGTCAAACCGGAGGCGATCCGGCGCACCGCGCTATTCACCGTGGAGGGCGAGCGCGACGACATCTGTTCGATTGGCCAGACCCTCGCTGCCCACGATTTGTGCAGCAAGCTCGCGCCCTATCGCAAGCAGCATCATCTGCAGGCGGCGGTCGGGCATTACGGGGTTTTCAACGGCAAGCGCTGGGAGCGTCAGATCTATCCGCGCATCCGCGACTTCATTCACGCTTTCGACGAGTAGTCCGGGCACTTTTCTCTCAAGCTATCCGGTATCGGTGCCGATACCGGATGGATACCCACATCGGGCGGCTTCGTGAGAATAATAAAAGTGCTCAAACAAAAACCCATCGTCCAGCAGGTTGTGCTGCTGTGTACCCTCGGCATTACCCTGATGGTGGCCATCCTGGTCACTACCGTCTCGATCCTGTCGCGCCAGAATGCGCTGGCCAAGGCCGAGGAGTCGCTGGCCCTGCAGGCCGACATGACGATCAACATGCTGGCCTATGCCCAGAATGCCCTGGAGCGTCGGGCCGAGGATGCACTGGGACAGTATCTGGAGTCCTTCGAGGGCCAGCCGCGGCTGACCGGTACGGAAACGACGCTGGGCCCCAACGTGGTGCCCGACCTTGCCATCGGCACGCAGGTGCTCAACGGCAATGTGGGTTTGCTGAGCGCCTATGCCAAGCTTCACAACGACCGGGAGCCGGCCTTTCTGGTGAGAAAGGGTGAGCGCTTCTACCGCGCTTCCACCCTGCTCAAGGACAAGCAGGGCAACCCCCGCCACGGCGAAATGGTGGATGACAACGGGGCTTACCCGTCGATCCTGCTGACCGGCAAGCCCTTCCTGGGCTCGCTGGAGCGCAACGGCAAGATGTTCGTGCTGGCGGCCACGCCGCTCAAGGATGCGTCGGGCAAGGTGATCGGCGCGGTGACCATGCGGGTGGATGCCGAGAGCAACGTCAAGCTCATCAAGGAGAAGCTGGCCGGCATGAAGGTCGGCAAGACCGGCTACCCCTACATCATCTCGGTGCCGTCCGGCGACGCGAAGGACGTGCGCTTCATCTATCACCCGAAGTTTGAAGGCAAGGTGCTGGCCGACATGGACCCGCGCTTGAGCGGCATCGTCAAAAGCCTGATCGAGAAGAAGAACGGCACGCTGGTCTACAAGTGGGGCGATCCGGGGGCCGAGACGGACAAGATGGTGGTGGTGCGGGAACTGCCGGACCTGCACTGGCTGGTGGCCACCGGGTCGTGGGTGGATGAGTTCGTGGAAGAGTCCACCGATCTGCGCAACAAGATTGCGCTGCTGGCGATTGGTTGTGGCGCCGCGCTGGTATTGGCCCTGGCCTTCTTCCTGCGCCAGCGTCTCAGCCCCCTGGCACATCTGGCGGCACTGGTGTCGCGCTTTGGCAATGGCGACCTGTCGGTGCGTGCCGAAGTCGATGCGGGCAGCCGCAGCGAGATCGACCTGATCGGCAACAGCATCAACAGTGCGGCCGATTCCATGCGCGCCCTGACCGGCAGCATCCGCCAGACCAGTGACCACCTGCAGCGCACCGCCAGCAGCATGTCGGCCTCGTCGCAGGTGCTGGGTGAAGCGACCCGTCAGCAAAGCGATTCAGCCAGTGCCATGGCGGGGACGACCGAAGAGCTGACCCACAGCGTCGAACAGGTGGCCGGCAACGCGGCCCATGCCCTCGAACTGACCCGCGAGACGGCGGCGTCGGTGCAGGAAGGCGTCAGTACCGTGCACGAGACCATCGTGCAGCTCAACCAGACCGCCCAGACCGTGCAGGATGCGGCTTCCCAGGTGGAAAATCTGGGTCAGCAATCGGCCGAGATCCATCGGGTGCTCAACGCGATCCGTGACATTTCCGACCAGACCAACCTGCTCGCCCTCAACGCTGCCATCGAGGCGGCGCGGGCCGGTGAGCAGGGACGCGGTTTTGCGGTAGTGGCCGACGAAGTGCGCAAGCTGGCCGAGCAGTCGGGCAAGTCGGCGTCCCTCATCGACACCATTCTCAACAGCATTCAGGAAGGTGTGGCCTCGGTGGCCGGTTCGGCCCGGCGGGCGGTGGAGCAGGTCGATCGCAACGTCGAAGCCTCACGCAAGGTGGAAAATGCCCTGCAGGCCATCCACGAACGCGCCGAGCGGACTTCCAGCGCAGTGGCCGACATTGCCCGTGCCACCCGCGAGCAGAGCCAGGCCAGCCATGCGATTTCGAGTGGCATCGAATCGGTGGCGCGCTCGGTGTCGGAAACCAGCCGCTCGGCCGATACCAACCGCAATCAGGCCGATGAACTGCTGAGCGTGGCGCGCGAACTCGAGAACGAAGTGTCGCGCCTGCGCCTGTAATGCCTTCCCGCTGGTGTCAGCGACGAAGCGAGTGGGATTTGGAGATGAAGACGAGGGGCCCGCAATGGTGATGCCTGTTGCAATGAAGGCCTGGTCGCTATTGGCGCCAGGCCTTCATTTGGCGCTGTTGGCTCGGTAGGTGAGGGCCCCGCGCCAGTTGGCGGGAGCCTTCGTCGCTGATCAGTTCAGCCTTACCACGCGCAACTGGGCCCCGACGCTCGGTGCGAGGGACAAGGTAAGGGGGATTGCGCTGTTATTGCGCAAGGTGATGATGTCTCCCGCAGCCAGGGTCAGAAGAGCCTTTCCGCTGATGTGACCGGTAGGGACGAGGGCAGGGACTGATGTCGATGCATCCACCATCCCGTTCACCGCAACGGCGATCTGCGATCCGACACCTGCGGTGATGTTGATGGAGTAGTCCACCTCGTAGCTTCCGGCATCCGGGATGGTTACCACGGTTGTTCCTGCTGTGTGCATGATCGACGACAGGGGGCCGTTGTTGCTGAAGGGAATGTCGGCGCCACCAACGACGGTAGCGTCGACAATGGTCGCCAGTTCGTAGGTGTAGCCAAAGGCGCTGATGCCGCCGGAGATTGCTCCTGGTGCGCAAGGCCCGAGGATGCCGGTAGCGTCGAAGCACGTGACGCTGTTCATGCCGGTGTTGGCGGCAGTCGTCAGGCTCGGGATTCTTACCGTACCGGTGGTTTCGTCCACGCGGAGACGGTCGACAGTGTTGCCGTTGTTGCGCACGGAAAAGGCGCTACCTGCTGGCGGGCGGGTGACGATGTCGGCGGCTTGGGCTATGTTCGCGTAGGCCGTCAGCGCAAGGACCAGGGTGGCGACAAGGCGGGAAGTGTGGAACGAGCGGGGCATGGACTGAGGTCTCCGTTGAAATCGAATATCGTGTGAGCGGCGTTGGCCTTCAGGCACGGAAGCGCCGAAGCGAATGCACGGTGGTGCCGGCGATGAGCAGGGCGAGCAGCAGGCGTGCCCATTCGCTGAGAGTGGGAATGGAACTGGGGGCGCCATTGCCGATGGCGCTATTGCCGATCTGGACATTGCCCGCAACGTTGGCGAAGTTGCTGACCACGTTGGCGCCGGGTCCGAGTGAGATGACGGATGATCCGCCAGCGGAGACGAGCTGGATGGGCTGACCGTTGACACCCTGAAGGGTCAGGGTGCCGTTAACGACGATGTTGGATCCGGTCGGGATGACGAAGGTGTGGCCAGTGCTGCTGCTGAGGGTGAGATTGTTGAAGACGGTGGTGCCGTTGAAGGCGGTGGGGCCGCCGCCGCAACTGTCGGTCAGTATGACGGTGCTCGAGCCTGGGACGAAGGAGCCGGCATTACTCCAGTCTCCGCTCAGGGAGAGCGTGCCGCTGCCAGCGTTGATCGAGCCACTGGCGCCAATGCCGACGGAGGCGATCTGGTTGAGTTGCCCGGCGCCGATCGTCATGGCGCCCTGGATGTCGAGGTTGGTACAGGCGAGATCCATTGTGGCGCCTGTGGGAACGTCATAGGTACCGCCGGAGGGCACGCTGATCTGGGCGTGGGCCGGTAGTCCGAAGGCCAGCAGCAGGGGAAGGGCCAGCTTGATGGTGGACTTGCAGGTCATTGGATGCCTCGGTAGAGGTCGGGCACACGGAGGCGCTGGTTAAGGCGTTCCGTTAGGCGTGCTCGCCAGGGTGGATGGCCAAAAAGGGGATCAGTAACGCAAAGTCCGCAAAATAATAGTTTGTTAAAATTAATTACACAAAGGCTTTTTAGCCCGAAGTAAGTATTCGTCTCTTGGCCTGGAATCTGTTCTGAGCGATGTTCATGGCATCTGGCAGGTGGGGCCGCATGAGACAGATAAAAGCCAGATCGTGCAATCCTGTCAAGGTTTCCGGCAGGCGCTCGTCATCACCGGTCAGACGGCGAAAGCGGGTGGACCAAGCACCGCCTAGGGCATGGTTCCGAACAGGCGCTAGCGCAGCACCAGCGGACTAGCCAGCAACCAGATGGCGGTGAGCAGCACCATCCACGCGAAGGCGGTGCGCATTTGTTTTTCGGGCAGGCGATGGGCGAAGGCCACGCCGGCCGACACCGTGAGCAGGCCGCTGGCCGCCATCGGCAGACCCAGGGCCCAGTCCACCCGCTGCGCGTCGGCGTAGGCGATCAGGGCGATCACCGAGCTGGGGGCGACGAGGGCCAGCGCAAAGGCTTGCGCGACAGTCTGGCGCAGGCCGAAGAGGCCGGTAAGCAGTGGCGTGGCGACCAGCCCGCCGCCCACCCCCAGCAGCCCCATGCAGCTCCCTCCGAGCAGCCCGACCAGCGGTATGAAGCGCGGTGCGACCCGGGGTGTGGTGTGGGGCTTTGGCGTCCGGTGGCGGGCCAGCATGTGGACGGCCAGCACAAGCAGAAAGAGGGCGAAGATCGCCTTCAGCGTTACCGGATTGAGGGCGTTGGCGAAGCGGGCAGTGACCCAGGTGGTGGCCGCGGCGAGCGCGCCGATGCTCAGCGCCCGGCCGATCGGCACGGGGTGCCGCTGACTGTAGCGCCACCAGCCGACCAGCAGGTTGGGCACCATCATCACCAGCGCGGTGCCCTGGGCCAGCGGCTGGTCCATGCCGTAGCCAATGACGAACAGGGGAATCGCGATGATTCCGCCGCCGATGCCGAACATGCCGCCGAAGAAGCCGAGTGCCGCGCCAACGGCGAGGGCCGGCAGGAGTTCGAGGAGGCTGGCAAAAGCAGGCATGGCGGGATAGGTGAAGGCGAATCGAACGGCCATGATAGGGATCTGCCGGATTGCTACAATGCGCCGAAGTTAATTTTATTCGGTACTTGAACGCACGAATGCAGGACGCATCCGATCTGGCCTTCTTCGCGCTGCTGGCCCGCAGCGCCAGCCTGGCCGCCGCCGCTGCCGAGCTGGGCGTGACACCGCCGGCGGTGAGCCGCCGCCTGGCGGCCCTGGAGGCGCGCCTCGGGGTGCGTCTGCTCAACCGCACGACCCGCCGCCAGAGCCTGACGCCGGAGGGCGAGCGTTACCTGGAAGAGGGCGGGCGCATCCTCCACGAAATCGAGCAGCTGGAGCGCAGCCTGGCGGCCAGCCGGGAGGCGCCCCGCGGCCTCTTGCGCATCAACGCCACCTTCGGCTTCGGGCGGCGCCACCTGGGGCCGGTGATCGCCGATTTCGCGCGGCTTTACCCGGATGTGTCGGTGATCCTGCAGCTCACCGACAGGGCGCTGGATCTCACGGCGACGGCGATGGACGTGGGGATCTGCTTCGGCACGCCACCGGATGCGCGGGTGCTGGCCCGCAAGATCGCCGGCAACCGGCGCCTGTTGTGCGCGGCGCCGGCGTATCTGGCAGAGCAGGGTGTGCCACTCGAGCCCCGCGATCTGGCCGGGCACCAGTGCATCGTGATCCGCGAGAACACCCGGGCCTTCAACAACTGGGAGCTTGCCGATGGCGCGCACCAGCTGACGGTGAAGGTGCGTGGCGCCCTGAGCAGCAACCATGGCGAAGTGGCGGTGGACTGGGCGCTCGCCGGCCACGGCATCCTGCTGCGCTCCGAATGGGACGTGGCACCCTATCTGCGCAGCGGCCAGCTGGTGCGTGTGCTGGCGCCATGGGTGGGCGGGTCGGGGGATATTCATGCGGTGTACCCGCAACGCCACCACCTGTCGGCCAAGGTGCGGGTGTTTATCGACTTTCTGGCCGAGCGGTTTGCCGGCTTCCGCCCCGAGGATGCCGAAGGCCCGGCACCCTGGTAAACGGCTTGGTGGGTCGGACTTCAGTCCGACAGCTCAGGTTCAGCTAGGGTTTGTCGGACTGAAGTCCG
>NZ_SDKK01000014.1:19564-20163 GCF_008107625.1 Zoogloea oleivorans
CGGCAGGCTGGCCAGGTTGACTGCCGAGATGCCCGGCGGCAGGCGGAAGCCGGCCCGCCGTTCGCGGTCGCGGGCGCCGTTGCAGGGGGCGTCGACGGTGAGGACGAGGGCTTCGTAGCCGGCGGCTTCGGCGCGGCGGACCAGTTCGAGGTTGAAGCCACGATCGTGCTGCAGGTAGAGCTGGAACCACAGGGGGCCGCGCTCGGGGTCGTCGCGGATGGCGTCGGCGACGGCTTCGAGGGGCATGCTGGCCTGGGTGCTGAGGACGAGGCCGGCTTCCTGGGCCGAGGCGGCGACCGCGGTGGCGAGTTCGCCGTCCGGGTGGGCCATGCGCTGGTAGGCCACCGGTGCGAGCAGGATCGGGTGGGCGAGCGTACGCCCGAGCAGACGGACCCGGGTATGTCCGCCGGCTACCGGACGCAGGATGCGTGGGTGCAGGCGGATGTTGTTCCAGGCGTAGCGGTTTTCGTGCACGGTGCCTTCGTCGGCCGCACCGCCGGCAAAGTAGGCCCAGGCGTTGGCGTCGAGCACCGTGCGGGCGTGGGCTTCATGGTCGCCAAGGGTGACGACGCCGGGGGGCAGGGTGGCAATGGCGGGAG
>NZ_SDKK01000014.1:20293-106375 GCF_008107625.1 Zoogloea oleivorans
GGCTGAGCGTGTGCTGTCGGACTGAAGTCCGACCCACAGGTGTCAGGTGTCGGCCCACATGCGCAGGAGGTTGTGGTAGGTGCCGGTGATGGCCACGGCTTCGTCGCATTCGCCGTGTTTTTCGCGCAGGCGCATCAGCGCCATGTCCAGCTCGAAGAGCAGGCGGCGCTGCTCGTCGCTGCGCACCATGCTTTCGATCCAGAAGAAGCAGGCGATGCGCTGGCCGCGCATGACCGGTGTGACCTGATGGATGCTGGTGCCCGGGTAGAGCACGGCGTGGCCGGCCGGCAGCTTGACGCCGCGGCTGCCGTAGGTGTCCTGCACCTGCAGTTCGCCGCCTTCGTATTCATCCGGATCGGACAGGAACACCGTGCATGACACGTCGGTGCGTACCCGTTCGCCGTTGGCGGTGAAGCGGATGGCGTTGTCCACGTGGGCGCCGTAGAAGGGGGTGTCGCCACCGTAGCGGTTCACCCGTGGGGTGAAGACCTTTTTGGGCAGTGCGGCGGTGAGAAACAGCGGATGCCGTTCGACGCCACGCAGCACCAGTTGGCGGATGGCCGTGGCGGCGTCGCAGTCGTGGGGGAGTTGCTGGTTGTTTTTGACCTGGGCGGCCTGCGGGCCGGCGCTGTCGCGGCCGTCGGCCCACGGGGCATCGGCGAGCAACAGGCGGGCCTGGCGGACTTCGTCGGCGGTGAGGATGTCGGGGATTTGCAGGAGCATGGTGTCGAAGGGGGAAAAGCGCGAGGGGCACGGCTTTGTCGGCCGTGCCCCTCGCGGTTCATCAGAACTTCACGCTGGCGGTTAGGTAGACCGTCCGTCCGACACCCGGCACGTAATGCCCGTTGGCATACAACGAGTCGGCGTAGAACTTGTTGGTGAGGTTGGTCAGGTTGGCCTTGAGGGTCAACTTGTCGGTGATCGCCTCATACTCGGCCATGGCGTCGAAGGTCACGTAGCCGTCGGAGTACAGGCCGACCGGGTTGCGGTTGGGCGTCATCTTGGTACGGGCGTTGGCGCCGCCGCCGACCCGCAGCTTTTCGGTGACCTGATAGGTGCTCCACAGCGAGCCCTGGTGCTTGGGAATCAGCGACGGACGGGTTCCCTTGCCTTCGGCACCTTCTGCGCCCTTGTCGATCTCGGCGTCCCAGATCCACGTGTAGGAGCCGTAGACTTCCCAGCGCGGCGTGATTTTGCCGATCAGGTCGGTTTCAAAGCCGGTGGCGTGGCGCTTGCCGGACAGCACGGCAATGTTGATCAGCGGGTCGGTGTTGCGTTCGTTGAGCTTAACCCCGCGGAAGAGGGCGAAGCGGCTGCTCATGCGGCGGTCGGCGGAGTCGATCTTGGCGCCGAGCTCCATGTTCATGCTCTTCTCGGGCGGCGTGTTAACCGTCTGGGTGCTGTACGAGTAGGTGTCGCCGGAGGTGTTGAACGAGGTGCCGTAGGACAGGTGATAGGAGTGGCGATCACTCGGTTGGTAGAGCACGCCAAAACGCTGGCTTGCCTTGTAGATGGACTGCTGGTAGTTGGTGACGGCGTTGGTGGTCAGGTTGAACTGGTCGTATTGCGCCGACATGCCGTCGTAGCGCAGGCCGGCAAGAACCTTCCAGTGCTCGGCCACCTGGACCAGATCCTGCGCATAGACGCCGGCGGCGATGCTTTCGAACTCGCCGGTTTTGGCAATGACGCGGGACGATTCGTCCACCCAGCCTCCGCCACCGTCACCGATGGTGGTGTTGGGCTTGGTGATGTTGATGCCGCCCTGGGCCGCGTTGCGGGCCCCGCGGACGATCTTCTTTTCCCAGGCGAAATCGGCGCCGGTCAGGACTTCATGTTTGACCCCGAGCGCTTCGAACTTGGTGGACAGGTCGCTCTGGGCGAACAGGTTCTCCATGCTCTGGATCTTGTTCTGCGTGCCGCGGGTGAGCACGGTGGCGTTGCTGAAGTTCTCGCTGGTGACGGCAACGCCGCCGGGCTGGAGTGCTGCGCCGGCGATGCGCACGGTGCTGGCGCGCTGGTCGCGGTTGAAGTCGCCCTTGCGGACCTTGGTGACCAGTTCGGTGTCGGTCGAGAAGCGGTGGGTGTGGCTGAAGCTGGCATAGCCGGCCGAGCCGTGGTTGTAGTCGCTGTTGAGGCCGTAATAGCTCTTCGGGTCCACCGGGATGGTGGTCACGGAGGTGGTCGGCGCAGTGGCACTGGTGCGTACGTACGGCAGGCCGTAGTTGATGCCGTTGTCGTTGTTCAGGTAGAAGAAGCCGACCTCGAACTCGTCGCGGGTGCCGATGCCCCAGCGGTAGTCGGCGGCGAAGCCGTATTTGTCGAGGCTGGTGCCAGCGCCGTTGTTGTCGGCCTGGGTGCGCATGGCGTTGATGCGCAGGGCGGATTCGTCACCGGTCTTGATGTTGATGTCGGCGACCACGCGGCGGTACTGGTGGCTGCCGATGGTCACGTCCACCTGGCTTTCGTCGACCAGTTTGGCCTGCTTGCTGACCTGGTTGACCGCGCCGCCGGTGGAGCCGCGGCCAAAGAGCATGGAGGCGGAGCCGCGCAGCACTTCGATGCGGTCCATGTTGAAGGTGTCGCGGTCGTAGAAGGCCGGGTCGCGCATGCCGTCGATGAACAGGTCGCCCGTGGTGTTGACGGGGAAGCCGCGCAGGCGGATGTCTTCCTCGCCGCCTTCGGCCGCCAGGAAGGTGACGCCGGAGGTCATCTTGAGGGCTTCCTTGACGGTGTCGATCTTGCGGTCATCCATCAGCTTCTCGGTGACCACGGTGACCGACTGGGGAATGTCGCGCAGTTGCTGCTTGCCCTTGCCGATGCGCGTGGTGGTGGTGCGCAGGCTGTCCTTGCCCTGGGGTTCAACTTCGGCGGTGGCTTTGACGACCACGGGCTTGAGGGTCTTGGTGTCGTCGGTAGCCGGGGCCGATGTTTGTGCCCAGGCACCCATCGAGGCGGCGAACATCATGGCGCCGAGGGGGAGCACGGATTTTTCGGCAGCGCTGGTGATGGCGGGAGCGACCTGGGCGGCCGGGGATCGGTGACGGCTGGCTGCCGGGTGGCAGCGACGGATTTTCTTGTGAGCCAAGGGAGCCTCCTGAAATGAATGCGCCCGCTATGCGGGACTGTTGGGATTCACGACCTGAGGCTGGCTGGCTTGGCTAGCGAATGGCTGGCTTGCCCGTAGGATCTGGTAACAATTGTAATGTTAATGAGAGTGATTCGCAATTATATTTTGTGCCATGCCGCAGGCGATTTCGCAGAGGATTTCCCTGTGGGTCGGACTTCAGTCCGACAACACGCGTTCAGACAGCGGAGTCGGACTGAAGTCCGACCCACGGGAATTGCGTCGTCTGGTTCTCAGCGGAAGCCGGCTCGGTCGAAGATCTTTTGTGCTTCGACGACCGTGTCGGCGAGCTTGCCGACGGGCAGGGTGTCGGCCTTGAAGTTGCCGCCCAGGGCTTCGAGGCCGCGGTTGGTGATCTTCACGCCGGTAACCACCGGCCATTCGTTGTTGCCGTTGGCAAAGTAGTTCTGTGCGTCCGGGGAGGCCAGGTATTCAAGGAACTTGACTGCTGCTTCCTTGTGCGGGGCATGCTTGAGCATGCCGCCGCCGGAAACGTTGATGTGGGTGCCGTAGCTGGTCTGGTTGGGCCACACCACGCCGATGCGTTCGACAGCCTTGCGGTCGTCCGGCTTGTCGGACTTGAACATGCGTGCCAGGTAGTAGGAGTTCACCAGCGCCACGCCGCATTCGCCGGCGCCGACGGCCTTGATCTGGTCGGTGTCGCCACCCTTGGGGGCGCGGGCGAAGTTGGCCACCAGGCCCTTGGCCCATTCTTCGGTCTTGGCGGCGCCGATGTGCTGGATCAGCGCGGCGCCGAGGGACAGGCTGTAGGGGTGGCTGCCGGAGCGGGTGCACACCTTGCCCTTGAGGGCCGGGTTGGCGAGGTCTTCGTAGTTGCGAACCTGATCGGGCTTCACGTCGAGCTTGTTGTAGACGATGACGCGGGCGCGGGTCGAGAAGGAGAACCAGCGTTCGGCATGCAGGTGGGCCGGGATGGCGGTCTTGAGGAGTTCGGACTTGACCGGGGCGAACACGCCAGCGGCGTCGGCGGCGGCCAGGCGGGCGGCGTCGACGGTGATGAACACGTCGGCCGGGCTGTTGGCGCCTTCGTTGCGAATGCGTTCGAGGAGCTCGTCTTCCTTGCCCTCGATACGGTTGATCTTGATGCCGGTCTTGGCTGTGAAGTTGCTGTAGAGCGCTTCGTCGGTCTGGTAGTGGCGGGCGGTGTACAGGTTCAGCTCGGTGTCGGCGGCAAAGGTCGGGGCATTCAGCAGGGTAGCGCCGGCGAGGAGGGCGGCCAGGGTTTTCAGCTGGGTCATGATCGGATCCGGAGTGGGCAGAAGATCGAACAATCTTAGCCAGACTTGTTTGTGTTTGCAAATGCTAGTCATTCGCATCTTTGTTTGTGCGGACGTCATCCGGAATAGTTGAGCCCTTGCGGATATCAATGCAGCTATGTGTGACAAAAATCACGGATAGTCGATCTGCATGTGAGGATTTTTTCCTTGTGATGGGCATGATCTGCGCTACCTTTTTTGCATTTCAGCGTGCTGCCCCCGTACGTTTTTGCCGGGTTTGACCCGGTTTCCTCTTTCCGTTTTATTTCAAAACCAAGAGAAAGCACTCACATGACTATTTCCTTTGCTTCCAAGATCCTCCTGCCGCTGGCCCTCACCCTGGCTTCGGGCGTCGCCGGTGCGGCCTGCGTGCCGGTTATCGGTAGTGTCAAGTTGCAGCCTTTGGCTTCCTGTAACGGTCTGGCGCCGGTGGGTGATGTGCCCTTCCTCGGCCAGTGTTTTAGCGTGCAGTTGTCCCTGCTCGGTTTTCCGGTGGCGACGGGCTATGCCGGTCCCACGTCCGAGCCGATCATCGGGGCCACGGGTGTGCCGACGGTGATGCCGGCAGTCATCCCGGTAAGCGCGAGTCTTCCGGTGCCGCGTCAGAGCATCCAGACCGCCCGCAGTGCGGTGTCGCTGGGTAGCGGCGCCAACCGCACGACGCTGTACAGCAATGATGTGATCGTTGCCCAGCTGAAGATCGGTGAGGATGGTCAGCCGGTGCCGGTGGCCGTGACGGAGCAGATCATGATTACCGGTAGCGATGGCAAGGGGGCCTATTCCAAGGTCACCGGCAACCTGACCGTGGCCGGCAACAGCATCGGCATGTCGGCGCCGCTGACGGGCCGGCTGTGCCTGCCCTGAGCAAGGCTGCTGCATCGTTTCCAGAACGCCCCGCAAGGGGCGTTTTTCATGGGGTCAGCGGTTTTCGAGGCGGCTGTAGTCGAGGATGGCGGCTTCCCGGGGGGCAACCTGTCGCCAATGGGCGTGGATGGCGTCGCTGACGGCCCAGAAGCGGGCGTCGGTGCGGCGGATGGCGAAACGCTGGGTGAGGCGCTGCACGTCGTCGTCACTGGCAAGGGTCTGCACGGCGCGCACGAAGCGCGGCAGCTCGTCGGCATCGAGCTGGAAGATCGTGTTGGGATAGGCGCCGACGATGCCATCGAGGGCGATCAGGTTGTCTTCCGCCGGCAGCCGGCGGGTTTCTTCGCGGAACAGTTCGGCGACGTTGCTGTGGGCGCTGTTGCGCAGCACTGACACCACGTGAATGTCGCCGTTGCCGTTCTTCAGGGCCAGCAGGCTTTGTTCGGGCATCAGCGAGGCGGGCTTGCCGGTGAGGGTGCCGAGCTTGCGCAACTGGGCCATCTGTTCGGCGTTGAAGCCGTTGACGGCCAGATCGAGGCGGCGCTCGCGCACCGGCCGGAGGCGCTGGGCGATGGCCTTGTAGAGCTCGCCGAGGGTGTCGGTGCTGCGGTAGCGCACGCCGGTTTCGCCGGGGTAATAGGTGGCGGCGTCGGCGAATTCGCGGATGCGGTCGGGGCGGCCGCGGTACCAGAAGTCGAGCACTTTCTGGCGATCCTTGAGGGGCAGCATGGTGAGGAAATTTTCCTCGCCTTCCATGCGCAGGAAGTCCATGTAGAGGCGTGTGGCGAGTTGGTGTCCGCCGTTGCCATAGACATCGAAGCCGCCCACCAGCAGGTAGTGCATGCGTTCAAACAGCGGGTAGCCCATCAGCAGTACCGTTTGCGGGCGCTCGCCGGCGAGGCCGCGGATGACCGAGGCGCTGTCGAAGTGGCGGAAGACGGTGAGGCCGGCGGTGGGGTTGCGGCCGTCGCCGTCCCACAGGTCGGTGACACGGGGCTGGATCTTGCCGACCCGGGCCATGTAGTCGGCCTTGCTCTGCAGGTATTGCTTTTCGGCCCTGGCATATTTGCGCCAGGCGAAAATGCCGGTGCTGCTGTCGTCCTCGGCGGGCATGCGCAGATTGGGCTGGGTGGCGTCGAGCAGGCCCTGGGTGCTGTTCTGGACTTCGCTTTCGGGCGCGTAGAAGAGCACCCAGAAGTGGTCGGTAATGACGTTGAGGGCCACCTGCCCGCGGCACACCGGACCTTTCATGAAGCCCATCAGGGTGAACTGGGCGTCGTCGAGCATGAAGCGGTAACGGGCATCGACCGGCAGTTCGCGGAAGGCCCGGAAGGGGTTGGTGGCGGTCTTCGGGTCGTAGCCGGGCAGGGCGGTGACGACAATCGGGGCATCGAAGAACCACTGGCGCAGGCGCGCCAGCCGGGCCGGGTCGAGGGCCAGCGGCATGTAGGTCTTGGCAACCGCCGTCTCTTCGGTGGGACGCAGGCGGTAATACACCCGCGCCACACCGGGGTCGTCGTAGGGGCGCCGGGTGGCGATCACGTCGATGGGCTGGCCGGGGGCGGTGCGGCTGCGGACCAGTTCAAAACGGTAGTCGGGCTGCTCGTCGAAATACAGGTGGCCGATGTACCAGTGTTCAAAGATGTAGCGGGCGGCGAGTTGATCCTTGAACGTATTGCCGTTGAGCAGACGCTCCCATTCCACGACCCGGGCCTGCACGGTAGCCGGAGGGGCGGGCCGTGGTGTGTAGGGTGCGCCGGCTTCGATCCAGCGGGCGAGGAGGTCGTGATCGTTTTCGCTGAGGGCCGGCAGCCCGTAGGGCATGCCCCATTCAGGATGTTCGGCGGTGAAGTCGTCCATGCCTTCGACTTTGGTACAGCTTTGTGTGCGGTCGAGGGAGAAGTCGAATTTCTGCTTGGGCAGGGCTCCTTCGGTGGGGCCGGGGTTTTGTCGCTTGAGGGCCAGGATGCGGTACAGCACGCTGGCGTCGCGGTTGGCCTGCGGCGTGGCGCTGCGTTCGTTGAGAACCGGGTGAAAGCCCTTGTCGCGCCATTCCAGGTTGCTGTGGGCATCGAAGCCGAGGCGTGTCAGGTTGGCGGCCATCAGACGGGTGGCCACATAGATTTGCTCGGGGTTGGCGCCACGGGTGATGCCGTCGTAGCGGGTCAGCTTGAGCTGGCAGGGGGCATCGTAGCAGGCGTGGCAGGAGACGCAACGGCGGTCGAGGATGGGCCGCACTTGCGTCCAGTAGTCGGGAGCCGGGGCGACTGGCGGCGACGCCTTGTCGTAGCGGGCCGGGTCCGGCGGCCCGAGGCGCTCGTCCAGTTGGTGGGTGGCGATGAGGGTGCTGCAGCCACCGAGGACCAGCAGGAAGATCAGGTAGTGAAGGGCGCGCATCAAGCCACCGGGGCAGGGATCTGAGGGTCGGCGGATTGTGCAGGAAATCTGCCCATGTCATGGGCAAATTCCATCCCGGCGATGACTCGCCGGGATGCCTGGAGCAGGACTTTCGCCCTCAGGCGAAGGTGTCGCCCATCAGGTTGTTGAACCACACGAACATGTCGTCGTAGTTGTCGCGGGTGGCCGAGCTGGCTTCGCCGGCGGCACCGGGCACGGCCTTCATGGTGCCGGTGGCGCTGTCGTAGCCGAACACCACGGTGAGCCACGAGGCGGTGCTGGCGGTGATCGGCGAGTAGCAGGCCGAGTTGGTGACGGGCTCCGGGTCGGGCGAGCCGCCGGCCAGGATGCGCAGGATGGCATCGGCGCAGACCTTGGCTTCGGCATTGGCGATGTGGCCGGCCTTGGGCTGCGTGGAGCCGTTGGCGTCGCCGATGATGTGGATGCCGGCGAGGGCGGTGGATTCGTAGCTGCGCACATCCACGCCGGCCCAGCGGCCGTTGACGTTGGCCAGCCCTGCCGTGTTGCTGACGATGGTGCCGGCGCGCTGGGGCGGTATCGGATTGAGCACGTCGCCGCGGATCAGGCCGGCGCTGGTGTCGAGGGTTTGCGTCGACGGATCGATGCTGTTGATGGTGACGCCGCTGTGATATTCGATGACGCCGGCGTGGGTGAAGTTGAAGGCCGTTTCGAAGGTGGCGGGTTCGGCGGCGATGGAGGCGTTGGCATCCAGCACGATGACTTTGGCGCCGGCCTTGCGGGTCTTCAGGTAGTCGGCGACCATGCAGGCCCGCTCGTAGGGGCCGGGCGGGCAGCGGTAGGGGGTCTTCGGAATGGTCATCACGAACACGCCGCCGGCGTTCATGCCGGCAATCTGTTGCTGCAGGGTGACGGTCTGCGGCCCGGCCTGCCAGGCGTGGACGATGCGGTCGCCGGCGCTTTCGAGGCCCGGCAGAGTGTCGAAGGCGATGCCGGGGGCAAGAATCAGGCGGTCGTAGGGCAGGCTGCTGTTGTCGGCGAGGTGCACCCGCTTGCCGGCGGGGTCGATCTCGGCCACGTTGCCGTACACCACCTTGACGCCGTAGACGCTGCTCAGCTTGTCGTGGGTGTAGGCCAGGCTGGCCATGCTGCGCTGGCCGGTGAGCACCAGGTTGGAGAGGATGTTGGACTGGTACTGGCGGTCGCGTTCGATGAGGGTCACGTCGAGCCCGCTGCCACCCCACAAGCGCAGAAACTTGGCTGCCGTCGCGCCAGCCATGCCGCCGCCCACCACGATAACCCGGCCGCTGGCGCTTGATGTCGGTATCGTAGGGCTGACCGCGCCGGTTCCGCCGGTGCCGGTGCTGGTGTCCGAGCTGCTGCCCCCACCGCCTCCGCCACATCCATTGAGCAGCATGCCAAGGGTGCCCGAGCCGAGCAGGGTGATGAATTTGCGTCTGTCGATCATGTCGGGCTCCTAGCGCTGGGCGGCAAAGTAGGTGGCGATGGCACGCAGCTGCGTGTCGGTGTAGCCGCGGGCGTGGACTTTCATGATGTCGTTGCCGACCGTCTTGCCCTGCATCTCCTTCAGTTCGGAATAGATCTCCGACGAGGAGGCGCCGGCCAGCCGGTCGAAGCCGCTGACGCTGGGCCGGCCGTTGGTGCCGTGGCACTGGAAGCAGTTGGATGCGAGCAGGCGCCCGCTGTCGGCGCTCTGGGCGAAAGCCGGCCCGCCAAACAGCATGAGCGCTGCCAGACAGGCGGATGTTTTCTTGATCATGGGTTTCTCCTCCGGATGGATGTGGTGCTGGAGGAGGACTTTCGGTGCGTAGCCTTAAGTGCCCATTAAGAGCTGCGCGCGGTTTCGCTTTGTCGTGACATGTAGCGCACGTCGCTGCCGTAGCCGGCGAGTCGGGCGTCGAGGGCCGGCGTGGTGAGGGCGGCCCGGAAGCCGTGGCCTTCCCACCAGGGGGCGGAGCCCTGGATGGCGATCAGGCTGGCGCGACCGATGCCGGACTCGGTCAGTGCAGTCAGAAAGGCTTTTACGAGGGCCTGGCTGGCGCCACTGCCGCGGGCCGCGGGATCGACGGCCAGGTCATGCAGGTAGAGCGTGTCGGGCTCCTCCGGCAGCACGCAGTCGGGGGCGTCCAGGTGAGGCGGGTGGTCGAAGCGCCAGGGCAGGGCGAGCAGGTAGGCGATGACGTCACCTGCTCGCTGGGCGACGAAGCAGGTGGCCGGAGACGCCGCCAGTTTGGCGCCCATCGATTGTGCCGACTCGGGGACGATGGCCGTGTAGCAACGGCTCTGGATACGCAGGATGGCCGGGAGGTCGGCGTTGCAGGCAGGGTGGATCGACAGGGTGGACAAGGGATTGCGGGGCAAGGACTGGAGCCCCGATTATCGTCGATCCGGCGCTGGCTTACTGCCCCCGGCGGGTTTCGAGGAAGGTCCGGAGGGTCCAGATGGCGGCCGGAGAAAGCACGTCCTGCCAGGCCGGCATGTGCACCACGCCGACCCGGACCTTGCCCTGCTGAACCGATTTCAGGAAGAAATCGTCGTTGTCCTCGACGCACAGGCGCTGTACGGCCGGGTCGGTGATGCGCCGGCAGGCGCGGTCCATTTTGGTGAGATCGGGCCCCACCTGCCCCTTGTTGACTGCGTCAATGCCGTGGCAGCGGGCGCAGGCCTGGTTGAAGGCTGTGCGGCCGATGTCGGCGGCGCGGGCATTGCCCCGGTAGGGATTGCTGGCTGGGTTGCCGCTAAGGGTAGCGAGTCCGGAGGTGTCGACTTTGACGTTGGGGTCGGCGACTTCGACGGCGTGCAGCGGGCTCGTGGTGGCAAACAGCGCGAAGGCGCAGGTGAGAAGGCGAGCGGCCATGGGGGTCACCAGTCGGTGGGGCAGCCGGTGCAGCCCTCGAAAGAAGCGTCCGGAAAAATCGTGTAGCGCAGAAAGGCGCCTTCCAGATTGGCGTTCTGCAGGTTGGTGGTGTTGAACTTGGTTTCCTGCAGGTTGGCGTTGCTGAGCCGGGCACCGACGAACCACGAGAAGGCGGCCTTGGCGGCTTCCAGGTTGGCGGCGCTGAGGTCGGCACCGCTGAAGTCGGCGCGCATGATGCGGGCAAACTCCAGGTCGGCGCCGACCATCTTCGCATTGCGAAACGAGGCACCGGGGGCGTTGGCCTTGGCAAGGCGGGCACCGGTTAGGTCGGCGCCGTCGAAGATCGCCCCGGCCAGGTTGGCGGCGCGCAGGTCGACGCGGGCCAGATTGGCGCCGGTGAAGTCGGCGCCGGCCAGATCGCGGGCCGACAGATCCACGTGGCGCAGGTCGACACCCTGACAGCGGGCGTGGGGCCAGATGCCGCAGGTGCCGAATACCAGGGGTTCTTCCGGCGATCCGGCGGCATGGCTGGCACCGGGGGCGGCAAGCAGCAGGGCCAGCGCCACTGCGGGCAGTGAAGGTGAAAGGAGCATCGGGATAGCCTTGAAAAAAGCCTCCGGGCCAGCCGGAGAAACATCCGGCCCGGAGGAGCACGCACGCGGGTTTAGCGGGAGACCTTGGGCAGCTTGAAGGCCCAGAAGGACCCACCCTGGGTGACCTGCTTGGTCAGGTCGGCCATGTCGCCGCCCCACAGGGGCACCGCGCCGCCGTAGCCGGACGAGATGCCGACGTACTGCTCGCCGTCCATTTCCCAGGTGATTGGCACGGAAACGATGCCGGAGCCGGTCTGGAACTTCCACAGCTCCTTGCCGGTTTTGGCGTCGAAGGCCTTGATGAAGCCGTCGGAGGTGCCGGTGAAGATCAGGTTGCCGGCGGTGGTCATGGTGCCTGCCCACAGCGGGAACTTCTCCTTGTTCTCCCACACGATCTTGCCGGTCTTCGGGTCGATGGCGCGCAGGGTGCCGACGTGGTCGTCGAACAGGCGCTTGATGCGGAAGCCCTGGCCCAGGTAGGCGGAGCCGGCCTTGTAGGTCAGGTGTTCGCTCCAGTAGTCCATGGCCCAGTGGTTGGCCGGAATGTAGAACAGGCCGGTATCCGGGCTGTAGGACATGGGCATCCAGTTGGTGCCGCCCAGGAAAGGCGGGGAAACAAAGACCGAGTCGCCCTTGTCGGCGCCGGCCTTGGCTTCGGGCGGACGGTTGCCGGTTTCGATGGGCTTGCCGGTGGTCAGATCGAAGCCCTTGGCCCAGGTGACGCCGTCCACGAAGGGCCAGGCGCCGATCAGGGAGGTCGGCTTGTTGGGGTAACCGGCGCCGGTGGCGAGTTTTTCGCGATCGGTGACGAAGAAGAAGCCGTTGCGGTCGGCGTGGGCGGAGGCCTTGACCTGCTTGCCGGTCTTCGGGTCCTTGTATTCGAAGAGCACCACCGAGTTGTTGCCGGAGAAGTCCCAGGCGTCGTTGGGGGTGTGCTGGAAGAAACCCTTCAGTTCGCCGGTGCTGGCGTCCACGTAAGCCTGGCCGGAGGTGAACAGGCTTTCCCAGTTGCGGGGGTCGTCACCGGGTTTGGTGCGCTTCCAGGTGTTCCACGGGGCCGGGTTGCCGGTGCCGATGACCACCATGTTCTTCTCGATGTCGAAGCTGGCGGTCTGCCACGGGGCGCCGCCGCCGTGGTGCCAGGCTTCGGTCGGCTTGCCGTCCTCGCCCTTCGGCCATGAGGGCGCATTGGCGTCGCCGGTGACGGTGCTGTCCTTGCCGTTCAGGCGGCCCATGTGGCCTTCGACCATCGGGCGGGCCCAGACTTCTTCGCCGGTTTCCGGGTCGCGGGCAAACAGCCAGCCGACCACGCCGAATTCGTCGCCCGATGAGCCGTGCACCAGCAGCACCCGGCCGGACTTCTGGTCCTGGACGATGAAGGGCGCGCCGGACATGGTGTAGCCAACCTTGTGGTCGCCCCATTTCTTGTTCCACACCACTTTGCCGGTGTTCTTGTTGAGGGCCACCATGCCGGCGTCGAGGGTGCCGAAGTACACTTTGTCGCCGTAGATGGCGGCGCCCCGGTTTACCACGTCACAGCACGGGCGGATGTCTTCCGGCAAGCGGTGCTCGTATTGCCACAGACGTTTGCCGGTGCGCCCGTCGATGGCATACATGCGCGAGTAGGAGCCGGTCACGTAGATCACGCCGTCCTGCACCAGAGCCTGGCTTTCCTGGCCGCGCTGCTTTTCGCCGCCAAACGAGAAGCTCCAGGCGGGCACCAGACCGGCGACGTTCTTCGTGTTCACCGTCTTCAGGGGGCTGTGGCGCTGGGCCTTCAGGCCGATGCCGTAGGACAGTACATCGCCGGGGGTCTTGTCGTCGTTCTTGATGTCGTCCCAGGTGACGTTAGTGCCGGCAGCCTGGGCGCCCAGGCTGAAAGTCCCCGCAAGGGCGATGGCCAGCAGGCCGGGCTTGAGATTGATACGTCTGGGTTGCATGGTGCTTTTGTCTCCGGATGGTTTTGATTTGACGTGATGCAGTATGGAAGGCGCCTCCCGGCGCTGTCGTGGGAAGGGTGCCCGCACAAGGCGGGAACTTTTCCCGGCCTATTCAGGAGTTGGCACATGCCTTGCTGATAGCTACCCACAAATAAATAGAAGGAGACGCAAAGTGGATTTGCGCTGGAGGCTGTTCGGGTATGTGCTGGGCTTTGCACTGGCGCTGGTGGCGGCCGCTGCCGCATGGGTCGGTCTGGCCTTGCGGGAGGATGTGGCGGAGGAAATGGAGGCCTCCACCCGTCTCGTGAATGTCATGCTGGCGGTGAGTGCGGCGCCCGAGTCCCGGGCGCATGAACTGCAGGTTCTTCTCGAAAGTGGTCAGTTGCGACACGTTGCTGTATTTGTGGAGCGCTCCAGTCTGGAGCAGGGTGTAACGCCGGCTGCCAGCGGTCCGCTCGCTACCCTGGTCGATTACCTGCTCGAAGGGCGCCAGATTCATGAGCGGCGTATCCCGATGGGGAGCAGCACGCTGGTGATTCGTGCCGATGCCCGTGCTGAAATCCACGAGGTATTGCGGGACGGGGCCCGCATCATCGTGACGCTGGTGGTGTTCTCCCTCGGCATGGCGGTGCTTGCCTGGCTGGCGGCGCACCGGGCCTTGAAGCCGGTACGCGAGCTGGAGCAGGGGCTGGCGCGTATCGGTCGCGGCGAGGCCCGGGTCAGTCTGCCGCCCTTTCAGCTCAAGGAATTTGCGAGCATCGCCGGTGCCATCGAACGGCTTTCGGAAGAACTGGCCGAATCCCGGGCTGCCCAGCAGAAGCTGGCGCGGCAGCTGCTCGAATTGCAGGAAACCGAACGCCGGGAGCTGGCACGGGAGTTGCACGATGAATTCGGTCAAGCCTTGACCGCCGTCAATATTTCCGCCGCATACATTGAGCGTCATGCCGGTCGGGCTTCGCCGGAGAATTTGAAGGAAAGTGCCCGTGACATAGGCAGGGAATCCACCCGCATGATTGGCCAGGTGCGCACCCTGTTGTCCCAGTTGCGTCCCCACGGCCTCGAAGGCCTGCAGATGGTGGATGCGCTGAACGACCTGGTGAGCGGTTGGCGCGGGCGGATGCCGGAGATGGGAATCGAGACGGAGTTTCCGCCAACCTTGCCGGTGCTGCCGCCCCTGGCTGGCCTGGCTTTGTACCGGACCCTGCAGGAGGCGCTGACCAATGTGCTGCGTCACAGTGTGGCCAGCCGGGTCCGTCTGTCCCTGCAGGAGTGTGGGCGGATGCTCGAGTTGACGGTGTGCGACAACGGCGTCGGTCAGGCTGCGGATGTGGTTCCGCGTTCCCGCGGCGGCCTGCTGGGCATGCGCGAGCGGGCTGAGATGGCCGGTGGGCATTGCTGGCTGGCGGATGCCCCGGGCGGTGGCCTGCAGGTGCGCTTGAGTTTGCCCCTGGCGCAGGGCTAGCTTGAAAGGCAGGCGCTAGACATGATTCGTATCCTGCTGGTGGAAGATCACGCGGTGGTTCGCAATGGCTACCGGCGTCTCCTCGATGCGGAGGAGGGGCTGGTCGTGGTGGGCGAGGCGGCCTCTGCCGACGAAGCTTATGCCCGCCTCGTTGCGGGCGGCATTGACCTGGCCGTGGTGGACATGAGCTTGCGCGGCAGTAGTGGCATCGATGCCATCCGCCGCATGCTGGCGCGGGAGCCCGGTCTGCGGGTGCTGGTGATTTCCATGCATGACAACCCCAGCTACGTCACCCAGGCCATGCGCGTCGGGGCGCTGGGTTATTTGACCAAAAATAGCGAGCCGGCGGAGATGATTGATGCGATCCGTGCTGTGGCTCTTGGCAAGCGGGTGCTCTCGCCGGATGTGGCTCAGGCTCTGGCCGGGGCGGCGCTCGACGGTGAAGGGTTGATGTCGCGGCTGACACCGCGGGAGTTCGACGTGCTGCGCCTGGCGGTGAGTGGCGAGTCGACGGGCAGCATCGCCAGCACCATGCATCTTAGCCAGAAAACGATTCACAACCACATGACCGCGATTCGGCAGAAGCTGGATGCGGACAACGATTTCAAGCTGCTGCGGCTGGCCGCGCGCTACGGGCTGATCGAATGGTCGGCGCAAGGGGCGTGACAGTCGGCAGGCAGACTGGAAGCATTTTTTAGCCAAGGAGAAACATAATGAACGCCTTACGCAATGCCGTTCTGCTGGCGGGGCTGGCCCTGCTGGCCACCTCCGCTTCGGCGGCGACCGCTGACGACATGAAGGCCCTCGCCTCGAAGAGCGGCTGTCTGACCTGCCATGCCATCGAATCCGGCACGCCGGGCCCCAACGGGCTGGCGCCCATCGGCCCCGCCTGGCAGGACGTCGCCAAGCTCTACAAGGGCAAGCCGGGGGCCGATGTGTTCCTGACCCGCGTCGTGCTGGAAGGCTCCAATCCTTACGGCAGCCACTGGAAGGACCAGGTCAGCGGTCTGGCCATGCCCCCCAACAAGGTCGCCATCAAGGAAGCCGACGCCAAGAAACTGGTGAAGTGGATCCTGACCCTGGCGCCCAAGTAAGTACCGGCGGCCGCGGCCGCGCAATATGTAGTCAAGACAGACCCCGGACGTCCCCCCGCCGGGGTTTTTCTTTTGTGGTGCCGAATGACTCTTAGAGGAAGCTACCGAGTTCCTCGAAGTTGGCGTCGACCAGCTTGCCGTCGGCATCGAAGATGATCTGCAGGATCACGTCGGTGTGGGCGCCATACCAGGTTTTCGAGAGCGGGATCTTGCCGAACAGGCAAGGCCCGCCGCGCGGCGGGAGCTGGGCGATGTTCGGGGTGCGATCGAGCAGGGCCTGGCATTCGACAGCACTGTAAACCGACAGTGTGGTGCCGTGGGTGCGCAGGCGGTCGCCGGCTTCGGCAACCGGCATGCCGACGCCGAATTCGGCTTTCAGTGTGGCTGGCAGCGGGCTCGGAGCCGGGGCGCAGGCGGCAAGGGAGAGCAGGGTGAGGCTGCCGAGAAGCCGGCAGAGCAGTGTGGTTCTGGAGGACACGGTTGGCTGGCGTGGATGAAAGGCGAAGTATCCCACGCCCGGCAGGGTGTGTTGCGCTCCCCGGGGCTACAGGGACGACATCTGGCGCAGCTTGCGATACAGGGTGGTGCGGGTGATACCCAGTTCCCGGGCGGCGGCCGAAATGTTGCCGTTGTGGCGGGAGACGGTATCTTCCACCAGGCGGATTTCGGCGGCCCGCAGGCTTTGCGAGGGCGGTAGCGGGGCGGGGGCGTCGGGGTCTTCGAGCAGCTCCTGGGGCAGGTGCTCGGGCGTGAGGGTGTCCTCGTCCGGGCCGAGCATGGCGGTGGCCAGGCGCAGGGCGTTTTTCAGCTGGCGGATGTTGCCCGGCCACGGGTGACGACGGATCAGATCGAGCGTGGAGGCGGACAGGCGCACTGGCCGGTTGGGGGATTCTTCCTGCAGGATGCGGCGTGCCATCGATTCGATGTCGCTGCGCTCGCGCAGGGCCGGCAGCGACAGGCTCATCGCCGACAGGCGGAAGTACAGGTCAGGACGAAAGCCGCCGTTTTCGCACAGGGTCTTGAGGGAGCGGTGGCTGGCACACACCAGGGACAGGTCGATCTCTTCTTCCGGGCCGCCGCCGAGGGGGGTTACCCGCCGTGTTTCGAGGACGCGCAGCAAAACTGCCTGCAGCTTGAGTGGCATGTCGCCGATTTCGTCGAGAAACAGGGTGCCGCCGTTGGCTTCCCGCAGCTTGCCGCGGGCGCCGTCGCCACGCGCACCGGTGTAGGCGCCGGCGCTGTAGCCGAAGAGTTCCGCTTCGATCAGGGTGGCCGGGATGGCGGCACAGTTGATGGCCACGAAGGGCCCTTCACGGCGCGGGCCGCTATGGTGAAAGGCCTGGGCGAAGACTTCCTTGCCGGTGCCGGTTTCCCCCTGGACGAGCAGCGGGATGTCCAGCCCGAGGATGCGGCGGGCGCGTCGCACGGCGTGATTGACGGTCTTGTCGCCGAGATCGAGGTCGTCGAGTGTATGCGGCGCGCGCGGCCGCGGCGTGGGACGCACTTCCTTGGTGCTGGCCGGGCGTACCCGCTGCAGATTGCTGACCAGCACGTGGGCGACAAACTCGCGGCCCCGGTGGCAGCGCAGTTTGGTGGGCCGCACGCTGCTTTGCAGGGCGTGGTCGAGCACGGTGTTCCAGCGCGTCTCGAAGATGTTCCAGAACGGCGGCCGGGTGAGCTGGGTGTCGGCAATGCCGAGGAGGCGTTCGGCGCGTCGGTTGCAGGCCAGCAGGCCGCCGGCCTCGTCGAACACGGCGAGGCCCTCCAGCGGGGAGCCGAGGGCTTCCGGCTGATGATGGAAGCGGATCACCACGGCGGCATCAACCACCGTTTCGATCAGGCGGTTCTCGATGATTTCGGCGGTGGTCTGGAGCAGTGCCTGGGCATGCACCTGGGTCATGCACACGCTGCTGGATACATCGAGGATGCCGAGCACGCCGCCGGTGGGGGCGTGGATGGGCGTGGCGATGCAGGTCAGGAACTTGTTGCGGTCGAGGTAGTGCTCGGCGCCGATGACGGCCACCGGGCGCTGCTCGGCCAGGGCGGTGCCGATGGCGTTGGTGCCCATCACCGCCTCGGACCAGGAATGCCCGGGCTTGAGGGAGATGCGCGCGGCCCGTTCGAGAAAGTCCTGGTCGCCCACCGAGCGGAGGATCACGCCGGAATCGTCGGCCAGCAGGATGGTAGACGACGAACGGGCGATCTGCTGGTGCAGGTGCTCCATGATCGGCTGGGCGTAGGTGACCAGCCGGGCATTGGCTTCGAGGCGGTCCGACAGGCTGGTGCGCTGGTTGCGCGTGTCCGGCAGCGGTTCGTCGGTACGCAGGCCGCTGGCGGCGCAACGTTCCCAGGAGCGCCGAATGGCGTCCAGGGGCAGGGTGATGGCGTGTGGGTCGATGTCTTTCACCGCCTCGAAGCAGCAGGAAACATGCCCGCCGGCTAATGGGCGGCAGAATGCGCTGTCGGTGCCCTGTTTTGGGGATTGAGGCTGAAAAGTCGTGTTTGTCGCGGGTTTTCTGGTGCTTTGCGGGGTGAATTGATGGAGCAGGTGTTCAGGCTGACGTAACGGGATGGAGCAGGTGTGCTGACCCTGAACACGGTCCGGCCCTGGTCCGGTGCCGGGTCGATCTTGCAAGTTGCTGTCTGCAAAGGGTTTTGTTGTGAAGCGAGAAAGTCACCCGGCCCTGCACGGTTTTTGCTGTTTGACGGAGGCAGGGCGATCATTGCGTCGCTCGCGCTGAATTACGTTATTCCATAAGAAGGAGGAGCTCATGAAATTTGTCCAGTTGGTTTGCACTGTCGCGCTGGGGGTTGCCGCCGCTTCCCCGGCCCTGGCTTCGGAAGAGATCATCAAGAAGGCCCGTTGCGTGGCCTGTCATACCGTCGCCGAAAAGCGCGTCGGACCGGCCTACAAGGATGTGGCTGCGAAATACAAGGGGCAGGGCGATGCAGTGGCCGTGCTGAGCGCCAAGGTACGCCATGGCGGTACCGGCACCTGGGGCCAGATCCCGATGCCGCCCAATGGCACCGACAAGATCAGCGATGCGGATCTGAAGGCAGCGATCGAGTGGATTCTGAAGCTCTGAGCGGATAAAAAAAGCTTCTGCCTGAAGTGTTGCAGATGCATGACACACCTGTTCCGTTTTGGAGCAGGTGTGCCTGGTTGACGCAGGGGAAAGTGTGCAGATAGTGACCGCTATCCGCGGTCGACTGATGTTTTAGTGAATGACGACACCCCAGGGAAGCTCCCCGACGGAGATCTCCTTGATCATCTCGAGACGGCTGGTGTCGATGACCGAGACGCTGTTGGAGCGGCCGTTGGCCACGTACAGCTTGCTGCCATCGGGGGTGATGGCCATGTTCCAGGGGCGCTTGCCAACTGGAATGGTGGCTTCGATCTGATTGTCGGTGGTGCGGATGACGCTCACGGTGCCGTCCTTGCCGTTGGAAACATAGGCCCGGCTGCCGTCCGGCGCCATGGTGACGCCGTTTGAAAAGGTGCCGGCCTTGATCTCGGCAATGACCTGGCGCTTGCCCATGTCGATGGCGTACACCGTGCTCACCAGTTCGCAGGCCACGTAGGCGCGGCTGCCATCCGGCGTGAAACCGATGCCCCGCGGGCGTTTGCCGACAGCAATGGAGGCGACCTGCTTGCGGGCCTTCACGTCGATCAGGTCCACCTGTTCGGCTTCTTCCGCGCTGACCAGTAGCCAGCGCCCGTCCGGGCTGAACACCGCGTGCTCCGGGTTTTTGCCCTGCACCTTGATGTCGGCCAGCTGACGCCGTTTGGCGGTATCGATCAGCACCACACTGTTGGATTCCTCGACTGCCGCGGCAATCAGCTTGTGGTCTGCCGACACGCTGACGCCCTCGGGTGATTCGCCGAGGGGAATGCTTTTCACCTGCTTGCCCGAGGCAATATCGACGACGATCAGGCTGCTGGTGGGGGCTTCGCTCACATACAGCTGCTTGCCGTCGGTGGCAATGCCGCGCGGTCGCTGGCCGCCGGGCAGGGTGCCGACCACCATGTCGGTGGCCGTGTCGATCACCGATATGGAGGCCGACTTCTCGTTCGGCACGTAGGCGAACGGTGCCGCGAAAGCGACGCCGGGCAGCATGGCGCAAGCGAGCAGCAGGCGCCGGAAGGTGAAGGCTTTGGCCATGGTTTCAGAGGGTTGGCTGCAGGTAGGTGACGCCGTGGCGGGCGAAGATGGCGGCCACTGTGCCATTGCGCTGGAGTTCCCTGAGCGCGCCGGCAAGGGTCTCGGCAAGGGTGTTTTCCTCGGCCTTGACGGCCATTCCGAGGGGCCAGTTGTTGATCTTCAGTTCCGGCATCTGCACTGCTTCGATGACGAAGCGGGGATCCTTGCCAAGGGCGACCTCGATCTCCGAGCGGGGGCCCATCACGGCGGCGATTTCCCCGGCTTTCATCTTGTCGATGGCACCGGCCACGCTGGTGAAGTGCATCACGTTTTCGCGCAGGCGGCCGTTCAGCACACCGAGCAGGAAGGCGTCGGCCAGGCTGCGGCCTTCCACGCCGATCTTCTCCCGGGTGAAGACTTCCAGCGCGGTGGCGGCCGAGCCGCGGATCGGGCCGATGCGCTGGATGCGCGCCACGGCTATGGTTTCGAGATGGTAGGGCCCGAAGATCTTGACCTTGTCGTTCTTGCCTTGCAGGTAGGAGTCTACCGGCACGTGCATCATCACATCGGAGGGTTGGGCGCCGAGGTAATGGCCTTTCCAGACCATGTTGCGCAGGTCGTCGTCCATGTCCTCGTCAGCGTTGTAGCCGACCACCTGAGTCGCCAGCCCAAGATGCTTGCCGAGGGCTTCTGCAAGCTCCACGTCAATGCCCTTGCCCTGGTTCGAGTAGGGTGCGAAGTTGTTGTAAACCGCGACTCTCAGGCTGCCCTTGCTGCGGATGTCATCAAGGGCGTCGGCACGGGCCGGGAGGCTGGTCGCCAGCGTCGCTGCGCCGGCGGCGAGCAGAAAACGGCGGCGATCAATCTTCACGGACGGTCTCCAGCCAGGCGCGGATGGTCCACATGGCTTCCTGGCTCAGGATGCCTTCGAACGGGGGCATGTAAACACGGCCGTCACGGGTGGCGCCGTGGCGGATGCGCTGCAGGAAGATTTCATCGCCTTCCTGGCCTGCGGGCAGGTAGCGCAGGTCGGGGGCGATGCCGCCGGAAACCGCGCCGAGGCCGTGGCAGCGGGCACAGTTCTGGTTGAAGGCCGAGGAGCCGATACGGATGGCTTCCTTGTCGCCGAGGTACGGGTTCTTGACCAGCCACTCCTTGCCGACCTGCTTCAGCGTGGAGGTATCAACCGCCTGCGGGGTCACGTCGCCGTGGGCGAAAAGGGCGCCGGCAGCCAGAGCGAGGGCGGCGGCAGAGAGGGCGCGGAGGAGGGAGGAGTTGCGAACAGTCACCTGGATCACCTTTGGTCATGATTGGAGTTCGTCGAGCGATCCGCGAGTGGGCGAGTCGCCGTGTTGTGAAGTCCATTCAGCAAGGGGCGTGCCAATTTGGAATGAGCGCTGGCGTGACGATGAACGTCTTTGGTGCATCGGGATTTTCTGGTTTTATTTATGGGTCGATAAACTGGCCTGACAATTGCTGATAGGGAGTCGTGATGGAGCAGTTGTATTGCTGAAATGTGACCCAGCTGCTACATTTTGGAGCACACACTAAAGCCGGCCCCGAAGTCGGCACATAATCCGTATCAACGGAGGAGGCGATCATGCAGGTTCCTTTTAGCGTGGAGGCACGTTCCGTCAGCCTTCAGGAAGCGCGATCCTTGTATTTTGGTCGGGGCGAGCTCCCGGAAGCCCTGCTCGACCAGAACGTATTGCGCTCCTGGGAGCGCTGCCGGCAGGCCGGTCTCGACCCGGCCCGGATCGAGTGTGGCGAGCCCAACGTGCGTGTCGTGGCCGAAGCCCGCGAGCGCAACCGCACGCTCATGTCCCATGCCCAGCCTGTGCTCGAGCATCTCTTCGAGCAAATCCGCAACTCCCACAGCATGGTGATTCTCGCCGACGCCCGCGGAATGGTGCTGCAAAGCTATGGTGACGCCGACTTCCTGAGCCGTGCCGATCAGGTCTCGCTGCACCCCGGCGCCAGTTGGCACGAGTTCGAGCGGGGAACCAACGCAATTGGTACTGCACTTGCCGAGCGCGGCGCCGTTAATGTGTTTGGCTCGGAGCATTTCTTTGAGGGAAATGCCTTTCTCACCTGCAGCGCTTCGCCCATTCAGGATGCGCAGGGGAGGTTGATGGGGGTGCTGGACATTTCCAGTGACTTCCGGGCCTTCCAGCGTCATTCACTTGGTTTGGTCAAGATGTCATCCCGTATCATCGAAAAGCGTCTCTTCGAATCCGAATTCGCCCACCAGGGCCTGTTGAGTTTTCATACCCGTCCCGACCACGTGGGTAGCCTGTGCGAAGCCTTGCTGGCCATCAGCGCCGACGGTGATCTGGTCGGCGCCGACCAGGCCGCCCTCGAACTCCTCGGTCTGCGTCGTGAAGATTTGCCGCGGCGCCACTACAGCATGCTTTTCGATGTCCCCCTCGGCACCCTGATCGACCGCGCCCGCCGCGATCCGTCCTCGCTGATTGCCATTTCCGGTCGTAACGGCGAGCGTTTCTATGCCCGCCTGCGCGGCAACTTCGCATCGATGCCGACGGGTTCGTCGTCGCTGGTCGATACCAAGGGCGAGCGGGTCACCCGGCCAGCGAAGGCCGAGCCGGTGATGACGCCAGCCATGGCGCATGCCAGCATGACCCTCAAGTCCCTGTCCACCGGTGACGAGCGCCTGCAGGCCGCCATCGACAAGGGCACGCGCATCCTTGGTCGTGACATCCCGATCCTCATCCAGGGCGAGTCCGGTGCCGGCAAGGAAATGTTCGCCAAGGCCTTCCACAACAGCGGCCCGCGGGCCCTGGGGCCCTTCGTGGCGCTCAACTGTGCGGCGATTCCGGAAACCCTGATCGAATCCGAACTGTTTGGCTACTCGGGCGGCGCTTTCACTGGCGCGCGCAAGGAAGGTGCCATCGGCAAGATCCAGCAGGCTCATGGCGGCACCCTGTTCCTCGACGAAGTCGGCGACATGCCCCTGTCCCTGCAGGCCCGCCTGCTGCGTGTGCTGCAGGAGCGCTGCGTGACACCGCTGGGCACCAACAAGAGCATTCCGGTGGACATCACGCTGGTCTGTGCGACCCACCGCCGCCTCAAGGAAGAAGTGGCGCGCGGCGGCTTCCGGGAGGATTTGTACTACCGCCTCAATGGCCTGTGCATCAACCTGCCGTCGCTTCGCGAGCGCAGCGACATCGATCGCCTGATCGACAAGCTGCTTCGCGAGGAAGCCGGCCCCGACCGCAAGGTCGAGGTTTCCCACAAGGTCATGCAGGCCTTCCTCAGCTATCGCTGGCCGGGCAACATCCGTCAGCTCAACAATGTCATCCGGGTTGCCATCGCGCTGCTCGACGATGACGAGGACGTCATCGAAACCTGGCATCTGCCCGACGATGTCTTCGAGGAAATCGGCGAGATCACACCCGCTGCCTGTACGGCCTCCGCGATGATGCGTCCGGGTTCCGCTCCAATCATGACCGATGCCCGTAACGCGGCGCCCGCGGCCAGCGCGGCAGCCACCAATTTCGGTCGTCTGGAGGAAATCGAGCGCGACATGATCCAGCGCACCCTCGAAGCCGAAAATGGCAACATTTCCTCTGCGGCCCGGCGGCTGGGCATCAGCCGCAATACGCTGTACCGCAAGCTCGGGCGCTTCTGAGCGGGTGCTCCCGGTGTAAGGCAGAAAGCCCTCTTTGCGAGGGCTTTCTTTTTTATGGGCCGGATTGAGATCCGCCCGGCAGGGGGCCCTTCAGAATGCGCTAAGCCGGCGCGTATGGCTGTTGCGCAGGGTTTCGGAAGGCAGCTCGCCAAACATGGCCTTGTAGTCGGCGGCGAAGTGGGAGAGGTGCCAGAAGCCCCAGCGGGCGGCCACATCGGCGACCGAGTCGTGTTCGCCATCGGCGTGGCGCAGGGCCCGGCGCACGCCGTTCAGGCGCATGGCGCGCAGAAAGCTCACCGGGTTCAGGTTGAGCACATCCTGGAAGCTGTACTGCAGGGTGCGCCGTGACACATTGAGTTCGGCGCACAGGTCGGCGACGGTGATCGGCTCGTCGATGTGCGTGCGCATGTATTCGCGGGCCCGTTCGACGATCTGCCGGCGGGTCTGGCTGGTCGAGGCGGGGCGGGCGATGTCGGTCTCGTTGCCGATTGCGGCTAAAAGGCTGCCGTAGATGGCCTGCTCGAGTGCTTTCCTCATCGCCGCATGTTCGAGCATTTGCGGCGTGGTCCTGACCGTGTTGAGCATGGTCAGCAGGAAGGCGCGCAGCTCGGCGGCTTTTTCCGGCGCGCCGTGGACAATCCGCTGCTTGCCGATTTCGGCTTGGATGTCGCGGTTCTCGACGCGCCGGGCGTAGTCGACGAAGGCCGCCGTGTCGGCCGTGACGCCGAGGATGTCGAGTTGCCGTGGTGTGCGGAAATCAAGCTGTTCGCCGCCTTGCAGCGTGAGGATCGAATCCCGGTTGAAAACTTCTCCGCAATACCATCCTTCGCCCTCGGCTTCTACCGGAATACCGAAGGTTGTCGAGCCTTCCCAGGCCTGTCCGGCCTCATGGACGATCTGGTTGGTGCGCTCGCGAAAGACCTGCACGTTGCCGAACCAGGCTTCCTCCACCCCCCCGCTGAAGCGTCCGGCCGAAAGCTGCTCGTAGCGCTGTTTCCAGTGCTGCAGGCAGCGTGCGTGATCGTAGGCATCGTCGGTTGTCGCTACGGTGAACGAGCAATGCGCGTCCACCGTCTCGCCCGCCGACAGGGCTGCAGGGTTCATGGGTTTTATCTTTCGTGGGGTGTTCGCGGACCTATCGTCCGGCTCTCCATTTTTAAAGTAATCCTAATTCCCGATTCTTCGCAAGTCCCTTTGGCGTTCTATTGTGCGTTGCACAAAAATGGTGCGGTGCACACAGAAATCCCCTTTTTGGACAGGCACTTGCACCAACTTGGCATTGCCAATCTCGGATAACGGAATTCTCCGCTCCGCGATCAGTATCCGTTCAACCGCAAGCCGGACTGTTCCGGTCGGCCAGCGGGAGACCCCGGTTCGACAACGTACCGGGGGACAACGGACAGGTGCCCCGGCAGAGAGACTGACCGGACCGGGCACCGCGCCAACAAGGAGGAAAACGTGCTTCGAAAAGCCTTTGCAGGGAGCCTGCTGACGACGGCGCTGACACTGGGCATGAGTGCCGGTGCGCTGGCCGAGCTGGCTCCCGAATCCATCACGACGGGCCAGCTCCCGCCGCCCCATCCCTACCGCATCTACCTGTCGGACGTGGCCATCGGCCACATCGTCGATGGCCGCCTGCACGTCATCGACGGCAAGCGGCTGAGCTACGAGGGCATCGTCGCCACCGGCTACACCGGCCAGGTGACCCTGTCGGCCGATCGCAAGGAAATCTTCGTGGCGACCACCTACTACTCGCGTCTGAGCCACGGGGTGCGTACCGATGTGGTCGATGTGCATGACGCGCAGACCCTGAAGAAGACCGGCGAGATCGAGATCCCGCCGCGGCATGCCCAGTCCCTCAACTACAAGGGCACCATCCGGGCCTCGGCCGACGGGCGCTGGCTGTTTGTGCAGTACGCCACGCCGGCCACCTCGGTGGGCATCATCGACCTGCAGACCCGCAAGGCGGTGGCCGAAGTGGCGACCCCGGGCTGCTGGAGCATTCTGCCGGCGGCCTCCGTGGGGGGGCGCTTCTCGACGATCTGTGGTGACGGCACGCTGCTGACGGTCAGCCTAGACGACAAGGGGCAGGTCGCCACCCAGAAGCGCAGCGCCAAGTTCTTCGATGCCGACAAGGACCCGATCTTCATTCACGGCGAGCAGGACGGCGATACCTACCGCTTCGTGTCCTTTCATGGCGATGTGTATGCCGCACGGGTGGGCGGTGCGGTGGCGGGCTTTGAGCCGGCCTGGTCGATTCTCAATGCCGCTGACCGCAAGCAGGGCTGGCGTCCGGGGGGGTACCAGCTGATCGCCCAGCACAACGCCAGCGGCCGGCTCTACGTCGGCATGCACGACAAGGGCATGGAAGGCAGCCACAAGACGCCAGCCAAGGAGATCTGGACCATCGATCTGGCCGCCCAAAAGCGCGTCGCCCGCACCCCCGGCACCAACGCCATCGCGCTGGCGGTCAGCCAGGGCGAGGGGGCCAGGCTGTTTGCCTATGACGGTGTGAAGGCGGCTATCGCGGCCTTCGATGTCGGCAGCAAGCTGAGTCTTGCCGGGCGCCTGGAGCACGTTGGCGAGACGCCCACCCAGATGGAGCTGCACTGATGGAAGCCCTGACCCTCGACCCGGTGCTGGCCCGCGTCTGCGGCGCGGCCTTGGCGGTGGTGCTGCTCAGCGGTGCCTGGCAAAAGCTGCGTGACCTGGCGGTCTTCGAGGCCTCGGTCGACATCTACCGGCTGCTACCCGAAGCGCTGGTACCGCTGTTTGCCCGGGCCTTCCCGCTGTTCGAGGCGCTGGCCGGTGCGGCCTTGCTCTTCGACGCGACCCGCAGCGCTGGTCTGGTGCTGTCCCTGGCCGTGCTCGGCGTTGCCACTGCCGGCGTCATCGCCAACCTGCTGCGCGGCCACACCGAAATCGACTGCGGCTGTGGCGGAGCGGAAGGCCACACGACGCTCTCCTGGGCCTTGCCGGCCCGCAATACCGTGCTCCTGATCGCTGCCGTGCTGGGCGGGCAGGACGGCGGCAGCCGTGACCTGATGTGGATCGACTACCTGTCGGTCGCCGGCGGAACGCTGGCCCTGCTGGGCCTCTACGCCGCCGCCAACCAACTGATGGCCAATCACCCCCGACTGATTCAACTGAGGAACTGATCATGAACGAAGCCCTGATGATTTCGAATGTACTGCTGTGGGTTGCCGTGCTGGCCGCGCTGGTCGGGCTGTTTGCCCTGGCCCGCCAGATCGGCGTGCTCTACGAGCGTGTTGCCCCGATGGGCGCGTTGATGATGGATACCGGCCCCAAGGTGGGCGAGGCCTCGCCGGTGTTTGATCTGCCCGACCTGATCGGCAGCAGCCGTGTCTCGATCGGCCGCCCGGGTGAAAAGAGCACGCTGCTGTTCTTCCTGTCGCCGACCTGCCCGGTGTGCAAGAAGCTGCTGCCCATCCTCCGCTCGGTAAATAACACCGAAAAGGACTGGCTGCGCGTGGTGCTCACCTCAGACGGCGAGCAGCCCGAGCACCTGGCCTTCTACGAGAAAGCCGATCTGAAGGAATTCCCCTACGTGCTGTCCAGCGAGCCGGGCATCGCCTACCGGGTCGCCAAGCTGCCCTATGCCGTGCTGCTCAACGAGCACGGTCGCGTCGTTGCCAAGGGCCTGGTCAATTCCCGCGAACAGCTCGAAAGCCTCTTCACCGCCAAGGAGCTGGGTGTGGCCTCGGTGCAGGAATTCATCGACCACCAGCACGCCTGAGCGCCCCCGAACCCAAGGAGAGAAACCATGAAATGGCTGGATGATTTATTCGAGCGCAAGACCCGCACGGTGGCGCAGCACAGCTCCCGCCGCGGCGCGCTGATCCGTATCGGCAAGCTGATGGTCGGCACCGCCTTCGTGCTGCCCGTGCTGCCCTTCGACCGTACCGCCCAGGCGGCGGCCGGCGCGGCCCGCAAGGCTGCCAATGCCAAGCCCGGCGAGACCGACTGCGAATACTGGCGCTACTGTGCCCAGGACGGTTACCTGTGCTCGTGCTGCGGCGGCAGCGCCAACACCTGCCCGCCGGGCACCGAGGCTTCCAAAGTGGCGTGGATCGGCACCTGTCGCAATCCGGACGACGGCAAGGATTACCTGATCAGCTACAACGACTGCTGCGGCAAGACTGCCTGCGGACGCTGCCTGTGCAACACCAACGAGCGTGAGCGACCGGCCTACCGGATGGGCGTGCATAACGACATCAACTGGTGCATGGCCAACGACTCGACGATGTTCCACTGCACGCTGGCCGCCGTGGTTGGCGTCGCCGACGGGCAGGGCTGAGGCCGATCATGCGCACGCTGCTTGCAAGCCTCCTGTGTGCCCTGGCCCTGCCGGCGCTGGCTGCCGACGGAGCCGCGCTCTTTGCGGCGAACTGTGCGGTGTGCCATCAGCCGGGCGGGGTCGGCCTGCCCGGCATGGCACCGCCGCTGGCCGGCACCCTCGGTGAACGTCTCCAGGTGGCCGGCCGGGGCTACCTGCCGCGGGTCGTCACCCACGGCATGACCGGCCTGATCACCGTCCAGGGTCAGCGCTACACCGGCTCCATGCCGCCCTTCGCCGCCCAGTTGCCCGACGAGGCGCTGGCGGCGGTTCTCAACCATATCCTCGACAGCTTCAACGCCGGCACGCTGCCGGACGGGCACCAGGCTTACAGCACCGCCGAGCTGGCCGAGGCGCGCGCCGACAAGCTCGCTCCTCACGAGGTACGCAAGCTGCGTGACGGCGCCATGCGCAAGGGGAGCGGGTCATGAAGCCGCTCCGGTTGGCGCTGGTGGCCGGCGCGCTGCTGCTGTCGGGGGCGGCGCTGGCCGATGGCGACCGTTCGGCGCGCCTGCAATACATCCTGCACTGCACCGGCTGCCACCAGGCCGACGGCAGCGGGGCGCCGGATTCTGGGGTGCCCAGCGTGCGTGACCAGCTCGGCCATTTTCTCAAGGTGCCGGACGGGCGCGCCTTTCTCGTCAAGGTGCCGGGGAGTTCCAACTCGGCCCTTTCCAATGCCGATATCGGCCGCCTGCTCAACTGGATGCTGCGCAGCTTCTCGGCCTCCACCTTGCCGGCGGACTTTGCCCCGTACACCGAAAGCGAGGTGGCTGCCCTGCGCGCCGCCCCGCTGGACGACGTGGCCGCTGCACGGGCCGGGGTCGTGACACGGCTGGCGGAGCAGGGCATCACCATTCGCTAGCCATCGATTCAAATCTTCGACAGGGAGTCACATCATGAAAACAAACGCACATCACCCGCTCCGGCCGAAAGCCCTGGGCTGCGCCCTGGCTCTGGCCTTCACGATGTCGGCGCAAGCGGCCGTCAGCGAACAGGACGCCGCCCGGCTCGGCAAGGACCTGACCCCCATCGGCGCCGAGAAGGCGGCCAGCAAGGACGGCATCGTGCCCGCCTGGGACGGCGGCATGAGCAAGGTGCCGGCCGGCTGGAAACCCGGCCGCCTCGACCCCTTCAAGGATGACAAGCCCCTGTATTCCGTCGATGCCGCCAACGTGGACAAGTACCAGGACAAGCTGCCCCCCGGGCAGGTGGCGCTGATCAAGACCTACAAGGGTTACCGCGTCGACGTCTATCCGACGCGCCGCAGCTGTCCGGTGCCCGATCTGGTCGCCGAACGCACGAAGAAGAACGCCACCTTCGCCAAGATCGGCGAGGACGGCTGGCGGCTGGAGCAGGCCTACGGTGCCGGCACGCCGTTCCCGATCCCGAAGACCGGCATCGAGGTGATGTGGAACTACAAGACCCGTTACACCGGCCTCGGCCGCCGGGCGCAGATTTCGGCACTGATGCCCGACAAGGACGGCTCCCTCGTCGAGACCAAGCAGTGGTCCTTCGAGATGTACCCCTTCAACGATCCGAAAACTGCCACCCTGAAGGATCTGGAGGGTATCGACTCCAAGCTGCTCTTTGACGTGCAGAGCCCGGCTTCCCGTGCCGGCGAGGGCTACCTGATCCACGCCTACCTGGACAAGCCCCAGGACGCCTGGATCTATTTCCCTGGTCAGCGCCGCGTACGCCGCTCGCCCACCTTCGCCTACGACAATCCCATCGCCGGCTTCGACAACCTGTACTTCGTCGATCAGATCAACATGTTCACCGGCGCCCCCGACCGCTACGACTTCAAGCTGCTGGGCAAGAAGGAGGTGATCGTCCCCTACAACTCCTACAAGCTCATCGACAAGAAGAACAAGTTCAAGGACATGCTCGGCCCCGAGTACGTCAAGCGCGAATTCCAGCGCTACGAAACCCACCGTGTGTGGGTCGTCGAGGGCACCGTGAAGGGCGACAAGCGCCACAGTTTCGTGAAGCGCGTGTTCTTCATCGACGAGGATTCCTGGGCCCTGCTGCACGTGGATATGTATGACGCCAAGGGCAACCTGTGGCGTGTGCAGGAAGGCAGCCTGTGGGCGGCGCCCGACGTGGGGGCGTGCATGTCCTACGAGTACCAGACCTACGACCTCGTTGCCCGTCGCTACGTAACCGACAACTGGACTGCCGAGGGCGAGGTGCTTGACCTGACCGCCGGCAAGGAAGGCCGCGTCAACGCCGCCACCTTCAGCCAGGACGAACTGCGTCGCCGCGGCGAACGCTGATCCAGCCCACGCTTTTCAGGAGATTCCCATCATGAAGAAACAGGCGATCACGCATCGCCGGGCCGGGCTTCGCCTGGCGCCGGTGACCCTCGCGGTGGCGGCAGTCCTGGCCGGCTGGTCACTGCCTTCCCAGGCAGTGCGCTTCGGTAGCGAAGAGGGGCTGTCGGGCAGTATTGATTCGGTGATGTCCTTCGGCCTCATGCAGCGCATGTCGTCCGCCGATTGCCGGACCATCGGCAAGGACAGCGGCGGCTGCAACAACGGCACCAGCAACACCCTGCAGGCCCGCCAGGGTGCCAACGGCTATGCAAACGCCGACTTCAACTACACCAACTTCGACGACGGCAACCTGAACTACAAGAAGGGCGACATCGTGTCGGCGGTGCTCAAGGGCACCCACGACCTGTCCCTCAAGGCGCCCGACGGCTGGAGCGCCCTTGGCCGGGTGTACTGGTTCCACGATTTCCGGGCCGACCAGACCCGCCGCACCGACATCACCGAATCGTCGGCCACCGCCAAGGCGACGCTGCTGGATGCCTGGATCGCCAAGGAATTCCGCTACGGCGAGCAGCGCGGCAAGCTCAAGGTCGGCAACCAGGTGATCTCCTGGGGGGAGGACATTTTCATCCTCGGCGGGGTGAACCAGATCAATGCCCTCGACCTGCAGAAGTTCCACGTGCCCGGCACCCAGATCAAGGAGATCTTTGTGCCTGCGCCGATGGCCTCGTGGTCGGGCGGCATTACCGACAAGCTGGGGGTCGAGGCCTACTACCAGTTCGCCTGGAACAGCTTCAAGTTCGACCCGGCCGGCACTTTCTTCTCGACGGCCGACATCCTCGGGCAGGGCAACCGGCCGGCCTACCTGCCCACCTCGGTGTGCAATGACTTCGGCCTGCCGCTGCCCTGCGGCGACCGCTCCGGCCTGAGTGACCGGCAGATGATCGCCAACGGCACCGCGCTGCCTTACCTGGGCCAGCGCAAGCCCAAGAGCGGTGGCCAGTACGGGGTGAACTTCCGCTACAACGCCGAGGAGATCGACACCGAGTTTGCCTTCACCTACCAGCGCTACCACGACAAGCTGCCCTTCCTGGGCTTCACCGGCACCAACACCGGCGCGGTGACCGGCTACTTCCTGGCCTACGGCGAGGACAAGGACTTGTTCGCCGTGTCCGGCAACACCAAGGTCGGCGACGTGGCGGTGGGCATGGAGTTGTCGTACCGGCCGCGGGACAGCGTCGGTATCGACCCGACAGTGCCTTTCGGTTCGATCTTCGGCGGCGCCTTCAACAAGAACAGCGTGTATGACACGGGGGCGCACCCGGGCTATGTGGAAGAGAAGAAGTGGCAGTACCACGTCACCGGCTTCTACACCTTCTCACGCAACGATCCCCTCGGCGGACTGGCGACGGCACTGGGGGCGACTGACGGCTTCATTCTCGCTGAAGCTGCCGTGGCCCACTACCCGGGGCTGGACGGTTCCGGCAACACGCCGTACTTCCTCCCCAACTATGGCCTGCCCAACAAGACCTCGTGGGGCTATGTCACCGAGATCGGCATCAACTACCCGAACGTCGCCGGCAGCGGCATCACCCTCACGCCGCAGATCGACTTCGCCCACGACGTGAAGGGCACCAGCCCCAACGCCATTCCCTTCGTGGAAGGGCGCAAGGCGGTTACCGCTTCCGTGTTTGCCAACTACCGGGACCGCTGGAAAGGCGCCCTGCAGTACGTGAATTTTTCCGGCGGTGGCGCCAACAACCTGATGCGCGACCGGGACTTCCTGGCCGCCAGCGTCTCCTACTCGTTCTGACCGCAGGCCCGGGTGCCTGCGGGCGCCCGGCACACACAGGAATTCCAACATGATCGAGAAACTGGTCATCGGCCTGCAGCGCTTCTTCTTCGGGCACCGGCTGCTGACCCTGGGCGTGCTGCTGGCTTTCACCGCCCTGATGGGGGTGTTCGCCGCGCAGCTCAGGATGTCGGCCGGCTTCGACAAGCAACTGCCGCAGGACCACGAATACGTCCAGACCTTCAACCAGTACCGGGACGTCCTCTTCGGCGCCAATCGCATCATCGTGGTGGTGGAGGCGAAGAAGGGTGACATCTGGAACGAGAAGGCCCTCACCAAGCTGTACGACGTCACCCAGGCGCTGTTCTTCATGCCCGGGGTGGACCGCCGCACGGTGACGTCCCTGTGGACGCCCAATACCCGCGCCGTGCAGATCACCGAGGAAGGCATGAAGGCCGAGGACGTGATCGGCGGTGACGTGACGGTGAAGTCCCTGACCCCCGACAACATCTCGGGCATTCGCGAACGGACGGTGATCGGCGGCTTCATCGGCAGCCTGGTGGCCAACGACGGTTCCGGGGCGATGGTGGTGGCCGAACTGGCCGACCCCGATCCGGCTACCGGAAAGCGTCTCGATTACTTCGACTTCAGCAAGAAGCTGGAGGCCGAGGTGCGGGACAAGTTCGCCGATGCCGACACCAACATCCGCATCATCGGCTTCGCCAAGCAGATGGGCGACATCTCGGAAGGCGCCACCAGCGTCGTCGAGTTCTTTGCCCTGGCTTTCCTGCTTACCGCCGGCGCGGTGTACTGGTACACCCGCTCGTGGGTGCTCACCTTCCTGCCGCTGGCCAGCTCGCTGGTGTCGGTGGTGTGGCAGTTCGGCACCATCACGCTGCTGGGTTTCGGGCTGGATCCGCTGGCGGTGCTGGTGCCCTTCCTGGTGTTTGCCATCGGCGTGTCCCACGGCATCCAGCAAGTCAATTACATCGCCAAGGAAGTCATCAACGGCGCCGACGGCTTTACCGCCGCCACGCGCAGCTTCACCGGCCTGCTGGTGCCCGGCACGCTGGCCCTGATCACCGCCTTCGTCGGTTTTGCGACGCTGGTGCTGGTGCCGATCCCGATGATCCGCGAGCTGGCCATCACGGCGTCGGTGGGCGTCGCCTACAAAATTGTCACCAACCTGATCATGCTGCCGGTGCTGGCCAGCTTCTTCAGTTTCGACGCGGCCTTTGTGGCCCGGGCCGGCAAGGTGGAGGCCATGCGCAACCGCCTGATGGCCAACCTGGGCGTGCATATCGCCAACCCGCGCAACGCCCTGATCGGCACGCTGGCCTGCCTGGTTCTGCTGGTGGTGGCGGTGTGGCAAAGCCAGGGGCGTCACGTCGGCCACGTGCTGCCCGGTGCGCCGGAGCTGCACAACGACTCCCGCTACAACAAGGACGTGGAAGCCGTGGTGAGCCGCTTCGGGCTGGGCCTCGACATGCTCACGGTGGTCGTCGAGACCCCCAAGGACGGCTGCTACCAGCACGAGGTGATGGCCTACGTGGATCGCCTGACCTGGAACCTGAGCAATGTGCCCGGCGTGCTGTCGGCCCAGTCATTGCCCACGCTCACCAAGCTGGCGGCATCCGGCGTCAATGAAGGCAACCCCAAGTGGGCCTCGCTGCCCCAGGAGGAGCTGACCCTCGGCGAGGCGGTACGTCAGGTGCCCGAAGGCCTGCGCCTCTACAACGCCGAGTGCACTTTGTTGCCGGTCAATCTCTACCTGGCCGACCACAAGGCCAGCACCATCAAGGAAGTGGTGGCGGCGGTGAAAAGCTATCGGGAGGCCAACCCCTTCCCGGGCGTGACGGTGCGTCTGGCCAGCGGCAACGCCGGCGTGCAGGCCGCCACCAACGAGGTGGTCGAGCATTCCGAGCTGCCGATGATGCTCTACGTGTACGCCACGATCCTGGTGCTGGTGTTCCTGGTGTATCGCGACTGGCGCGCCATGATCGCCTGCTGCGTGCCCCTCACCCTGGCCACCTTCCTCGGCTACTGGTTCATGAAGTCGCTGGATATCGGCCTGACCGTGGCGACCCTGCCGGTGATGGTGCTGGCGGTGGGGATCGGCGTGGATTACGCCTTCTACATCTACAACCGCCTGCAGATGCACCTTTCCCACGGCGAGGACATCGTCACCGCCTTCAAGCAGGCCCTGCGCGAGGTGGGTGTGGCGACGGTGTTCACCGCCGTGACCCTGTCCATCGGCGTGGCCACCTGGTCCTTCTCGGCCCTCAAGTTCCAGGCCGACATGGGGATGCTGCTGACCTTCATGTTCATGGTGAACATGATCATGGCCATCACCCTGCTGCCGGCCCTGGCCGTGATGATCGACGTTCTGGTTCCCCGGCGCGGCCCCGTGCGTGCGCCGCTGATGATGCACTGATGGAGAAACGATCATGCGAATGAAAGCGACGGCAACGCTGGCCCTGGTGGCCTCCCTGATCGCCGGCATGACACTGGCGGCGACCGGCAGCAAGGCTCCACCAAGCGGTGAGACTCCTGCCACGCAGGCCCGGCTGGCGACCAAAGCCGGGTTGGTGGCGGTGGCCCGGGCGGGTGACAGCCTGGTGGCGGTGGGAGATTTCGGCACCGTGGTGCGCTCGACTGACGGCGGGCTGACGTGGAGTCAGGCGGCCAGCGTGCCGGTGAGCGGGCTGCTCACCGCCGTGAGCTTTGCCGACCCGAAGAACGGCTGGGCGGTGGGCCACGGGGGCGTGATCCTCGTCACCCGCGACGGGGGAAACAACTGGGCCATCCAGCATGTGGCAGAGGGCAAGCCGGTATTGCTGGGCGTGCATTTCACCGACGCCAGCCATGGCTACGCGGTGGGCGCCTACGGCACTGCCCTGAGCACCGTCGACGGGGGCAAAAGCTGGACGCCAATGCCGGTGGGGGAGGGGCGCGATGCCGACCTGCACCTCAACCATATCTTCGCCGGGCGTGACGGTGCGCTCTTTGCCGCTGGCGAAAGCGGTGCGGCCTTCCGTTCGCGGGATGGCGGTGCGCACTGGGAGCGCCTGCACACCGGCGTCAGCGGCTCCCTGTGGGGCGGGCTGGCGCGGCGCGACGGGCGCGTCCTGCTCCTCGGCATGAGCGGCCGGGTGCTCGAAAGCAGCGATGGCGGCAGCAGCTGGAAGGGGCTGGAGAGCGGCACCAGCCAGGCCCTGACGAGCGGCGTCGAGCGCGCCGATGGCGGTCTGGTGCTGGTGGGCAGTGGCGGTGCGGTGGTGGCCTCGCGGGGTGGGCAACTGGCGACGGTGATTCGCGCCGACCGGCAAAACCTCGCGGCGGTGGTGGAGGGTGGCAGCGCGCTGGTGCTGCTGGGCCAGAGCGGCATCCTCCGCGAGCCGGCCGGCAAATGAACAGGATCAACACGAGGAACACACCATGCTGGAAAGACTGATCAGCCTTTTGCGCGGCGAACTGCAGGCCGAGGCGGCCGAGCGCGGCCCCTTCGAGCGGCGCCTGGTGGCCGTGGCGGCGCTGCTGCTGGAGACCATGTACGTGGACCGGGTCGCTTCCGAGGCCGAGCACGAGGCCGTCAAGCGCCTGTTGATGGCGCATTTTCACCTGCCCACCGAGCGGGTCGAGCAGCTCGTTGCGCTGGCCGAGGTGCGCTACGCCGAAGCCCTCGACGACTGGGAGTTTGCCGAGGCGGTGCGGGTTGGTTTCGGCCCCGGCGAGCGCCAGGAAATCCTCACCATGCTGTGGGAGGTGGCCTACGCCGATGGTGTCATGGCCAAGCTGGAAGGCCGCCTGATGAAACGCCTGGCCCGGCAGCTTGAGCTGGGCGAGGACGCTGTCGAGCTGGCCCGCGCCGCCGCCGGTGCCCGCTCCGGCCTGCTGCGCGGCACGCCAGGCGAAGGCTAGATTTTTGTGGGTCGGACTTCAGTCCGACCCACAGGAAATTGCATCACATAAAAACCAACGCAGGAGACAAGAAGATGAAGATGTTTCACGGAGTAGAACTGAGTGCCGGCACGGCCGCTTTTCTGGCCTGTCCGCAACGCATGCTGATCGGCGGCGAGCTGGTGGATGCCGTCAGCGGCGAAACCCTGCCGGTGGTGGACCCGGCCAGCGGCGAGGTCTTTTGCCGCGTGCCGGCCGGCGACGCCGCCGATATCGACCGGGCTGTAAAGGCGGCCCGTCATGCCTTCGAGGCGGGGGAGTGGTCGCGCATGCGGCCGGTGGACCGGGAGCGCCTGCTGCTGCGGCTGGCCGATCTGCTCGAAGCCAACGCCCAGGAGCTGGCCGAGCTGGAAGCCATCGACAACGGCAAGCCGGTGACCATGGCGCGCCATGTGGATGTGGCCTTGTCGGTCGATTTTCTGCGCTACATGGCCGGTTGGGCGACCAAGATCGAAGGCTCGACGATGGACGTGTCGGTGCCGCTGGTGCGCGACCGGGAGTTCTTCGGCTTCACCCGGCGCGAGCCGATCGGCGTGGTCGGGGCGATCATTCCGTGGAACTTCCCGCTGCTGATGGCGGCCTGGAAGGTCGGTCCGGCGCTGGCCGCCGGCTGCACCATGGTACTCAAGCCGGCCGAAGAAACGCCCCTGTCGGCCCTGCGTTTTGCCGAGCTGGTGCAGGAGGCCGGCTACCCGCCGGGCGTGCTCAACGTCGTCACCGGTCACGGCCACACGGCGGGTGCGGCGCTGGCCGCCCACAAGGGCATCGAGAAGGTGGCCTTCACCGGCTCCACCGAGATCGGCAAGCTGGTTGGCAAGGCGGCCCTCGACAACATGACCCGCGTGTCGCTGGAGCTGGGCGGCAAGAGCCCGGTGATCGTCCTCGACGATGCGGATCCGGCCGTGGCAGCAGCGGGTGCAGCGCAGGCGATCTTCTTCAACCAGGGCCAGGTGTGCACCGCCGGCTCACGCCTTTACGTGCATCGCAGTCGCTTTGACGAGGTGGTCGAGCAGCTTTCCGCCATCGCGGCGAGTATGAAGATCGGCCCCGGCATCGACCCGACGACGCAGATCGGCCCGCTGGTGTCGGCGGTTCAGCAGCAGCGGGTGATGGGCTACATCCATGGCGGGCTGGAGGACGGCGCCCGTGCCGCTTCGGGCGGTTCGGCCGGCGAAGGCCCGGGCTATTTCGTGACGCCCACGGTGCTGGTCGATACCCGCGACAACATGCGCGTGGTGCGCGAGGAAATCTTCGGCCCGGTGGTGGTGGCCATGCCCTACGAGGATCTCGACGAAGTGGCCCGCCGCGCCAACGACACGCCCTACGGGCTGGCAGCGAGCATCTGGTCGAATGATCTGTCGCGGGTGCATCGCCTGATTCCGAAGATCAAGGCCGGTACCGTGTGGGTGAACTGCCACAACATCCTCGACAACGCGATGCCCTTTGGTGGCTACAAGCAGTCGGGCATCGGTCGCGAAATGGGGCGCGCGGTGCTTGATCTGTATACCGAATCCAAGTCGGTCATCATGATGCTGTGAGTGTAATCCGGCCCCGGGAGTGCTTACCCGGGGCCCGTTTTTGGTTGCCGCGCGATGGCGGTCGTGTCAGTTCGGTTCGAGGAAGCGGTCAGCGAATTGCCCGGCGGGCAAGGCGGGGCTCAGCAGATAGCCCTGGTAGAGGTCGCATCCCATGTTTTGCAGGGTGTGCAGGTGAGCGGCCGTTTCCACCCCTTCAGCGACTACCGAGAGGGACAGGCTATGGGCCATGGCGATGATGGCCCGCACGATGGCGGCTGCATCCTCGGGGTTGTCGGTACTGCTGCCGGCAAGGGGAAAGATGAAGGACTTGTCGATCTTCAGGCGGTTGACCGGCAGGTTGCGCAGGTAGGAGAGGGACGAGTAGCCGGTGCCGAAATCGTCGAGGGCCAGGTGCAGTCCGTGCTGGCGCAGGACGCGCAGCTCGCCAATGGCGGGTCCCTCGGGCTGGATCAGCACCGATTCGGTGATTTCCAGTTCGATGCACTCGGGGGGCAGGTCGTGGTTCTGCAAGCGCTGGATGATGCCCCGCGCCAGACCGCTGTGCCAGAACTGGCGTGGTGACAGGTTGATGGCGAGGCGGGGTGGCGAAGCGTAAGTCGCACGCCAGCGGGCCGCCTGGGCAATGGCGGTATCCAGCACCCAGTCGCCGATGGCGTGGATCATTCCGGTTTCCTCGGCCACCGGAATGAAGTGGTCAGGGGGGATGAAGCGCCCGTCGTGACGCCAGCGCAGCAGGGCCTCCGCCCCCACCACCCGGCCGTCAGTCACGCTCACCTGGGGCTGGTAGTGCAACTCCAGCTCCCCGGTGGCGATGGCGTTGCGCAGGGCCGCCTCCAGGCCCATGCGGCGCTGCAGGCGTTCGTTCATTTGCTCGGAGAAGAAGTGGCAGCTGGCCCCGCCGCGGGCCTTGGCGGCGTACATGGCGGTGTCGGCATTGCGCAGGAGGGTCTCGGTGTCGTGCCCGTCAGCGGGGAAGAGGGCGATGCCGATGGTGGCTGCCGTATGCAGCTCGAAGCCGGACTCGTGCATCGGACGGGTGATGGCTTCGAGGATGCGCTCGGCCACGTGGCCTGCGTCACCGGCGCCGGCAATCTCGGGCAGTACGGCGATGAACTCGTCGCCACCCTGGCGATAGACCTGATCGAGGGGGCGCAAGGCCTCGGCGATCCGGTGGGCCACCCCCTTGAGCAGGAGGTCGCCCACCGAATGGCCCATGGCGTCATTGATGGTCTTGAAGCGGTCCAGGTCCACGAACAGCACGCCCAGCATGTCGCCCCGCCCGGCAGCCCGGGCGATCAGGCGTGGCACCTGCTCCATCAGTTGCGCCCGGTTGGGCAGGCCGGTGAGGGCGTCGTGATGGGCCAGGTAGCGGATGCGCGCCTCGTCGGCACGGCGCTCGGTGATGTCGGTGATCGAGCCAGCCATTAGCCGGGCCACGCCGCGTCCGTCCCGCTGAGCCACGCCCCGGGCCGCCAGCCAGCGGTAGGCGCCGTCCTCGGCGCGGACCCGGTACTCGTGATAGAAGTGCGGCGTCAGGCCCTTGAGATGGGTGGCCACGGCCTCGTTGTAGCCAGCCCGGTCATCCGGATGCACGAGCTCGATCCATTGCTCGGTGCTGCCGAGGAAATCGTCGGCATAGCCGAGGATGTTGAGCAGGCGCTTTCCGACCTTCAGCTCCTTGCTCACCGGGTCCCACTCCCACATTCCGTCGTTGGTGCCGACCATGGCCAGGGCGTGGGCCCGGGTGATGCGGCGCAGGCGGGCGATCTCCCACAGGCTGATGAACAGGGCGAGCGCCATGCCGACGCCGGCCAGCGCGACATAAGTCTGCAGCCCGGCACTTTGCTCGGCCAGGGTCAGTCCGGCACCTGTGGCCAGGATCACGCCTGATGTGGCCAGCAGGATGAGGGCGGAGCGGAGCCGCCCTGCCGTGCGCGCAGAGGGGGAGACGGGCTCGTCCTGGTCGTGGGGGAGCTTCATGGGGAGGAGGGCGAGTCCCTGTTTGCAGATGCTGCCTTATCGGCCGGGTGATCGACCGTCTTGAATGCCCTGCCGTGCTCCGGGAGTCAAACGAGAGCACGGGTGTCGAATGACGCGTTGACAAGCAATAAATTGAATGTATGATTCAAACAAACGTTTTAATTAATCTGAACCCAATTGAGTCTTCACCGATACCCATGAACGAACCCGCAGGCAAGACCACCGGCGACACCCGCAGCCGCATCCTCGATGCAGCCGAAGTGCTGTTCATGGACCACGGCTTCGACGGCACCTCGATGCGCATGATCACCAGCCGTGCCGCCGTGAATCTGGCCGCAGTGAATTATCACTTTGGCAGCAAGGAGCTGCTGATCCAGGAGGTCTTTCGACGCCGCCTGACCGATCTCAACAAGGCCCGTCTGGCCGCACTGGACGTGCTGGAGGCAGAAGCTGGCGAGGTGCCCATCAAGCCGAGCCGCATCGTCGATGCCTTCTTCGGTACCGCATTGCGCATGGCCGCCGACGTGGAAGGTGGTGGCCATACCTTCATGTGCCTGCTTGGCCGTACCTACACCGAGCCCAACGAGTTCGTCCGCCAGTTTCTGGCCGAGGAATACGCCGAGTGTGTCGAGCGCTTTCTTGCTGCGCTGTACCGGGCGCTGCCTGAAGTGGAGCGCAAGGAAATCCTGTGGCGTTTCCATTTCATGATGGGCGCCATGTCCTACGCCATTGCCGGTACCGATGCGCTGCAACTGGTCACCGGCAAGTTCGACGACGAAGACCCGTCGCAACTGGCCCCGCGGCTGATGAGCTTCCTGCTCGGCGGGCTGCGTTCGCCGCTGGCCGAAGCCGGGCCGCCGAAATAGGCAAACCGCAACACCCGACACCTATAAAAGTGCGCTGCAAAGACGGCGCCGAGCAAAAGGAGATAGCACATGTCGTACTGGTTCCTGGTTTCCCTCCCTCCCTTGGTGGTCGCGCTCGCCTACGGGCGAGCGCCCTTTTTTGCCTGGTATGGGGTGGGCTTGATCTGGCTGGCCGCGCTGGCCGGCATGGCGGGTTGGTCGCCGGCGCTGAGCGCGGGCGTGCTGGGCATCGTGGCGCTGACGGGTGCGGTCTTTTTGTTGCCGGGGCTGCGTCGCAGTCTGGTGACGGCGGGCATCTTCAAGGCCTTCCGCAAGGCGTTGCCGTCGATGTCGCAGACCGAGAAGGACGCGCTGGAAGCCGGTACGGTGTGGTGGGAGGGTGATCTTTTCGCCGGCAAGCCCGACTGGAACAAGATGCTGGCCTACCCGGCGCCGAAGCTGACGCCGGAAGAGCAGGCCTTTCTGGATGGCGAAACCACCGAGCTGTGCCGCCTGACCAAGGACTGGGAATGCACCCAGAAGCAGGACATGCCCGCCGAGGTGTGGGACTACATCAAGAACAAGGGTTTCCTCGGGATGATCATTCCCCGGGAGTACGGCGGCAAGGGCTTCTCGGCCTTTGCGCATTCCCAGGTGGTCACCAAGCTGTCCACCCGCTCGTCGGCCCCGGCCGTGACGGTGATGGTGCCTAATTCCCTCGGCCCGGCCGAACTGTTGCTGCATTACGGCACGCCGGAGCAGAAGCAGCATTACTTGCCGCGTCTGGCGAAGGGGCTGGAGATTCCCGCCTTCGCGCTGACCAGCCCGTGGGCCGGTTCCGACGCGGCGTCGATTCCCGATTCGGGCGTGATCTGCCGAGGCGTTTTCGAGGGCCGCGAAGTGCTCGGCATGCGGGTCAGCTTCGACAAGCGCTACATCACGCTGGCCCCGGTGTGCACCGTTTTCGGTCTGGCTTTCCGCCTGTACGACCCGGAGCATCTGCTCGGCGAGGTGGAAGACCTGGGCATCACTTGTGCGTTGGTGCCCCACAACCATCCGGGCGTGCATATCGGCCGCCGCCACTTGCCGCTCAACGCGGTGTGGATGAACGGCCCGATCAAGGGCGCGGATGTTTTCATGCCGCTGGCGTTCATCATCGGCGGCCCGAAAATGGCCGGGCAGGGCTGGCGCATGCTGATGGAGTGTCTCGCCGCCGGCCGCTCGATCTCGCTGCCGGGCTCGAACACCGGCATGCTCAAGATGACGGCCCGCAGCGTTGGCGCCTATGCCCGGGTGCGTTACCAGTTCAAGACGGCGGTCGGCAAGTTCGAGGGCGTCGAAGAGGCGCTGACCCGCATCGGTGCCAATGCCTGGCTGTGCGATGCCGCCCGTGTGATGACCGCCGGTGCCATCGATCTGGGCGAGAAGCCCTCGGTGGTGTCGGCTATCGTCAAGTACCATGTCACCGAACGGGCTCGCCAGTCGGTCAATGACGGCATGGACGTGATCGGTGGCAAGGGCATCTGCCTGGGCCCGCAGAACTTCCTCGGCCGTGCCTACCAGCAGGTGCCGGTGGGTATCACCGTCGAGGGTGCCAACATACTGACGCGCAGCCTGATCCTCTTCGGGCAGGGGGCGATTCGCTGCCATCCGTATGTGCTGAAGGAAATGGATGCCGCCCGGAGTGGCGACCTGAACACCTTCGACACTGCCCTGTGGGGCCATGTCGGCTACACCATCAACAGCGCCGCCCGCGCGCTGGTGATGGGTCTGACCGGTTCCCACTTCGTGTCGGTGCCCGCCAACGTCGCGCCCGAAACCCGCCGCTATTACCAGCAGCTCACGCGCTTCTCGGCCGCCTTCGCTTTCATCGCCGATATCTCCATGGGCACGCTCGGCGGTTCGCTGAAGCGCAAGGAGAAGTTGTCCGCCCGGCTGGGCGACATCCTCTCGCTGATGTACCTGGCCTCCACCGCCCTCAAGCGTTTCGAGGACGAAGGCCGTCAGGCCGCCGATGCGCCGCTGATGCACTGGGCCATCTGGGACTGCATGTTCAAGATCCAGATCGCCTTCGAAGGCGTGATTGCCAACTTCCCGAACCGCCTGTTTGCCACGCTGCTGCGCCGGGTGGTGGTCTTCCCGCTGGGCCGGCCGTACTTCGTGCCCTCGGATAAGCTCGGGCACGAGGTTGCCACGTTGCTGATCAATCCCTCCGCCACGCGCGACCGCCTGACCTCCGACGTGTATCTGCCCACCGACGTGGAAGAGCCGGTTGGCGCCCTGGAAGCCGCTCTCAAGGCCACCATCGAGGCCGAACCCATCGAAGCCAAGGTGCGCCGCGCCATCAAGGAAGGGCTGTTCAAGCCGGGCCTGCTGGTGGGCGGCGGCGTGGATGCCCTGTACGACGCGGCCCTTGCTGCCGCCGTCATCAGCCGCGACGACTACGCCGTCATCAAGCGTCGCGGCGAACTGCGCGACAAGGTGATCCGCGTCGATGACTTCCCCTACGATTTCGACCTGCGGGAAGCCGTCGCCGATATCGCCGAACCTCGCAAGCAGGCTGCCTGAACAGCCCAATCATGATCCAGCCGATCTACATCATCGATGGGGCGCGCACGCCTTTCCTGAAGGCCCGCAACGCCCCCGGCCCCTTCGCCGCCTCCGATCTGGCGACCGCCGCCGGCAGCGCGCTGCTGGCCCGCCAGCGCTTCACCCCGGACCAATTGGACGAAGTGATCCTTGGCTGCGCCAGCCCGTCGCCGGACGAAGTGAACATCGGCCGCGTGGTGGCCCTGCGCATGGGTTGCGGCCTCAAGGTGCCGGGCTGGACGGTGATGCGCAACTGCGCCTCGGGCATGCAGGCGCTGGATTCGGCGATGGCCAACATTCATTGCGGCCGCTCGCAGCTGGTGCTGGCCGGCGGCGTCGATGCCCTGTCACGGGCGCCGCTGCTGTACTCCGATGCAATGGTGCGCTGGTTCGCCGGCTGGATGGGGGCGCGCAGCCTTGGCCAGAAACTGGCCATGCTGAAGCAGTTTCGCCCCGGCTACCTGGCGCCGGTGATCGGCATCATGAAGGGCCTCACCGACCCCATCGTCGGCCAGCTCATGGGCCAGACCGCCGAGAACCTGGCGTGGAAATTCGGCATCACCCGCGAAGATATGGATGCTTTCTCGGTGGAAAGTCACCGCCGCGTCGCCGCCGCGCAGGACGCCGGCCACTTTGCCGACGAGCTGGTGCCGCTGATCGACCGGGATGGCACCGTGTATGGCGAGGACGACGGCCTGCGCCGTGACGCCTCCATGGCCGGCCTGGCCAAGCTCAAACCCTTCTTCGACAAGAAATACGGGCGGGTGACCCCCGCCAACAGTTCGCAGATCACCGATGGTGCCACCTGGCTGGTGCTGGCCTCGGAAGAGGCCGTCAAGCGTTTCAAGCTCGAACCCATCGGCCGCATCGTCGACAGCCAGTGGGCGGGGCTGGAGCCGGATCAGATGGGCCTCGGCCCGGTCCATGCGGCCACGCCGATCCTCAAGCGTCACGGTCTGGGGCTGAACGACCTGGACCTGTGGGAGATCAACGAAGCCTTCGCCGCCCAGGTCATCGCCTGTTTGCGGGCCTGGCAGGACGAGGACTATTGCCGCACCCGCCTGGATCTGCCCGGCGCACTGGGCGCCATTGATCCGGCCCGTCTCAACGTGGATGGCGGGGCTGTGGCCCTCGGTCATCCGGTGGGGGCGAGCGGGGCGCGCATCGTGCTGCATCTGCTCCAGTCCCTGCGCCGCAGCGGCGGCAAGCGGGGCATCGCCAGCATCTGCATCGGTGGCGGGCTGGGTGGGGCAATGCTGGTGGAGGCGCTGTGATGACGCTGAACAACTGGAAACTGGAACGGGACGCCGAAGGGATTGCCTGGGCGACGCTCAATGTGGCCGACTCCGCCGCCAATACGCTCGGTGCCGCAGTGATGGCCGAGCTGGATCTGGTGCTCGATCAACTCACCCTGCGCCCGCCGACGGGCCTGGTGATTCGCTCCGGCAAGGCGGCGGGCTTCATCGCCGGCGCCAACATCGAGGAATTCACCCGCATCGATTCCGCCGAGGACGCCCGGGCGCTGGTGGCGCGGGGCTGGACGCTGTTCGAGCGGCTGGCCCGGGCGACTTATCCGACCCTCGCGCTGATTCGCGGCCACTGCATGGGCGGCGGGCTGGAACTGGCCCTGGCCTGCCGCTACCGCCTTACCGTGGATGAACCGGGCACCCGCCTGGCCCTGCCCGAGGTGATGCTCGGCATCTACCCGGCCTGGGGCGGCATGCTGCGTCTGCCGCAACTTATCGGCCCGGCGGCGGCCCTCGACCTGATGCTCACCGGCAAGGGCGTGGATGCCGTCAAGGCCAGGCGCCTGGGCCTCGCCGACGACTGCGTGCCGGCCCGGGTGATGGACAACGCCGCGCGGATCATGCTGCTGTCCGGCCGCGCGCCGCGCCGCTTGCCGCTGCTGCAGGGCCTGCTGAACGGCCCGCTGCGCAGCATCGTCGCCGGCAAGGCGAAAAAGCAGGTGGCCAGCAAGGCCCGGCCGGAACATTACCCGGCGCCTTACGCGATCATCGACATCTGGGCCCATTACGGCGGCAATGCGCTGGCCGTGCCGGCGGCCTCGTCGTCGTCGCTGGAGGCCATCTTCCGCTCGCCGACGGCCAAGAACCTGATCCGCGTTTTCTTCCTGCAGGAGCGTCTTAAGGGCTTCGGCAAGGACGCCGATTTCAATCCGCTGCGTGTGCACGTGGTGGGTGCCGGCGTGATGGGCGGCGACATCGCCACCGAATGCGCCCTGCGCGGCATGATCGTGACCCTGCAGGACCAGAGCGTCGAACGCATCGCCCCGGCCATCGCCCGGGCGGCCAAGCGCTTTGAACGCAAGTTCAAGGGCAAGCCGCGGGAGGCGCGTTTCGCGCTGGACCGTGTGATTCCCGATCCGGCCGGCCACGGCGTGGCCCGCGCCGACGTGATCATCGAGGCCATTGTCGAGAACCTGGAGGCCAAGCGGGCGTTGTTCGTCGACATCGAACTGCGCGCCAGACCCGATGCGCTGCTGGCTTCCAATACCTCCAGCCTGCGTATCGCCGACATTGCCTCGGCGCTGGCCGAGCCGGGCCGGCTGGTGGGCATCCATTTCTTCAATCCGGTGGCCGTCATGCCGCTGGTGGAAGTGGTGCGCACCCCGGCCAGCAGCGACGAAGCCTTCAGACGTGCCGCAGCCTTCGTGCGCAAGCTCGACAAGCTGCCGTTGCCGGTGAAGGACGAGCCGGGTTTCCTGGTCAACGCGGTGCTCGGCCCCTACATGTATGAAGCGCTGCGCTGCGTCGATGAAGGCATCGCGCCGGAAGCCATCGACGCCGCTCTGGTGGCTTACGGCATGCCGATGGGGCCGATCGAGCTGGTCGATACAGTGGGGCTGGATATTGCCGTGGCTGCCGGCAAGGCACTGGCCGGTGCCGCTGCGGTGTTGCCGAAGGCGCTGGCGGACAAGGTCGCGGCGGGCCATCTGGGCAAGAAGAGCGGGCAGGGCTTCTACACCTGGCAGGCCGGCAAGGCGCAAAAGTCAGCCTCGACAAGCGCTCCGGCCGGGCTGGCTGCGCGCATCGTGGCGCCCCTGCTGGCGGCGACAGAGGCCTGCGTGGCGAAAGGTGTGGTTGCCGATGCCGATCTGGCTGACGCGGGCGTTATATTCGGGACTGGCTTTGCGCCCTTTACGGGCGGCCCCCTCAATCATTCCAGGAGTCTTTCATGACCAACCCTCCCACCCAGCTGCCGCCCGGCAAGATGCCGGTTTTGCGGGTCATGCCCATGCCGCGCGATCTCAACCCGGCGGGCGATGTTTTTGGCGGCTGGATCATGTCCCAGGTGGACATCGCCGGTGCCGTCCCGGCCCGTCAGCGGGCGCGGGGCCGGGTGGCGACCATCGCGGTGAACTCCTTCCTCTTCAAGCAGCCAGTGTCGGTCGGCGACATCGTCAGTTTTTACGCGGAGATTCTGCGGGTCGGTAAGAGCTCGATCACCGTGGATGTGGAAGTCTTTGCCGAGCGCAACCCGGAAGACCCGGTGGTGGTGAAGGTGACCGAAGCCACCCTGACTTACGTGGCGGTCGATACCCGTGGTGTGAAACGGGACATTCCGCCCGAGCCTGTCGCGTGAAAGCAACAAGCCCCTTTTTGCTGCAGGGCCATAAGGCCTTGCCGCTCTAGAATCGCCGAGGGTATGCGCAGCCCCCGGTTGCTTCACAAGTACAGCGCCCAAATGTGAGGAGACATGATATGAAGATGAAGACGATCGCCCGTCTGATGCCGCTGCTGGCCCTGAGTCTGGCCGGCGGGCAGGCTTCTGCCGCGGGCTTCCAGTTGCTTGAGCAGAACGCCAGCGGAATCGGCAACGCCTATGCCGGCTCGGCGGCCGTGGCCGAAAACGCCAGCACGATCTTCTATAACCCGGCAGGCATGACGCAGTTGAAGGATCGGGAGATCTCGGTCGGCCTGTCTGTCGTGCGGCCAACCTTCAAGTTCGACGATCGAGGCTCGAGTGCCGGGGTTCTGGGCACGTCCGGCGACGGGGGCGATGCCGGCCGCTGGGGCTTTGTTCCCAACGCCTACATGTCGTGGGCGCTGACCAAGGATCTGTATGCGGGTGTGGGTTTTGGTGCCCCCTTTGGCATGGTCACCGAATACGACAACCCGTGGCTGGGCGGCGCCCAGGCCCTCAAGTTCGATATCAAGACCTACAACATCAATCCCAGCCTGGCCTATCGCCTGAACGACAAGGTGTCGATTGGCGGCGGTGTCAGCCTGCAGCGGATGGAAGTCGAGTATGCCCGCCAGGCGACGGTTACCTCCGCTGCGCTGGCCGCCACCAAGGCCACCCTGACGGCGGACAACGATGCGTGGGGCTGGAACGTGGGCGCCTTGTTCACCCTGAGCCCGACGACCAAGGTCGGTGTGTCTTACCGTTCCAAGATCAAGCACGACCTGAAGGGCGACCTGAAAGTCCAGGGGCCGGCGGCAGGCGCCTCTGCGGCCCTGACCACCGGCAACGCCAAGGCGGATGTGGAATTGCCCGACACCTTCATCCTGAGCGTCACGCAGAATCTCAACGACAAGTGGGAAATGCTCGGTGACATCTCGTGGACCGGCTGGAGCAGTATCCCGAAAGTGGACATTGTGCGTACCTCGGGTGCGCTCAACGGCGCCACGGTGCAGACACTGGAAACCAAGTTCCGCGACACCTGGCGTTATGCCCTCGGTGCCAACTACCGCCTGAATGAAACGGTCAAGCTGAAGTTTGGCGTGGCCTACGACCAGACTCCGGTGCCGAGTGACCAGCATCGCCTGGTGTCGCTGCCCGACAGCAACCGCACCTGGTTCTCTACCGGTGCGCAGATCAAGGTCAACAAGGATTCGCTGGTTGATCTCGGCCTGGCCTACCTCCACGTGCCGGAGTCACACATCGACAACAACCAGACCGCGCTTGGGCGTGGTCGGGTGAGCGGTGTGTACGACGCCCGCGTGTGGATCTTCGGCGCCCAGTATTCAATGGCCTTCTGATCCCATGGTCCGCCCCGACAGCCAGCTCCCTGACACCAAGACACGCATCCTCGATGCGGCCGAACGCCTGTTCATGGAGAACGGCTATGCCGCCACCTCGGTGCGCATGATTACTGGCGCCGCCGGGGTGCCGGTGGCGCTGGTGAACTACCACTACGGCTCCAAGCAGGGGCTGATGGAGGCGGTATATGCCCGCGCGCTGGGCAATCGGGGCGGCAGTCGGGTCGGCTATCTCGACCGGCTCGAAGCGGTGGCCGGTGGCAAGCCGATTGCCGTCGATGTGCTGGTGGATGCCTTCCTGTCGTCGGCCCTGCGCCTGACGCGCAAGGACAACATCTCCGGGGAAGTCTTCAAGCAACTCATCGGCCGGGCTTTCTACGAGCCCGGGCCAGGCACCGAGGCCTTTTTCCCGCTTGAGTACCGGGAGGCGGTGGATCGTTACCGCCAGGCTTTTATGCGTGCGCTGCCCCATCTCACTCAGGACGACGTGGTGTGGCGCATGTATTTCTTTGTCGGCATCGTGGCCTACGCGATGGCTGGAAAGGATGTCATGCGGATGACCGAAAACTATTCCCTCGCCGACGCCGGCGACCCCGAAGCCGTCATGGCGCGTTTGCGACCCTTTGTCGTGGCGGGCTTCCAGGCCCCGGCCGGCATGCCACGAGGCACCTGATTGCGGTTTCCCCGTGGGTCGGACTGAAGTCCGACCCACGGAAACGCGTTGAAACTTTGACTATGTTGTATCCAGAGGACGCATTGCGCTAATATTTGAACAGTTGTTCAATTTTTCGCATCGCGCGATTCGTACCCAATAACAAAGGCCCGCTTCCGGGCCGAGCCAGAAGGAGGAGCATGTGAGCAGACTGATCATTCGCAAGGTGGCGGTGCTGGGCGCCGGTGTGATGGGGGCGCAGATTGCCGCCCACTGCGCCAACGCCGGCGTGCCGGTCATTCTTTTCGACCTTCCCGCCAAGGAAGGCCCGCCCAATGCCATCGCCCAGAAGGCCGTCGATGCGCTGAAGAAGCTTGAGCCGGCGCCGCTGGCCACCCGGGACCGGGCCCAGTTCATCGACGTGGCCAACTACGGCAGCGACCTGGACAAGCTGCGCGACTGCGACCTCATCATCGAGGCCATTGCCGAGAAGATGGAATGGAAGCTCGATCTGTACAGCAAGGTCGCGCCCTTCATCCGCCCGGACGCGATCTTCGCCTCCAACACCTCGGGCCTGTCGATCAACACCTTGTCGGAAGGCATGCCGGCCGAAGCCCGTGCGCGCTTCTGTGGCATCCACTTCTTCAACCCACCGCGCTACATGGCGCTGGTGGAACTGATCGCCACCCGCAGCACTGACATTGCCACGCTTGACGCGCTGGAGGCCTGGCTGACCACCCGCCTGGGCAAGAGCATCGTCCGCGCCAAGGACACGCCCAACTTCGTCGCCAACCGGGTCGGCGTGTTCTCGATCCTGGCGGTGATGCACCACACCGCGCGCCTGGGCCTCGGCTTCGACGAGGTGGACGCCCTTACCGGCCCGATCATCGGCCGTCCCAAGAGCGCCACCTATCGCACCGCCGACGTGGTCGGCCTCGACACCATGGCCCACGTCATCGGCACCATGCAGGCCACCCTGCCAGCCGACCCGTGGCATGGCTATTACCAAAGCCCCGCATGGCTCGCCGGCCTGATCAGCAAGGGCGCGTTGGGTCAGAAAACCAAGAGGGGCATCTTCCGCAAGGACGGCAAGGTCATCCAGGTGCTGGATCTGGCCAAGCAGGATTACCGCCCCAGCGCAGGTGACGTGGCGCCGGAAGTGGCCGCCATCCTCAAGAACCGCAATCCGGTCGAAAAATTCGCCCAGCTGCGCGCCAGCCAGCACCCGCAGGCGCAGTTCCTGTGGGCGATCTTCCGCGACGTGTTCCACTACTGCGCCTTCCACCTGGCCGACATTGCCGACAACGCCCGCGACGTGGATTTCGCCATGCGCTGGGGCTTCGGTTGGACGCAGGGGCCGTTTGAAACCTGGCAGGCGGCCGGCTGGCAGAGCATTGCCGATGCGGTGAAAGCCGACATCGATGCCGGCCTGACCATGACCGCCTCGCCGCTGCCGGCCTGGGTTTTCGATGGCCGTACCGGCGTGCATGCGCCGGAGGGTTCGTGGAGCGCCACGGATTCGGCCCTCAAGCCGCGCTCGACCTTGCCGGTGTACGGCCGCCAGCTTTACCCCGAGCAAGTCCTTGGCGAAGCGGCCCCGGACGCCGGCAAGACCCTGTGGGAGAACGACGGTGTTCGCCTGTGGAGCCTGCCCGCCAAGGACGCGCGCATCGGCATCCTGTCCTTCAAGTCGAAGATGCACAGCATCGGCGAGGAGGTGCTCGACGGCGTGCTTGAAGCCGTGGCGCGCGCCGAGCGCGACCTGGATGGCCTGGTGATCTGGCACGAGGCGCCGTTTGCCGTCGGCGCCAACCTCCAGCAAGTCGCCGAAGCCTGCAAGGCCGGCCAGTTCGATCTGCTCGAAAAGACCGTCGCCAAGTTCCAGCAGGCCTCCATGGCGCTCAAGCACGCCATGGTGCCCACCGTAGCGGCCGTGCAGGGCATGGCGCTGGGCGGCGGCTGCGAGTTCGTCATGCATGCCACGCACCGGGTGATGGCGCTGGAAAGCTACGTCGGCCTCGTCGAAGCCGGTGTCGGCTTGATTCCGGCGGGCGGTGGCTGCAAGGAGTTCGCCCTGCGGGCGGCCGACATGGCGACCAAGGCGGCGGGCGGCGACGTCTTCCCCTTCATCCAGAACATGTTCCAGACCATCGCCATGGCCAATGTCTCCAAGAGCGCGCTGCAGGCGGTGGAACTGGGCTTCGCCAAGGCGTCCGACGACATCCTCTTCAACCCGCGCGAGCTGCTCCACGTGGCCATCCATCGCGCCCGCGCGCTGGCCGAGTCGGGCTACCAGCCGCCGCTGGTGCAGCGTGCCGTGCAGGTGGCCGGCCGCAACGGCATCGCCACCTGCGAAATGATGCTGATCAACATGAAGGAAGGCGGCTTCATTTCGGCCTGGGATTACCGCGTCGCCCGCGCGGCCGCCACCGCCCTGTGCGGCGGCGAGGTGGAAACCAATGCCAAGGTGTCCGAAGCCTGGCTGCTCGATGTGGAGCGCGCCCTTTTCGTGGACCTGCTGAAGACCGAGAAGACCCAGCAGCGCATCGTGCACATGCTCGAAACCGGCAAGCCGCTGCGCAACTGAACGGAGACAGATCAAGATGAGCAAACAGATTCAGGAAGCCTACATCGTCGCCGCCACGCGCACGCCGGTGGCCAAGCGCAACGGCATGTTCCGCAACGTGCGCCCCGACGACATGCTGGCCCATGTGCTGGCGGCGGTGGTGGCCAAGGTGCCGGGGCTCGACGCCCATGAAATTGGTGACGTGATTGTCGGCTGTGCCATGCCGGAAGCCGAGCAGGGCATGAACGTGGCGCGCATCGGCCTGCTGCTGGCCGGTCTGCCCAACAGCGTGCCGGGCATCACCATCAACCGCTTCTGTTCGTCCGGCCTGCAGGCCGTGGCCGACGCTGCAGCGCGCATCCGCCTTGGCGAAGCCGAGGTGATGATCGCCGCCGGCACCGAGAGCATGAGCGTGATGCCGCAGATCATGGGCAACAAGATCTCGCTGAACCCGGCCATCTTCGCCAAGGAAGAAAACCTCGGCATCGCCTTCGGCATGGGCCTCACCGCCGAGAAGGTCGCCCAGCAATGGCAGATCAGCCGCGACGAGCAGGACGCCTTTGCGGTGCAGTCCAACCAGCGCGCTGCCGCGGCGATTGCCGCCGGAGCCTTCCGCGACGAGATCACGCCCTACACCGTGCGCACCCATGTGCCCGGCGACGGCGGCACGGTGCGCGTCAGCGAGCGCATCTGCGACACGGACGAAGGCCCGCGCGGCGATGCGACGGTGCAGAGCCTCGGCAAGCTCAAGCCGGTGTTCGCCGCCCGCGGTTCGGTGACGGCCGGCAACAGCTCGCAGATGTCCGACGGCGCCGGCGCGGTGCTGCTGATGTCGGAAGCGGCGGTGAAGCGCTACGGCGTGACGCCGATCGCCCGTTTCTGCAGTTATTCGGTGGCCGGTGTGCCGCCGGAAATCATGGGCATCGGTCCGGTCGAGGCAATTCCCCGTGCCCTCAAGGCGGCCGGTATCAGCCAGGGCGACCTGGACTGGATCGAGCTGAACGAGGCCTTTGCGGCGCAGGCCATCGCGGTGATGCGGCAACTGGGCATTGATCCGGCCAAGGTGAATCCGCAGGGCGGCGCGATTGCCCTCGGCCACCCGCTGGGGGCTACCGGCGTGATCCGTGCGGCAACCCTGATGAGCGCCTTCCAGCGCACCCCGGCCCGCTACGGCATGATCTCGATGTGCATCGGTACCGGCATGGGCGCGGCAGGGGTTTTCGAGCGGCTCTGATCCGGGCTGTTGTTTCCTGAAAGGCGGTGCGCCGGGCGTGCCGCCTTTTTTGCGTCTGGCACTTCCCGCTTGCCAGTCTTCGCGGTGAAATGGAGGCCTGCACAAAATCAACACAAGCCCAGGAGGGCTGTTCCATGACTTCCCCCATTTTGCTGGACGTGATCGATGGCGTTGCGACGCTTACCCTTAACCGCCCGGCGTCCCTCAATGCCCTGTCGGTGGACATGATGAAGGCCCTCGCCGAAGCCACCGCCAAACTGTCTCGCCGCGACGATCTGCGGGTGGTGCTGATTGTCGGGGCTGGCGAGCACTTCATGGCCGGCGGCGATCTGAAGGATTTCGCGTCCCATCTGCATCTTTCCCCGGAGAGTCGCCTGGCAACCTTCCGGGCCATGATCGAGCTGTACATCAATCAGAGCGTCGAGGCCCTGGCGGCTGTGCCGGTGCCGGTGATTGCCCGGGTCCAGGGGGCCTGCGCCGGTTTCGGTCTGTCGCTGGCGCTGGGCTGCGATCTGGTCGTGGCCGCCGACAGCGCCTACTTCACGAGCGCTTACGCGAGCATCGGGCTGTCTGGCGACGGCGGAGTGTCGTGGTTTCTGCCGCGCATTGTCGGCCGTCACAAGGCCTTCGAATTGCTTCTGCTGGCGGATCGCTTCGACGCCGCCGAAGCCCAGCGCCTCGGCGTGGTGAACAAGGTGGTACCGCTTGCCGAACTGGATGCCGCAGTCGCCGCGCTGGTCGGCCGTATCGTCAATGGTCCGCGGGAGACTTACGCGGAAATGAAGCGTCTGCTCAACCAGTCCGCCGACCAGTCCCTTGATGCCCAGCTCCAGCTGGAGGCCGATGCCTTTGCCCGCTGCACAACCCAGCCGAACTTCGACGAGGGCCTCAATGCCTTCCTCGGCAAGCGCAAGGCGCGCTTCAACGGCTGAGGCGGTAGACCAGCAGGCCGATCCATTCGTGGATCGCATACCAGCCGGCATAGGCGCCATTCATGTCGGGCAGCTCGAGAAAGCCTTCTTTGTCGCGGCCTTGGCTGCGGTCGCGGAAGAAGGCCGTGGGCGCCGGAATGACCTCGAAGCCGGCGTGCTCGAAGGCCTCGACGGAACGTCGCATGTGGGCGGCGTGGGTGACCAGCGCGATGCGCCGCAGGCCGGCCGGCAACAAGATCCCGGCGCACAGGTCGGCGTTTTCGCGGGTGTCCCGCGAGCGTGTTTCGGCCCACCGGACGGGCACCCGGAAGTCTTCCTCCAGTGCCGCCTTCATCAACGTGCCTTCCGGTACTTCGCCGCTTGCTGCGCCCCCCGTCACCATGACTGGCAGGCCTGACTGACGGGCCAGGCGGGCGCCGTAGCGGATTCGCTCGAGGGTCAGCCGATTGACCGTCGAGCCGCCGAATTCCGGCGCATAGCTGCGCGCGCCGCCGCCGAGGATGACGATCACGTCGGCGTGTTCAAGGCTCGCGACCTGCAGTGGCGGATGGGCTTCCAGATCGTCGAGGAGCAGCCTGACGGATACGGGTGTGATCAGCGCCAGGGCCAGGATGAGGCCACCCCAGGCCAGCATTTTTCCCGCTCGTGGTCGTTTCCGGCTGAGCAAAAGACCGATGGCGATCAGGATCAGGGGCCCCAGCGGGGGCAGGATCAGCAGGGAGAGGGTCTTTTTGAGGATGAACATGTCGAAAAGGGGGGCGTCAGGCGGGTGTCGCATTGTCGGTGGAGTGGCGCGCGGCTATTATCGCAGCGTCAATCGCGCGCCAGTCATCAGGGGAAAGATCATCGTCATCAAAGCTTGTGAGTCATGTAGAAGCGACACCGGAGCCAGGGGACCGGTGCGATGATCGAAGTCGGTGTACGTGAGGGAGTCCTGGCGCTGGTCGCCGTTCTTGGTCTGTATCTTCTTTTCATCCTGTTCCGGCTGGCGGTGCCCCGCAAGACGCCGGGAGCAGGCGAGGGTGTCCGGTCGCCGCAGACTGTGGTGGTTGATGCACCTGAGCCCATGCCAGTGTCGGTGCCGGTGCCGCGCTCCCCCGAGCCGGTGGTGCCGTTGGAGGTGCCCGTGCCCGCCGTACCGCAGGAAAGCGTCAACGATATCGAGATCCAGCAGTTGCGGCGCGATGTGGCCCAGTTGCGTACCGAGCAGGATTTTTTGCGCAGCGAGCTGGTGGCCATGCGCCTCGACATGAATGAGCTGCAGGCCGCCAAGGAGCGTCCGCCGCAGTATGTCCGGCCCGTCTCGCCGCAGCATTCCGAGGCCATGCTGCTGGCCGGGCGCGGCATCGCGGCGGCCCAGATCGCAGATCATTGCGGGATTTCGGTGGCAGAAGCCGAGCTGGTTTGTGCCCTGGCGCGGGCGGAGGATGGAACATGACCGAAGAACAGCAGGCGCCAGATCAGGACGCCACCGCAGAGGAAGATCCCCGCAAGCAGCTATGGGTGCGCGCCAGTGTTGCCGGCGGCCTGATTGGCTTGCTGCTGGGCGGCTTGTCCTTGTTCGATCACCTTTCCCGGCCGCCGGAGCCCGCCGAGATTGTGTTGCCGACCAAGCCTATCGCGCCGGCTCAGGTCGCGCCGGAAACCGGGCGGGATGCGCCGCCAGAGGTGGTCCGTGCCGGTGAAGCCGTGGACAGCGTTCCGCTCGAGGCGGCTCCGGCCACGTCCGAGGGGTCTGCGCCACCGATTCTTCCCGAGGGCGAACGGGCTGAGCGAGTGGGCAGAATCGGCGAGGGGACGCGTCCTTTGGCCCGCCCGCCGGTGTCTGCGGGGGGGGCTCCGGCCCCGCCCAGGTCTGTCGCTGCGCCTGCCGTATCCGCTCCCGTTGCTGCGGTGCCGGCGCCAGTCGGTGCCGTGGCCCCGGTGAGCCGTCCGGCTGGGGTGGTCCCTGCTCCGTCAGCCCCGGCACCCGCTCCAGCGGCCACGGCGGCGCTGCCTGCACCGGCACCGGCTGCAGCGGTGGCTGGCAAGGTCGAGGCCGCGCCGCGTTATGTGCTGCACTTCGGGATGTTTTCCAGCGTCGCCACGGCAGAGGATTTGCGGGCGCGGCTGGCTCAGGCCGGCATTCCTTCCCAGCTTGAAACCCGCGTCGTGGTCGGTCCCTTCGCCGATCGTCGGGATGCGCTGGCCGCGCAGGCGCGCCTGCGCGAAAAGGGTATCGACGCGGGGACCTTGCAACCCTTCGGGCGCTGAGCGGCGCCCGGCCTTCAGGGGGTCAGGGCTGTTCCGTGAGAATGGCGAGGGCGTGGCCGCTGCGGCAGCGCAGCGACAGGTCATGCCTGCCGCCCGTCGAGGCTTGCGGTGTCCACAGGGCGCCCTCATCACCCAGGCTGCGGGCGATTTCATAGCCGCGCTGCTTGAGCCAGACCGGGTCCAGATGCTCGGCGACCAGACGCGGTGCTTCGGGGCTGCGGGGGTGGGCGAGAACGAGGCGAAAGATTCCCATGGCGATCTCCAGATGGATTCGGCGATGGGCGCAATGTAGCGACTGAGTGTGACGGTTTTGGTGCCGTCCGGGCCCGTCGTCGGGATTCAGGATATTGCTGTGCTGTAGGTCAGGCGGCCGACCGTGGAGGAGGGGCGCAAGTCCTGCAGGATGCGGGTGGCTTCCAGCGCATCCACCGGGCGCGAAAAAAGGAAGCCCTGCATCTCGTCGCAACCGAGGTTTGCGAGGGCATTCCGCTGGTCGTCGCGCTCGACACCTTCGGCGGTGAGCTGGATGTCAAAGTTGTGGGCAATCCCGGCTATGGCGCTGATGATGGGGTGAGTGCCGGTCGTCTTGATCTGTTTCACGTAGCTGCGGTCGATTTTCAGCCGGGTGATGCCATAGCGCTGCAGGCTGCTGAGGGACGAGCAGGTGGTGCCGAAGTTGTCGATGACGATCCCCACGCCCAGGTCCCGCAAGCCCTGCATGCGCGGCCTGACCCGTTCGGCATCCTCCAGCAGCAGCCACTCGGTCACTTCGAGTTCCAGACTGTCAGCCGGCAGACTGTGGCGCACGAGGGCCCGTGAGACGGTTTCGCCAAGATCGGTGTGGTCGAAATCGCGGGATGACAGATTGGCGGCCAGACGCAGCTCGGGATAGCGGCGACGCCATGTGGCGAGCTGGGCGCAGCCGGTCTCGAGCACCCATTTGCTGATCTCGTGGATGAAGCCGGCTTCCTCGGCCAACTGTATGAAGCGCGATGGTGCGACCAGTCCGTGGGATGGATGGCGCCAGCGCAGGAGGGCTTCCATGCCGGTGACGCAGTTGCGGGAAAGGCTGATCTGCGGCTGATAGTGGAGCTCCAGTTCGTTGCGGATCAGTGCCTGGCGCAATTCGTTCTCGAGGCCGACCCGCGTCCGGTAGGTCGTGTGCATGTCCGGCGAGAAAAGGCTGTAGGCATTGCGGCCGTTGCCCTTGACCTGATGCATGGCCACGCTGGCGTGCTGGATGAGGTCTTCCGCGTTGGCACCGTCTTCGGGGTGCAGGGCGATGCCCATGCTGATGGTGGTGCTCAATTCGTTCTCGCCCAGCGGAAACGGAGTGCGCAGGGCGAGCAGGATTTTTTCGGCAATGGCCAGGGCGTGGGCCTGGGTGCCGATGTCGGGCAGCAGCACGACGAATTCGTCGCTGCCGTGGCGGGTCAGGGTGTCGCCACGACGCAGGCACTGCTTGAGGCGCAGGGCCACCGAGCGCAAGAGTGCGTCGCCTTCCCCCTGACCGTAGGTTTCGTTGACCTGCTTGAAGCGGTCCATGTCGATGAACATGACCGCGATGAGGCTTTTGCGCCGTTTGGCCTGGGCGATGGCGAGGTTCAGGCGGTCGCGGAACAGATCGCGATTGGGCAGCTGGGTCAGCGGGTCCTGGTTGGGCCGGTAGGGGTGGGCGACGGAGGTCGACTCGCCGCTGCGGACGTCCGGCAGGCAGCGTGCGGCGCCGTAGGTACCGGCGTAATGGGCCGACGCCCGGGAGTCGGTCCGGTTGTAGATGCCCGTGGCGTTGAGTACGACGCTGACCGGCCCGTTTCCGTCGCTGTCGTCGAGTCCGTACGGATTGCGGTTGAGGCGCAGTTCGAGGTTGTGCGTGGAGCGGCTGCCGGTGCGTCGTTCGTTGAAGGAAAAGCGCGCGCGTTCGAGGTCCTCGGGGTGCACGATTTCGGAGAAGTGCTTGCCGATGAGGGCATTGCGACGATGCCCGAGCAGGGACTCAATGCGCGGGTTGAGGTAATTGAAGCGCCCGTCTGCGTCGAGGGTGTAGATCAGGTCGAGGGAATTTTCGACCAGGTAGCGGTGCATCTGCTCGGAGGACTGCAGGCGCTGCTGGACGAGGCGGTTGGTGCGTTCGAGCTGGCGCTTGAGGAGGGCGCTGCTGACTGCGCGCCGGAGCTGGTCGGCGTTGTAGGGCTTGAGCAGAAAGTCGTCGGCATTGCGGCGCAGGGCGCCGATGGCGGCGTCCATCGATTGCTCGCCGCTGATCATGATGACGGATTCACGGCGGTTGTGGCTGAGCAGCCAGTCCAGCACGGCGAGGCCGGTGGCGTCGGGCAGTCGGTAGTCGAGAATGAGCAGGTCGAAGGAGCTGGTGTTCAGGCGTGCGAGTGTCTCGGCAACAGAGCCGCAATCTTCGATCAGCCGGTCATTGCTTTGCAGAAGGGCGCCGATGGAGCGTGTGAGGGATGGCTCATCGTCGACGACCAGAATGCGGACAAGAGACTCGGACGCGGTGCGCCGGTTTGCCTCCAGCGGGAAGAATGGACCTTCCCATGGGGTGACCATCTTGACTCCCTGACTAATTTTTCTATTTTGCGCCGCAATGATGCATCAAATCAGGGCGTTGCCGCCAGTGGCATGAAGATCTGGAAGACCGTGCCGGAGCCGAGCTGGCTGCGACACAGAATGGTGCCGCCGTTTGCGGTGACGAGTTCGCGGACCACTGGCAGGCCGACGCCGCTGCCGCCGGGTTTGTCGCTGCTTTTGGCGCCGCTGGCGAAGAGGCTCTGGACCCGTTCCGGGGCCAGGCCGGGGCCGTTGTCCACGATCCGGATTTCGAGGCAGGGGCTGCCGTTGGCGTTGATGCCGGCGACGGCGGAGACGGTCAGCTTGCCACCCTCGGGAATGGCTTCGGCGGCATTCTTGAACAGGTTGAGCAGAATCTGTTTGAGGGCGCCCGGGGTGATGGCGGCAGGAGGCAGGCTGGGCGAGGTGCGCAGTTCAAACTGGATGCCGCGACGTGCGAACAGCGCTTCGCCGTACAGGGCACGCAGGTCGTGAAGGATTTCGCTGACTCCGCTGTGCGCCGGACCCGTCGGGGTGATGCCGCTGAAGTCGCTGGCCTTGCGGATCAGTGTGCCGACCCGGTCGAGCTCGTCGCTCAGGAGGTTGAGCTGTTCCTTGAGGGTGGCGTCGTGGATCTTCTCGTCGATGATGCCGAGATAGGTCTTGATGACGGTCAGCGGGTTGCTGGCCTCGTGGGCGATGCGCCGGGCGTGGTCTACATAGCGGCGGGCGATGCTTTCTTCGAGTTCGTGGCGTGTCCGCTGATCGGCGCTGCGCTCGGAAATGCGCGATGTCGCTGCCAGGGTCAGGGTCTTGCGCAGGTCTTGTTCGACTTCGAGGCCCGGGTCTTCGGCGCTGGGGCACGGAAAGACGGCGACGCCGGATTCGTGGTGATTGTTCCAGGGCACGCACAGCAGTCCGTCGCTATCGAGCCAGCGGGCCAGTTGCCAGTCGGCTGCACATCGGCCGGGGGGGCGCTGGCCGCTCTGGAAGCGGGTTTCAACCTTGTCGCGATAGGCTTCGGCGATGACGCTGTGGGCATCGTCGGCGGCGATGTGAATCTGCGTCAGCCCCGGGTGGGCCGGGTTGGCGGCGCCGGTGAGGCCGTCGTTGCCGAGGGCTTTGACGAACAGCACCGGGGCGTCCATGCCGAGCAGCAGGCGGGAGGCCAGGTTGAAGTCCTGCCACGCAGTGGGGGCGTCGATCAGGGCGCTGCGGGAGAAGGCGCTGAGGGCTGCCCGGGCAATGCCGTTGTCGATGAGTTCGCTGGTGTCGTCGTCGTCCGTCGAGGTGTTCCAGGGCAGGGCCATCATGGTCGGATCGGCCTGGATGCCGAGCGTCCGTGCCTTGGCCTGCACACTGCGGGTGGTGTCGGCGAGGAGGCTGACGATGATCGAGCCTTCCAGCTGGATCAGCTGGCTGGCGGTTTCGAGGCTGGCCGCCGACTGGTTGCCGCGGTAGCTGGCCAGCTCTTCCGCCGCGGCGGCAAGGCGGACCAGCGGATGGGCCGTGCCGAGGGCTTGCGGGTCGGCGTGATGCAGGGCGATGGCATCGGCGATGCCGGCAGGCAGGCCGCAGCGGGCGGCGAGGTCGGCCGACAGGTCGGCGTGATCCTGGCCATAGCGGTCCCACTCGGTGTGCGTCAGGTTGCGCTCTTCGGTGGTGTCGGCGAGGAGTTGCGGGTAGTCGTCGGCGTATTCGGCGAGCCACAGCAGGCCGAGGTCGTGGAAGAGCCCGGTGGCATAGGCCTGTTCGGGATCCGGGTAGCCGGTTTCGTGGGCGAGATGCTCAGCGAGTTCGGCGACGAACTGGCTGTGCAGGATGTAGTGGCGGTGGGAGCGTCCGCCGACGCGGAGTCGGGGCTGCTGGATGATGTGCCTGAGGGCCCAGGCCTGGAGCAGGCCGCTGTCGATGCCCTCGAGCCGGCGCGTGATGGCATCCAGGATGCAGGCCGCTTCCGTGTCGCCGAGGGGGTCGGTGAGCAGCAACTCAAAGACCAGCACCGGGTCGAGCACGATGATGCGTGCGATGTCCTGTGCCGATGCAGACCCGACAGAGAGTGCCCGCAGGAGCGCGGTGGCGGTCTCGCGCAGGCAGGGCAGGCGCAAGGTCGGAACCGCAACGGGTCGTCGCAATTTGAATATTCGGGTATTTGGCATGAATAAAGCACGTATTTAGCAGATTTCGTGCTTTGAATTCTACGTATCCCCGGAAGCGCCAACTGTGACATAAGTTCGCCGCAGCCAGGTGCGGCAGGCTTGAGCGTGACTCAGTTCGCGGCTGCGTACAGAGTTTGCATCCCGGTGAGGTCCGGCCTCAACTGAACTGCAGGCTGTCGGCGAAGGCGAGGGCTTCCAGGTGGGCGCGGTTGATCTGCTCGGGCGAGATGTGGAGTTCGTGGGCGAGGGCGGCGAGGTCTTTGTCGTCGAAGCCTTCGAGGGCGCAGGCCAGCTTGAGGAAGGGGGCATAGACACCGTCGCCACTCAGCAGGGCGTCGGCGATCGGGGTCGGCAGGTGCATCTCTTCGAGGGCCGACTGCAGGCTGGCGCCGAGCAGCAGATGGAGCATGGAGAAGGCGCCGGTGATGAACAGGTTGTCCAGCTCTCCCTTGTCGAAAAAGGCTGCGCCGATCTTTTCCATGAAGCGTCCGCGGGCGATGGCGGTCTGCATCAGGGCCGGGGCCGAGGGGTCGCGGCTGGCCGAGACGAGGAGGACCGACAGCCACTTGTTGAGCTTTTCGTAGCCGAGGATGGTGACGGCATGGCGGAAGGACTGGATCTCGCACATCAGCCCGAAACCGGCCGAGTTGATGTAGCGCAGCAGCTTGTAGGACAGGGCCACGTCCTGCTTGAGGACGGTCTCGATTTCCTTGACCTCGGCGTTGCGGCGCACGAGGTTGAGGAGTCGGACAATTTGCGCATGGGACGGGGCCAGTTTGCCGTCGCTCTTGACGCCACGCATGAAGAACCAGCCGGAGGCGCCGTCGTAGCCCTCGAGGATCGCATTGCGAAAATCGGGCACATTGCCAAGACCCCAGGCGATGGCCAGCCCGGGTGGGTCGGCAGGTAGCGAGTGGCGCTTGGCGTCGATGATCACGAAGCGCCAGGGAATATTCGGCGGCAGGATCGTGTCGTTTTGATACCAGGTCAGGTTGAGGCTGATGCCGGCCGCCTGCAACTGCGGGATCAGGGCCAGCGTGAGCGGGTGGGCGATGGACTGGGTGGGGATTTCGACCATCGCATTGGCCGGCGCAATCCACTCCAGCAGATCCGGGGTGGGAACCAGCCGGTAGAGGCTGATGAAGACCGGATGGGTGGCCGGCCACACGTCGTCCAGACTGCTCAGGGCCTGAACGGCCGCGGCGACGGATGCCGCATGCACGATCAGCCGGTTGGCGGTGATCTTGTGCTGTTTGTTGATGACCGGTTCGCGGGTGATCAGGACGGTGTTGCTCATGGGCGCAGGCTTCCGGTGCAGGCCTCAGGTGGCCTTGGCGTCGTTCGAGAAACTGAAGGCGTCGGCGAAGAAGGCTTCTACCGGCAGGCTGCAGCGCTGGGTGAGATCCTCGCGGGCGGCGTCGATCATGGCCGGTGAGCCGCAGGCATAGACTTCGTGGCCGGACAGGTCGGGCAGATCGGTCATCAGGGCCTGGTGCGCAAAGCCGCTGCGACCGTTCCAGTTGTCGCTGGCCGGCGCATCGGACAGCACCGGTACGAAACGGAAGCCGGGCAGGCGCGCCTCCCAGCTGCGGGCGAGTTCGAGTTGATACAGGCCGGCCACGTCACGGCTGCCCCAGTACAGGGTCATCGGGCGGGTCTGCCCGGTGGCGATGGCGTTTTCGACGATGCTCTTGATCGGTGCAAAGCCGGTTCCGCCGGCCAGCAGCACGACGGGCTTGCTGGAGTCTTCGTGCAGCCGGAAGCTGCCCAGCGGGCCTTCGAAGCGCAGGATGTCTTTTTCCTTGAGCTTCTCGAACACGTGGGTGGTGAATTGGCCGCCGGGCACGAGGCGGATGTGCAGTTCGAGAAAGTCGCTGGCGGTGGGGGCGTTGGCGATGGAGAAGCTGCGGCGCTTGCCCTCGGCGAGCAGAAAGTCGATGTACTGGCCGGCGATGAACTGGAACTTCTCACTGGCCGGCAGCTTGATCTCCAGGACGATCACATCGGCGCCGAGGCGCGTCACTTTCTGGACCCGGCAGGGCAGCTTCTTGACCGGAATGTCGCCAACCCGGCTCACCTGGCGTACTTCCACTTCGACGTCGGAGCGCGCCTGGGCGCAGCACAGCAGGGCCATGCCCTGCTCGCGGTCGGCGTCGGTGAGGGTCGAGGCCGAGAAGCGGCCTGGATCCACGTCACCCGCCAGCACCTTGCTCTTGCACACGCCACAGGCGCCGTCGCGGCAACTGTAAGGAAGCAGCAGGCCGGCAGCGAGGGCGGCTTCGAGAATGGTTTCGTCGGGGGCGGCCGCAAAGTGGAGGCCGCTGGGTTGGAGGGTGACCTGGAACGACATGATGGGTGGCCGTGAGATAATCGAAAAATGAAACGTCGAAAAATGCAGCAAGTGCTGATTGTCGGGAGTGGCGATGTGGCGCGCCGGATCATTCCGTGGCTGGCCCTGCGCTTCCGGGTACGCGCCGTCGTGCGCCGTCCGGAAGAGTGTGCCGCCCTGCGTGCATTGGGCGCAACGCCGATCCTCGCCGATCTCGACCAGCCTGCCAGTCTGGATCGTCTTGCCGGCATTGCGGACTACGTGCTGCACTGCGCGCCGCCGCCCGGGCAAGGCCAGGATGATCCGCGAACCCGCCGCCTTCTGGCGGCTTTGACGCGTCGCGGGAGTCTACCACGGCGGCTAATCTATATAAGTACCACCGGCGTGTATGGCGATTGCGGTGGCGCATGGCTGGACGAAACGCATCCGCTGCGTCCCGACTCGGCCCGTGCTGGCCGGCGTGTGGCCGCCGAAGGGCATTTGCGCCGTTTTGGCCGTCGTACCGGGTGTCGGGTCAGCCTGCTGCGGGCGCCGGGCATCTATGATTCGGCCGAGCGCCTGCCGCTGGCCCGTCTGCACAAGGGCGATCCGGTGCTGGTGGCCGAAGACGACGTCTTTACCAACCACATTCATGCCGACGATCTGGCGCGCCTGCTGGCCCTGGCCCTGTTTCGCGGCAAGCCCAACCGCGCCTACAACGCCACCGACGACAGCCAGCTCAGGATGGGCGAGTATTTCGATCTGGTGGCCGATGCCGTCGGCCTGCCGCGTCCGCCGCGGGTGCCCCGGGCCGAACTGGCGGAGCGCCTGTCGGCCATGACCCTGTCTTTCATGTCCGAATCCCGCCGCCTGAAAAACGGGCGGATCAAGCGGGAACTCCGTACCGAACTACGCTATCCGACCGTTGCCGACGCCCTGCGCGCGCGCCGCGACACCGTTTCCTGACCCTCATCCCATATCGAGCCCGACATCATGTTGTATCTCAGCGTCAAAGCCCTGCACATCATCCTTGTCACCAGCTGGTTCGCCGGCCTGTTCTATCTGCCGCGCCTGTTCGTCAATCACGCGATGGTCAGCGACAAGGCCACCCTCGAGCGCCTTGAATTGATGGAGTTCAAGCTCTACCGTTTCATGACGCCGCTGGGCATTCTCGCCGTGGCCCTCGGCATGTGGCTGTGGTTCGGTTTCGGTTTCGAATGGGGCGGCTGGCTGCATGCCAAGACGGCCCTGGTGACCCTCCTGATCGTTTATCACCTCTACTGCGGGCGCCTGATGCGCGCCTTTGCCGAGGGACGCAATACCCGCAGCCACGTCTGGTACCGCTTCTTCAACGAAGTGCCGGTGCTGGTGCTGTTCGTGGTGGTGTTCCTCGTCGTGCTGAAGCCCTTCTGATTTATTTACCGGATTCCTGCCTTGAATTTCTTCGCCCCTTGCCCGCGCGGCCTTGAGCTGCTCCTCGTCGATGAGCTTCGTGCCATCGGCGCCACCGACCCCAAGGCCCTGCCTGGCGGCGTCCAGTTCTCCGGCGACTGGGCCTTGTGCTACCGCGCCAACCTGGAGAGCCGCATCGCCAGCCGGGTGCTGTGGCAGATCACCATGGGCCGCTACCGTAGCGAAGAGGACATCTACCGGATCGCCTATGCACCGACCTGGGCCCGCTGGTTCACCACGGAGCAGACCATCCGCGTCTTCGTCACGGCGCACAAGTCGCCGCTGCGCAGCCTGGAGTTCGCCACCCTGCGCATCAAGGATGCGGTGTGCGACCACTTCCGTACCGTGTCCGGCGTGCGGCCGAGCGTGGACACGCAGACACCGGATATCCGTATCCACGCCTTCCTGTCGGCAGATACGGTGACGCTGTATCTCGATACGTCGGGTGAGCCGCTTTACAAGCGGGGCTTCAAGGAGGCCTCGGTGGAAGCGCCGCTGAAGGAAAACCTGGCCGCCGGCATCCTGCGTCTGACCGGCTGGAATCCGGCCGAAGAGGCCCTCTGCGACCCGATGTGCGGCAGTGGCACCTTCCTCATCGAAGCCGCCCAGATGGCCCTCGACGTGGCCCCGGGCCTTGGCCGTCACTTTGCTTTCGAGGGCTTCAAGCACTTCGAGCCGGACACCTGGAAGCCCATTCGCCAGGCCGCCGAAGACCGTCGTCTGGCCCCGCGGCCGCTGGCGATCTACGGTTCGGACATCAACGAAACCCAGCAGCGCAAGGCCTTCGTGAACCTGCGCAGTGCGGGCCTCGAAGGGTGTGTGCAAGTGGGGCAGGCGGATTTGCTGGATATGGAATCACCCGAGCCGTCCGGCGTCCTGATCGCCAATCCGCCCTATGGCGTGCGCCTGTCGGATACCTCCGAGCTGGAAGCCTTCTACCCGAAGCTGGGCGATGCCCTCAAGGCTCACTGGACTGGCTGGCGCTGCTACTTCTTCACCGGCGATCCGGCCCTGCCCAAGGGGGTGCGCCTGAAAGCCAGCAAACGCACGCCGCTGTTCAACGGCGCCATCGAATGCCGGCTGTTCGAATATCAGATGATCGCCGGCTCGGCGCGCAAGCCGAAGCCTGCAGCCGAGTGATTGCTCAGACGATGTCGAGGTTCTGAATCCCGGAAAGCATGTCCTTGTCGCCGCGGCGGCTCTTGAGTTTGATCTGCAGACGCAGATCGTTCATGGAGTCGGCGTTGCGCAGGGCATCTTCGTAGGTGATCACGCCTTTTTCGTAGAGATCGAAAAGGCTCTGGTCGAAGGTCTGCATGCCGAGTTCGGCAGAGCGCTTCATCACTTCCTTGATGCCCGGGATTTCGCCCTTGAAGATCAGGTCGGAAATCAGCGGTGAATTGAGCATCACCTCCACCGCCGGCACGCGGCCCTTGCGGTCGCACATGGGCAGCAGGCGCTGGGAAATCAGTGCCCGCAGGTTGAGGGACAGATCCATCAGCAACTGGTGGCGGCGCTCTTCAGGGAAGAAGTTGATGATCCGGTCGATGGCCTGGTTGGCGCTGTTGGCGTGCAGCGTGGCCAGGCACAGGTGACCGGTTTCGGCGAAGGCGATGGCGTAGTTCATGGTTTCCCGATCGCGGATTTCGCCCATCAGGATGACGTCCGGTGCCTGCCGGAGGGTGTTCTTCAGCGCCGGCTCCCAGGAGTCGGTGTCGATGCCGACTTCACGCTGGGTGACGATGCAGTTCTTGTGGGTATGCACGAACTCGATCGGGTCTTCGACGGTGATGATGTGCCCGAAACTCTTCTCGTTGCGGAAGTCCACCATCGCCGCGAGGGAGGTGGTCTTGCCGGTGCCGGTGCCGCCGACGAAGATCACCAGCCCGCGCTTGGACATGGCGATGTCCTTGAGCACCGGCGGCAGGCCGAGTTCGTCGAAGGTGGGGATTTTCTGGGGAATCGTCCGCAGGACCAGCCCGACCTGGCCCTGCTGGATGAAGGCATTGGCGCGGAAGCGCCCGATGCCGGGCGGCGAAATGGCGAAGTTGCATTCCTTGGTGGCTTCGAACTCCTGAGCCTGCCGGTCGCTCATGATGACCCGGGCCAGCTCGGACGTATGGCTGTGGGTGAGCAACTGGTTGGACTGGGGGACGATCTTGCCGTCGATCTTGATGGCCGGCGGAAAGTTGGTCGTGATGAACAGATCGGAGCCGTTCTTCTGCCGCATCAGCCGCAGAAGGTCGTGCATGAACTTGAGTGCCTGGTCGCGTTCCATGGTGCTTTCCTATTACCGGTTCAAGCCGGGAAACTGTCCTTGTTCTGGGCGCGCATGCGCGCTTCGGCGCTGGATACGATGTTGCGCCGGACCATGTCGGCCAGGCATTGGTCGAGCGTCTGCATGCCGATATTCTGGCCGGTCTGGATGGACGAGTACATCTGGGCAACCTTGTTCTCGCGGATCAGGTTGCGGATGGCCGGGGTGCCGATCATGATTTCGTGGGCGGCCACGCGTCCGCTGCCGTCCTTGGTTTTCAGCAGGGTCTGGGAAATCACCGCCCGCAGGGATTCGGACATCATCGCGCGGACCATGTCCTTTTCGGCAGCAGGGAAGACGTCGACGATCCGGTCGATGGTCTTGGCGGCCGACGAGGTGTGCAGGGTGCCGAACACCAGGTGACCGGTTTCGGCGGCGGTGAGCGCCAGGCGGATGGTTTCCAGGTCGCGCATTTCGCCCACCAGAATCACGTCCGGATCTTCCCGCAGGGACGAGCGCAGGGCCGCGTTGAAGGACTGGGTGTCGCGGGCCACTTCCCGCTGGTTGATCAGGCAGCGCTTGGATTCGTGCACGAATTCGATCGGGTCCTCGATGGTCAGGATGTGGCCGTATTCGGTTTCATTGACGTAATCCACCATCGCCGCCAGCGTCGTCGACTTGCCCGAGCCCGTGGGGCCGGTAACCAGCACGATGCCGCGGGGCTGGTTGGCGATTTCCTTGAAGATCTTCGGGCAGTTCAGTTCTTCAAGGGTCAGCACCTTGGACGGAATGACCCGGAAAACCGCTGCCGCCCCGCGGTTCTGATTGAAGGCGTTAACCCGGAAGCGCGCCAGGTTGGGGATTTCGAAAGAGAAGTCGGTCTCGAAGAACTCTTCGTACTGCTTGCGCTGCGAGTCGTTCATGATGTCGTACACCATGCCGTGCACATCCTTGTGCAGCAGTGCCGGCAGGTTGATGCGCCGAATGTCGCCATGGACCCGAATCATCGGCGGCAGGCCGGACGAAAGGTGCAGGTCGGAGGCCTTGTTCTTGACGGTGAAGGCAAGCAGTTCGGTGATGTCCATCGTGGATACTCGCAGAGACAGCGGGATTGGCGGGTCGAATTTCGGTCTGTGGCCCGATGCTATACTCAGCGGCCTCTTCAGCCCAGAAATTAAGCTTTGGAAGATTATAAGTCAGGCATTTCCGGCCGCCTTCAAAACCTTGCCCTGCGCATAGCCCGTGCGGCTGAGGCCGTCGGGCGCGAGCCGGCCGGCGTGCGCCTGCTGGCGGTGAGCAAGACCTGGCCGGCCGACAGCGTGCGCGAAGCGGCCGCGGCCGGTCAGCGGGCCTTTGGCGAGAATTACGTGCAGGAAGGCGTGGCCAAGGTCGAGGCGCTGGCCGGGCTGGGGCTCGAATGGCACTTCATCGGCCCGCTGCAAAGCAACAAGACCCGCCTGGTGGCCAACAGTTTTGCGTGGGTGCATTCCATCGACCGGCTGAAGATCGCCGAGCGCCTGTCCGAGCAGCGCGACGTGCATCTGCCGCCGCTCGACGTGTGCATCCAGGTCAATGTGAGTGGCGAGGCGAGCAAGAGCGGCGTGGCGCCGGATGATCTCCCCGAACTCGCCCGTGCCGTGGCGGCCCTGCCGCGCCTGCGCTTGCGCGGGCTGATGGCAATCCCCGAACCGACTTCCGACGTGGCCCTGCAACGGGCCCGTTTTGCGAGCCTGCGGCAGCTCCGCGAGCAACTCAACGCGGGCGGGCTGCAGCTCGACACGCTGTCCATGGGCATGTCCGACGACCTGGAGGCAGCGATTGCCGAGGGTTCGACGATGGTCCGGGTGGGCACGGCGATCTTCGGCGGTCGCGCTTGAGCATTCCTTATTGAATTCAACTGGTGGAAAGAAACCGATGAAAATCACCTTCCTGGGTGGCGGCAACATGGCGGCGGCCCTGATCGGCGGCCTGGTCAAGCAGGGCTTCAAGGCGGCGGATGTGCAGGCTGTCGAGTTGTCGGCCGAAGGGCGCGCCAAGCTCGAAAGCCAGTTTGGCGTGCGGGCGGTCGAGTCGCTCGACGAGCAGGCGCTGGCCTGCGACGTGCTGGTGCTGGCGGTCAAGCCGCAACAGCTCAAGGCCGCGGTGGCGCCGATTGCCGGACGGCTGACGACCCAGGTGGTGGTGAGCATTGCCGCCGGCCTGCGTCTGGTGGACATCGGCCGCTGGCTGGGGGATTACCACACGCTGGTGCGGGCCATGCCCAATACGCCGGCCCTGATCGGTGCCGGCATCACCGGGCTGTTTGCCGATGCGTCGGTGAGCGCCGCCGGGCGCGCCGCGGCCGAGCAGGTGTTGGCGGCGGTCGGGAGCACCGTGTGGGTGGCCGAGGAAGCCCAGATCGACGGCGTTACCGCCGTTTCGGGCAGCGGCCCGGCCTATGTTTTCCACTTCATCGAATGCCTGCAGGCGGCGGGTGAATCCCTGGGTTTCGACGAAGCCACGGCCCGCAAGCTGGCCATCGATACGGTGCTGGGTGCGGCAAAACTGGCTGCCGACAGCGACGAAGCACCGGGCGTGCTGCGCGAGCGGGTCACGTCGAAGGGCGGCACTACCGCGGCCGCGTTGGCATCCTTTGCCGCCGACGGCTTTCCGGCCATCGTGACGCGTGCCGTGGCGGCTGCCGAAGCGCGCGGCCGCGAGCTCGGCGAGCAGCTCGGCCGCGACTGACAACGGAGGCTCCCATGCTCGGAAATCTTTTCCTGACCATCATCGAAACCCTCGGCAGCCTGCTCTCCGGGGTGCTGCTGGCGCGCTTCGTGATGCAGTGGCAGCGGGTGTCCTTTCGCAATCCCATCGGCCAGTTCGTGCTGGCCACCACCGACTGGGTGGTGGTGCCTCTGCGCCGCTTTGTTCCTGGCATGTTCGGCCTGGACATGGCCAGCCTGCTGCCGGCGTGGATCGTCCAGACCCTGGTGGTGTTCGTGGCCCTGTGGGTGCGCGGCATCGTCGGCATGGCCGACCCCCTCAGCCTGCTGGTGGTGATGTGGGGCGTCGGCCTGCTGGAAACCTTCAAGGCGGCGCTGTACCTGCTGATGGGGGTGGTGCTGATGTCGGCGGTGTTCTCGTGGGTCAATCCCCATGCGCCGCTGGCGGGGGTCATCAATGCGCTGGCCGAACCGTTCCTGCGCCCCTTCCGGCGCATCATCCCGGCCATCGGCGGGGTGGACCTGACACCCATCGCCCTGCTGCTGGTGCTGCAGGTGGCGCTCAGTGCGCTGGCCATGGGCAAGTACATGCTCATCGGGCTGGCCTGACATGAGTTGGCTGAGCCGGGCCGCCGACGGCAGCGTGATTCTCACGCTGCACATCCAGCCCGGGGCAAAGAAAACCGAAATCACCGGCCTGCACGGCGAGGCCCTGAAGATCCGCCTCGCCGCGCCGCCGGTGGACGGCAAGGCCAATGCCGCGCTGATCGCCTTTCTGGCCAAGGCCTGCGGCGTGTCGAAGTCGGCGGTGGAACTGGTCAGCGGCGACACCTGCCGGGCCAAGCGGGTGCGCGTGAGCGGGGCCGACGCGGCACGGGTCGCCGCGCTCTGCGGAGATTTATAGCGTTTCGCATTAGTTTGGCGCCCGCTGCCATGAAGCTGGCAGTCCCTGGCATTACTTTATGCCAGCGCTGCATAAAGTAATGCGGCCACGGCTTTAATCAATGGGTCGTCGGCATCCGTTAATGAATTTTCCACATGGGTTTGGGTGGCGCCGGCATTTTGTTTAGTGGCGCGGCCATGCTGTTTAGTGACGCCGCCATGCGCTTATGTGGCCCGGGCATAAAGTGATGGCGCGATGGCATCAAGTTTTGCCGCGCGGGCATAAATGCGGGGTTTTTTGGCCCCCGTCAGCGACGGAGGCCTGTTGCAGGGCGATCTGTCTGCGGGCCGGCTTACTCGGCGGCCTGCGTCTTGGCCTTCTTGCGGCCCGGGCGGAGCACCGCCATCGCGTCGCGCAGATCCTCCAGGCTCTCGCTCTTGCTGAAGAGCTTCATGAGCGAATAGCCCTCCAGCGCCGCGGTGAACACGTCGCTGCCCAATGCCATCTCGGTGTCGTCGCCCTTGGCCGCGAAGTCGCGGATGCGCCGCATGCGCGGCCGCAAGGTCTCGAAGGCGAGCATGTCCCGCTGGACTTCGCCGAGATCGAAGTCGGGCGGCAGGATGCCCTGGTTTTGTTCCAGGACGGCCAGGGTCTGGCGGCAGAAATGCTCTGACATGCTCCCCATCTTGTTCAGCTTGCGCACCTGCTCGGCCGACAGCTGGACAAAGGATGCAAAAACTTCCTCGATAACCCCGATTGCGTCGTCGAGTTTGACGAGGGTAGCGGGAGAGAACTCGATGGATACCAGGTTCTGGTTCATGGCATAGCTCCGAAGGCGTGATTGAAGGATTGCGCGGCGGCCGGCAAATCGATGGATGCCTCGCCGCCGCGCCGCCGTGAATATTACCTTAGGATAATGACATGGTTGTAATAAAGGCAGGGCGGGCGTCCGGAAATCGTCGAACTCCGCCTCGACGGCACCGTGCAGGGGCGAACTCATTCGCCCTGCGGCGGGGTACCGGAAGGGCGCCGAAAAGTCGCCTCGCGCAGGCCTTGCAGGCGTCTGACGCTTTCAGGCTCGCCGACGATCTTCAGCAGCACATAGCCCTTTATCGCCGCATCGACCAGCCCGTCGGCCAGTACCGCCACCGTGGCCTGGCCCTCGGTGGCGAGCTCCCCGAGGCGCAGCATCCGCAAACGCAGCGCGTCGAAAGTACGCAGCCCCCACTCGACCGTCTCCAGGCCATACACGGGCGGCAGCGCATCCCGGTTCTCGTCGAGGACCAGCAGCGTCTGGCGGCAGAACGCCTCGTGCATGGTCTGCATCTCGTACAACGGCCGCCCGGGGTCGTCGGCCGTCATGGGAGCGAAAGGCGCCAGCACCTCCTGGATCGTCGCCAGCGCCTGATCGAAGCGGGCGAGGGTGTCGGCGGAAATCTCGGTGGGGGACGAGGTGGCAGGCATGGCGGGTCTCCGTGAGAGGGTGAGGGATGGCGATGGACGGCCGGGATGATGTGGACGGGATATTACATGAGGGTAGTTTTGGCGGGGCGGGATGTGGAGAGGGTTGTGATTCTGGCGCGCTGAAATACATGTTGTGATGTTGCGGTTTCAGGTGGGGGCGGAGATGGAGAAGGGGAGGTGCAGGGGGGAGGGGCTTGGGCTGGTTGGAGTGGCTTCTCGTTCAGTCAAACCCCTAGACATCAACGACTGTTTTCCGGTGCATTCTTGGCATTGCCAAGAGCTTGTGATCGCCGGCTAACCCATGTTGTCTGATTAATTTTTGAACGGTCCATCTTTCATCCGAACAGCCTGCCCTTCGGGATAGTCTTGGACTATCCCGTGTGTTGCAGGACAATCGCAGAAACATCAATAAATCCCACTGCCCGTGATTTCCGCCTACCACACCAAATACTTTGCCTATGAGCTGACTCGTCGCTGCCCGCCGGATAGCGTTGAGAAGCTCGCTGGTGCGTTGATCGATGCGCAAGTCGATCTCAATCCGCATCAAGTGGATGCAGCGCTGTTCGCGTTTAATTCGCCGCTATCCAAGGGAGCTTTGCTTGCCGATGAGGTGGGCCTCGGCAAGACCATCGAAGCAGGGCTGGTGCTCTCGCAGAAGTGGGCCGAGCGCAAGCGACGCATTCTGGTCATTACACCCTCCAACCTGCGCAAGCAGTGGTTTCAGGAGCTGGCCGAGAAGTTCTTCCTGCCCTGCCGCATCCTCGAAGCCAAGTCCTACAACGCGGCTATCAGACAGGGGATGTTCCGCCCCTTCGAAGTTCCTGAAATCGTTATTTGCTCCTACCAGTTCGCCAAGGGCAAGGCTAGCGACGTTCATGCAGTGCCGTGGGACCTGGTGGTGATCGACGAAGCGCATCGACTGCGCAACGTCTACAAGCCGTCAAATGTCATCGCCAACACGCTCAAGCAGGCGTTGGCCGGCAAGCACAAGCTGCTGCTTACGGCGACGCCCTTGCAGAACTCCCTACTGGAATTGTTCGGCCTGGTGAGCTTCATCGACGAACACGCTTTCGGCGACCTGAAAAGTTTCCGCGAGCAATTCGCCAATCTGAATCAGGAACAGGTTTTCCAGACGCTCAAGGCACGGCTCAAGCCGGTATGCCATCGCACGCTGCGCCGGCAGGTCACGGCCTACATTCCTTACACCAAGCGCTTGCCTCTGGTGGAGGAGTTCACGCCGGAGGAAAGCGAGGACCGGCTCTACCAACTCGTTTCGGAATACCTGCAACGGGAAAATCTCCACGCCTTGCCCGCCGGCCAGCGGAGCCTGATGACACTTGTGCTGAGGAAGCTCCTGGCCTCATCCTCCTTTGCCATCGCTGGCGCGCTGACTTCGATTTCCAATCGCCTCAAAGTCAAGTTGAGCAAGCACGAACCTGCCGAGTCGCTGGAAGATGAGCTGGATCAGGACTATGAGGCCCTCGACGAAACGGCAGAGGAATGGACTGACGACGAACCCGTCGAAGTTCTGACTGAAGACGACCGCCGGGCGCTTGAGCAGGAAATCGCCGACCTCGATGCCTTCGCCCAACTGGCCACCTCCATCCAACACAATGCCAAGGGCAAAGCGCTGCTCAAGGCGCTGGGCGTCGCCTTTGCCAAGGCAAAAGAACTCGGGGGCGCGGAAAAAGCCATCATCTTCACCGAATCGCGCCGCACCCAGAGTTATTTGTTGCGCCTGCTAGAGGATAGCCCTTTTGCCGACGGCATTGTCCTGTTCAACGGTTCGAATACCGACGATGGCTCCAAGCTGATCTATAGCCAGTGGCTCGAACGCCATCAGGGCAGCGACCGGGTCACTGGCTCGCGCAGCGCCGACATGCGCTCGGCGCTGGTCGACTACTTCCGCGAGCAGGGTCGAATCATGATCGCCACTGAGGCGGGTGCCGAAGGCATCAACCTCCAGTTCTGCTCGCTGGTGGTGAACTACGACCTGCCGTGGAATCCGCAGCGTATCGAGCAACGCATCGGCCGCTGTCATCGCTACGGCCAGAAGCACGATGTGGTAGTCGTCAATTTCCTCAATCGCAAGAACGCCGCCGATCAGCGCGTCTTCGAGTTGCTGTCAGAAAAATTCCAGCTTTTCGAAGGCGTTTTCGGCGCCAGCGATGAAGTGCTCGGCGCCATCGAATCCGGCGTCGATTTCGAGAAACGCATCGCCGCCATCTATCAGAACTGTCGCAAACCGGATGAGATCACTACCGCCTTCAACCAGCTCCAACTCGAACTGAGCCTGGAAATCAACGAGTCGATGACGCGCACGCGCCAGAAACTGCTGGAAAACTTCGACGACGAAGTGCGTGAAAAGCTCAAGGTACGCGACGAAGCCTCACGGGCCTATCTCAATCGCTACGAACGGCTGCTCATGCAGCTCACGCGGCATGAGCTGGATGGCCAGGCCGAATTTCTGGGGGATGCCGCGTTTCGCCTGGTAACCAATCCCTTCCCGCAGCAAGCCGCCGCAATTCCGCTGGGACTGTATGAACTGCCGCGCCGTTCCGGCGAGGCCCATCTCTACCGTCTCAACCATCCGCTGGCTGAAACCCTGGTAGCCAATGCCAAGAGCCGCGAACTGCCGGCGGCCGAGATTCATTTCGACTACAGCCAGCATGATGGCAAGATCACGAGCCTTGAACCGATGATCGGCAAGGCCGGCTGGCTGATGCTTTCCACCTTCAGCGTCGAAGCGCTCGATCAGGCAGAAGACCACCTGATCTTTTCCGCTATCACCGACGACGGCCAGGTTTTGGATGAAGAAGTCGCCCAGCGCCTGCTGATGCTGCCGGTCACTTCGCCCCCTCTCCCTCAGGGAGAGGGCTGGGGTGAGGGGGGGGCTCAGGCAAGGCTCGAAACGCTGACCCAAGTTCGCCAGGCTGCCATCCAGCGCGACGTATCCGAGCGCAATGCCCGCTTCTTCGAGGCCGAGGCCGACAAGCTCGACGGCTGGGCCGACGACCTCAAAGTGGGTCTGGAACGGGAAATTCGGGAGATCGACCGCCAAATCAAGGAAGCTCGCCGCGCCGCCACGACCGCCCTTACGCTGGAGGAAAAGCTGGCGGGGCAGAAGCAGATCAAGACGCTTGAAGCCCAGCGCAACCAGAAACGCCGGTCACTGTTCGAGGCGCAGGACGAGGTGGACAAGCAGCGCGAGGAATTGATTGGGCAGATAGAAGGCAAGCTAACGCAGCAAACATTCTTTAACCAGCTCTTTGTGATTCGCTGGTCAATTCGTCAATAGCAGTTGAACACCACAACATATATGGACCGGACGCCATGAGCGCACTCGCAGAAGAATCGTCAGTCATGCTTACGCATGTCCTCGATAAGGAATTTCTGACAAGCCTGCCGCCACTGCTCGACAAGTTGAAGTCGGCTGAGGACCAACAGAAAAAGAACCGCTCACGCGCATTCAGCGCATTTGCGCTCCACCATATTTGTGGCGTTTCAAAAGCCGATTCAGCAAAGGCAGTCATCGACGATTTCGACGACTATGGCGTTGATGCGATCTACTATTTTGCACCCACGGAAACGCTGTATCTCGTTCAGTCCAAGCTGAAAGCTGCGGAGCAGTTTAGTCAGGAGGAGGCGCTTGCCTATTGCCAAGGTGTTCGCAAGCTCATCAAGCAGGATTTCAGCGGGTTCAACAAGAACGTTCTGGTTCGACAAGCCGAGATTGAGGACGCACTGGATAATTGCAGTCATATTCAGCTCGTTATTGCACATACTGGTTCTGGCATCAGTAAGCACGCAAAGATAGCAATAGACGATCTTCTGGCCGATGAAGACCATGGAGAGGAGCGGTTGACGCCACAGGTCATCGACTACGATGCCAGTCGAGTTGTCACCGATCTGCGCGTCGCGAAAGCGTATGCGCAGGTCAATACCGACCTCTGGATTCAGAAGTGTTCAACCGTAGAAGAGCCGAAGGTTACGTACTTCGGCCTCGTCCAGCTACAGGATCTGATAAGCCTGCACGAGGTGCATGGGCCTGCGCTGTACGAGAGAAACATTCGAACCTTCCTCGGCCACAAAACCGAGGTCAACACTGCGATTCAAAGGACATTGGCTGCGAAGCCGCAAGAGTTCATGTACTTGAACAATGGGGTTACCGCGCTTTGTCTGGAGATTCAACCCAAGGGAGCAAAACAGGCACAAGGCGGCCGCAAGCGCCTCAAGCTCAGAGGATTCTCGGTTATCAACGGTGCGCAAACCATCGCGTCATCGGCGAAGTTCCTTGCTGACAACAAGGGCAGCGACATCAGTACGGCAAAGGTATCGCTGACGCTGATCAAGGCAGATTCTGACGGCGAATTCGGCAAGTCCGTCACTCGCGCCAGAAATCACCAGAACCCAGTCCTGCTGGCCAACTTCGCTGCTCTGGATGACGAACAGGAACGGCTGAGGCGTGACCTCGCCCATCTCGATATTCACTACGCCTATAAGGCCGACGCAGCTGACGGACTTGCCGACGCCAATCGAATTCGCATCGACGAGGCCGCGCAAGCCTTGGCCATGTTGCAACCCGATCCGCGCTTTGTGGTTTGGCTCAAGAAGGAACCAGCGCAACTTCTGGCTACAACTTCCGCACAATACAAAGCGCTGTTCGCGCCAACCGTTACAGCCTTTCAACTCGCCAACGCGGTACGACTAAACCGCTATATCCAGAATCGGATGGCGACCGAGGCGAAAGGCGCATCGGGGCAAGAGCGGCTGGCCTACAAGCACGGCGGTTATGTGCTGGCCTGGGTCATGATCAAGCAGGCAGTCAATGCCATCAAGAGCGCGACTTTGCTGGATGTGGCAAAGATCAATGCCGGATTGAGCGGGCCATTCGATCAGTTGCGCCAGACCTTATGGGATGCAACGCATGCCGCCACCCTTTTCTCTGCCGGCCCCCCGGCTACCTATGCGATGGGGCCATTGGCACTCTTCCGCAATCAGACCCATGTCGTGCCGCTACTGCAAGATGTTTTGATTGCGCACTACGGACTCAGTGCCGATCCAGTGTTGGAACACAAGAAAAAACTGTACAAGACGGGGCAGCCATACCCGGTAGACCTCTTCGAATATCTGGTCTCGAAGGCCCCGCAGATTGGAAATCTCACATGAGCAAGAAACAGAAACTCGAACTCACCTGGATCGACAAGCATGTTCGGCCAAAATTAGAGCCACGCATCCTGCTGGAGGAACCGGTAAAGAGTTATCACGCGAAGCACCGTGTTGCCAGCACCGACGTATTCGACAACCGTCTAATCTTTGGCGACAACCTGCTGGCACTTAAGGCGCTGGAGGCGGAGTTCTCCGGCAAGTTCAAATGCGTGTTCATCGACCCGCCCTACAACACCGGAAGCGCATTCAAAAATTACGACGACGGTGTCGAGCATTCGATCTGGCTATCGTTGATGCGCGACCGGCTGGAGATCATCCGGCGACTGATATCCGACGACGGTTCGCTGTGGATCACGATTGACGACAACGAGGCGCACTATCTCAAGGTCCTTTGTGATGAGGTATTTGGGCGGGCGAACTTTGTATCGAATGCGATATGGCAAAAAAAATACACGGTTTCCAATGACTCAAAATGGCTCGCTGAAACGCACGACCATGTACTAATTTATGCCCGTAATAAGGAAGGATGGCGCCCCAATCGCCTTGGGCGTACAGCGGAAATGGATAGTCGCTATCGAAACCCGGATGGCCATCCCAAGGGCCCTTGGAAAGCGACGCCACTTTATGCAAAACGAACTGGCTCAGAAAAGGAGCAAGCTTTTGAATTTGTATTTAAGAATGGCGTTTCTTGGTCGCCGCCAAAGGGGGCTTCACCGCGTTTCCCGGCGGACGCTCTTCGACGTATGGATGACAACGATGAAATTTGGTTCGGTAGTGACGGCAAGGCGAATCCATCAAGGAAGACTTTCCTTTCTGAGTTAAAACTCGCAGAGCCTCCTGCGCCGACGATTTGGCTACACACTGACGTCGGACAAAACCACGAGGCGCGCGAGGAAGTAAAAGCTATCAATCCTGATGATGCCTTCGCTACACCAAAGCCAGAACGATTGTTGCAGAGGGTACTTGAGCTTGCCACTAACCCCGGCGACCTGGTCCTCGACTCCTTCGCCGGCTCCGGCACCACGGGCGCTGTCGCCCACAAGATGGGCCGGCGCTGGATCATGGTGGAAGTCATCGAAGATACCTGCCAGACCCACATCATTCCGCGCCTGAAGAAGGTCATCGACGGCGAAGACCCCGGCGGCATCACTGAGGCCGCTGGCTGGAAGGGTGGCGGTGGCTTCCGCTATTACCGCCTGGCCCCCTCGCTGCTGGAAAAGGACAAGTGGGGCAACTGGGTCATCAACCACGACTACAACGCCGCCATGCTGGCCGAGGCGCTGTGCAAGCTGGAAGGCTTCACCTACGCGCCTTCCGATGCGGTGTATTGGCAGCACGGCCATTCCACCGAGCGGGATTTCGTCTATGTGACCACCGCCAGCCTGACTCATGAGCAGTTGCAGCAGCTCGCCGACGAAGTGGGGCCGGAGCGGAGCTTGCTGGTGCTGTGCACGGCCTTTCGCGCCAAGCTGGATGCCTACCCGAATCTGACGGTGAAGAAGATTCCCCGGCAGGTGCTGTCGCGCTGCGAATGGGGGCACGACGATTATTCCCTGCAAGTGGAGAATCTGCCCAAGGAGCCTGCCAAGCCTGGCCAGCAATCGCTGTTCGACGGTGAGGTCTGAGCATGGCAAGAAAAGCGGCTGCTCCCGCAACGACCACGCCGCCGCTTTATGGTCGGGTACGGGAAATTCTGGAGTCCGCCCGCAGCAACATCGCGCGGACGGTCAATACGACGCAGGTGATTGCCAACTGGTTGATCGGGTGCGAAATCGTCGAGGAAGAGCAACAAGGAAAAAAGCGGGCCGGTTATGGCACCGAATTGCTTGCCGATCTGGCGGCACGTCTCAAGGCAGACTTTGGTGCGGGGTATGGCGTGGACAATCTGGAATTGTTCAGGCGGTTTTATCTGGAGTATCCGCGCCTGCTCCCGGCGCAAATTTCCGACGCAGTGCGTCGGAAATCCCTTAGCGCTTCTGAAGCCACAGCGAATTCCGATGCGGCGCGTCGGAATTTCGATGCCCTCCCGATGGCTTTTCAAATGCAACTGCCGGACCCGGATGCCCCCATGACACCGGGTCAGCTCAGCTCGTGCCTGTCGTGGACGCATTACCGTCGACTGTTGCGCGTCACCCGATGTGAGGCGCGCGACTTTTATGAAATCGAGGCGATTCGCCACGCCTGGTCGGCGCGGGAGTTGGAACGGCAAATCAACACCTTCCTGTTCGACCGCCTGGCGAAGAGCCGCGACAAAGCCGGCCTGATGCGGCTGGCCACGCATGGACAGGAGATCGCGCGGCCCGTTGATGCAATCAAGGAGCCGCTGGTACTGGAGTTCCTCGGTCTGCCGGAGTCGCCCCGGCTGGTCGAATCGAAGCTGGAGCAGGCATTGATCGGCAACCTGCAGAACTTTCTGCTGGAACTGGGCAAGGGCTTTGCCTTCGTTTCCCGGCAGGAGCGCATCACGCTGGATGGCGACCATTTCTATATCGATCTGGTTTTCTATCACACGATATTGAAGTGTTTCGTGCTGATCGACCTGAAGGTGGGCAAGCTGACCCATGGCGACCTTGGGCAAATTCAGTTCTATGTGAATTACTACGACCGCGAACGACGCACCGAAGGCGACAACCCGACGATTGGGCTGATTCTCTGCCCGGACAAGAACGATGCGGTGGTGAAGTACACGCTGGGCGAGCAACAGGAGCGCAATATCTTCACTAGCCGCTACCAGCTTTATCTGCCGACCGTCGAGGAACTCGAAAACGAGCTGCGCCGTGAGCTTCGCTTCCTGGCACCAGAAAAAGACGCCGCGAAAGCCGCTGTCAAGACAAGCAAAACAAGATCAACGAAGAAGGGAGCGGCTGAATGAACCGCCACGTCAACGCCATCGCCGGTCGCCTCAGCCTGCGCCATCCGCAACGTCGTTCGCTGGAAATTCTCGACCGGATCACGGAGATTGCGCCACCCGGCAAGGGGGGCGATGTGGCGGCCATGCTGGAGGCCATCCGCAGCGAGTTTCCGTCGGTGACGGACTTCGAGCGCGAGTTTCCCTCGCTGTGCTTCGCGCTCGCCACCGGCGTCGGCAAGACGCGGCTGATGGGGGCCTTCATCAGCTATCTGCATCTGGCGCACGGCATCAACAACTTTTTCGTGCTGGCGCCGAACCTGACCATCTACAACAAGCTGAAAGCTGATTTCAGCGACCGCAATCATCCCAAGTACGTATTCCGGGGTATTGCCGAATTCGCTATCGATGCGCCGGTGATCATTACCGGCGACAACTACGACCAGCACGACCCGCGCAGCGGCACGCTGTTCGGCGGGGTGCGGATCAACATCTTCAATATTTCCAAGATCAACTCGGAGGTGCGCGGCGGCAAGTCGCCTCGCATCAAGCGACTTTCGGAATACATCGGCGAGAGCTATTTCGACTATCTGGCCGGCTTGCCGGACCTGGTGATGCTGATGGATGAGTCGCACCGCTACCGTGCCAGCGCCGGGATTCGCGCCATCAACGAGCTGAAACCGATCCTCGGGCTGGAGCTGACCGCGACGCCGTTTGTTGAAACCGCGCGCGGTGCGTTGCCGTTCAAGAACGTGATAGTCGACTATCCGCTCGGGCAGGCAATGAAGGATGGCTTCGTCAAGGAACCGGCCGTCGTGACGCGCAAGAACTTCAATCCGGCGGGTATGTCGGGGGAGGAAATCGAGCGCCTGAAGCTGGAAGATGGCGTGCGCCTGCATGAAAGCGTGAAGGTCGAGCTGGAGACCTACGCTCGCGAGAGTGACAACCCTATTGTCAAACCCTTCCTGCTGGTGATCGCCCGCGACACCACCCATGCCGGGCAACTTTCCGAGCTGATCAAGTCGGACAAGTTTTTCGAGGGGCGCTACCGCGACAAGGTCATCCAGGTGGATTCGAGCAAGAGCGGCGCGGAAGAAGAGGAAATGATCGCCAAGCTGCTCAAGGTGGAACACACCGACGAGCCGACGGAGATCGTGATTCACGTCAACATGCTCAAGGAAGGCTGGGACGTCACCAACCTTTACACCATCGTGCCGCTCCGGGCCGCCAATGCCCGCATCCTCATTGAACAGTCCATCGGGCGGGGGCTGCGCCTGCCTTACGGCAAGCGCACCGGCGTGATGGCCGTAGATCGACTGAACATTGTTGCCCACGACAAGTTCCAGGAGATCATTGCCGAGGCCAACAAACCCGATTCGGCGATCCATTTGCAGACCGTCGTGCTGGATATGGATGCGCTGGGACAGAAAACAACGACCGTGGTGTCGCAGTCACAACTGGCGACGAAGCTGGGTTTGACGCCTGCCCATGCAACGAGCAGCACGACGGTGGCCGGGCAGGACCAGACGCCTGTCTTCACCAAGCCGGAAGAGCAGAAGCTGGCACAAATTACCTACGAGGTGATCCGCAAGCTGGAAAACCAGCCGCAGACCTTGCCGACCGTCGAGTACCTGAAAAAACCGGAAATCCAGGCGGCCATCGTCAAGGCGGTGGAAGAGCAGCATCAGCCGGCGCAGTTGGAACTGGAAGGCGTCGGCGAACAGCCGGACATTGCCGCCGTGGTGGCGAAAACTGTCGAGCTGGTCACGCAGCAAACCATCGACATTCCGCGCATTCTGGTGGTGCCCAAGGGCGAGGTGAAATCCGGCTTCAAGCCTTTCTCGCTCGACCTGTCCGCGTTGAAGTATCCGGCAGTCTCCGACGAGCTGTGGATTCAGCACCTGCGCACCAATCACCTCGAAGTGGTGTCGCTCGGTCGCGGTGGTTTCGAAGAAGCCCGGCTGGAGAACTATGTGGTCAGCGGCCTGGTGGATTTCGACGATGTTTCCTACGACGAACACGCCGACTTGCTTTATGACCTGGCCACGCAGACCGTTGATCATTTCAAGGGCTACCTGACCGAGGACGACACCCGCAAGGTGCTCCGGTGCTACCAAAGGGACATCGCGCGATTCATCCATGCCCAGATGCAAGCCCATTACTGGGTGGATGTTGCCGGCTATGAAGTGAAGGTCAGCAAAGGCTTTACCGAGCTGAAGCAGAGCGCCTACACGTATTCAGTGCAGGAACCGCCCGCCAACTACCGGGTCGAGCCCGCCGACAAGAGCAATATGGCGAAATACCTGTTCGGCGGCTTCGAGAAATGCCTGTATCCGGTGCAAAAGTTCGATTCTGACTCGGAACGCAAGCTGGCGGTGATTCTGGAGCGCGAGACCAGCAAGTGGTTCAAGCCGGCCAAGGGGCAGTTTCAGCTTTACTACCAGAATGGTGCGGATCATCAGGAATACCAGCCGGACTTCGTTGGCGAAACCAGCGACACGATCTACATGCTGGAGCCCAAGAAACGCACGGAACTTTCAGACCCGATTGTCGTTGCCAAAAAAGAAGCCGCCGTCAAATGGTGCGCGAATGCGTCGGACCATGCGGCTAGTTATGGCGGCAAGCCGTGGCGCTATGTGCTGATTCCGCATGATGAGATTGCGGAGAACATGACTATTGAAGGGTTAGCGGAGAGGTTCGGTTGCTGAAGCTGAAGTTCGGTGCTGGTGCGCAGCGAGTTCCGCAATCTCGACGATTGGCGCTCGCGGCTCGGCGAGGTCCAGGTGCTGCATATGCTCGGCAAGGCCTGCTCGACACCCTTGTTCGCGCTGCATGACGAGGATGTGCTCGAGTATTTGCACATTGGCGCAGGAAAAGACGGGCGTGAAGCTGGGTGAGCAAACGTGGGCCAAACTGAGCCACTTCCTCGCTCTTCTTGATAGAGCCAAGGCTGGCCAGACGAGCCGCGAATCGGGGCAATGAGACGAAGCTCAACAAGTCTTGCTGTGGGGGCGACTTGAGTCGCCCGCTTCTCCGTTGATCAAGGTCCGAGGGCGACTGAAGTCGCCCCAACAGGTGCCTGGGGAGGCTGGCGTGTCTGTGCCTGCATAAAAAACGGCGCCCCGGAAATCCGGGGCGCCGTTGTCAGCGTGCAGTCTTGAAACGCTTAGTCCATCGCCTCGTACAGCGGCAGGGTCAGGAATTCCGGGTATTCCGGGGTCAGCGACATCTGGTCGAAGATCACGGCGGCCTGCTCGTAACTGGCCGTGTCTTCGCCCTGGGCGCTGACGAAGGCCTTCACCTTGGTGAGTTCTTCGGCAATCATCGGACGGACCATTTCAACGGTGACCTTGCGGCCGTCGTCGAGGATGCCCTTGGGCGAAACCACCCACTGCCACACTTGCGAGCGGGAGATTTCGGCGGTGGCGGCATCTTCCATCAGGTTGTGGATGGGCACGCAGCCGTTGCCGGCCAGCCAGGAGCCAAGGTAGTGGATGCCGACGTTGATGTTGTTGCGCAGGCCGGCTTCGGTGATGGGCTGCTCGGGCTGGAAGTTGAGCCAGTCCTTGGGGCCGAAGCTGCCGGTCACCTGCTTTTCCCACTGGTTCGGACGGTCGCCGAGGACTTTCTGGAACTCTTCGGCGGCGATGGAAACGAGGCCCGGGTGAGCCACCCAGCCGCCGTCGAAGCCGTCGTTGGCGTCACGGGTCTTGTCGTGACGGATGCCGGCGAGGGCCTTGTCGTTGGCAACCGGGTCGCCCTTGATGGGGATCAGCGCGGACATGCCGCCCATGGCCGGGGCGCCACGCTTGTGGCAGGCCTGCACGAGGGCCAGGGCATAGGAGCGCATGAAGGGCACTTCCATGGTGATGGCGCTGCGCTGGGCCAGGCAGAAATCCTTGTTCTTCTTGAACTTCTTGATGCAGCTGAAGATGTAGTCCCAGCGCCCGGCGTTGAGGCCGGCGGAGTGGTTGCGCAGCTCGTACAGGATTTCTTCCATCTCGAAGGTGGCGAGGATGGTTTCGACCAGCACGGTGGCCTTGATGGTGCCCTGCGGGATGCCGATGTGATCCTGCGCCATCACGAAGATGTCGTTCCACAGACGAGCCTCGAGATGGCTTTCCATCTTGGGCAGGTAGTAGAAGGGGCCGGCGCCGCGGGCGATCTGTTCCTTGGCGTTGTGGAAGAAGACCACGGCGAAGTCGAAGATGCCGCCGCCGACGCGCTGGCCGTCAACGGTGACGTGCTTTTCGTCCAGGTGCCAGCCGCGCGGGCGGATCTGCAGGGTGGCGATCTTGTCGTTGAGGCGGTATTCCTTGCCGGCTTCGTTCTTGAACGAGAGTTCGCGGCGGATGGCCTGGTACAGGTTGATCTGGCCCTGGATCTGGTTGTCCCACTTCGGGCTGTTGGAGTCCTCGAAGTCGGTCATGTAGGAATCAGCGCCGGAGTTGAAGCCGTTGATGATCATCTTGGCCTCGACCGGGCCGGTGATTTCGACGCGGCGGTTTTCGAGGGCCTTGGGCAGCGGGGCAACCTTCCAGTCGCCTTCGCGGATGTGCTTGGTTTCCGGCAGGAAGTCAGGCATTTCGCCGGCATCGATGCGGGCCTGGCGCTCGACGCGGGCCTTCAGCAGTTCCTGGCGACGGGGCTCGAAGGCGCGGTGCAGCTTGGCGACCAGTTCGAGGGCTTCCGGGGTGAGGATGGTTTCGTAGCCCGGTTGGAGCGGGGCGTTGATCTGCAGGCCGGCGGGGAGGGTGAGGCTCATGATGACTCCTGATGGGGAAGGTTGAGTGGAAGTTATAGCGGAAACTCAGGCGCGGTGGCGCGCCACGAAATCGACGACATCGGTTAGCTGGCGGCCCTGGACGGTGGGCGTCACGTCCAGTTGCTCGAGGGGCTGGCCGCTGCGGTTGATCCAGAAGGTGGTGTAGCCATACCAGCTGGCCCCGGCGGCGTCCCAGCCATTCGACGAGACGAAGAGGATACGCTCGGCGGGGCAGCCGAAGGCTTGCGGGCCGAGGGCGTAGGCGTCGGCGCTGGTTTTGTACTGGTGCACGGCGTCGACCGACAGCACGTGATCGAAGAGACCATTCATGCCGGCGCTCTTGATGGCCACGTCGAGCATGTCGGGGGTGCCGTTGGACAGGATGGCGGTGGGCACGCCGGCCGCCTTCAGGGCCTTGAGGGCACCGAGGTTTTCGGGGAAGGGCGACAGGCAGGCGTATTGGTTCATCAACTGCGTGCGGCGCTGGGCGTCGAGGGCGAGGCCGAGCTTGGCGGCGGCAAAGACGAGGCCGTCCTGGGTGACTTCAAGGAAGGGCTTGTAGCGGCCGGACAGCGTGCGGATGAAGCTGTATTCGATTTGCTTGCTGCGCCACAGGTCGGCCAGCGCAGCACCCTTGCCGGGGTAGAGCTGCTCGGCCAGCAGGCCCACCGAGTAGACGTCGAAGAGCGTGCCGAAGGCATCGAACGCGACAGCCTGGATTCGGGGGGGATGCGCCATGCTCTGGGGACCTGTGTGGGTTGGTGTGGAATGGGGCGAAGTTTATTCAATGCATAAAGAAAAAAGAAGCCATAATAAAATCAAATGATTTTTTACTTTTAGTATGCAATGAACAGCTTCAAGGAAATCGAGGCCTTTGTCAGCGTGGCCACCCGGGGCAGTCTTTCGGCGGCGGCGCGGGCCGATGGCGTTACGCCGGCAATGATGGGGCGGCGCATCGACACGCTGGAGGAGCGGCTTGGCGTGAAGTTGCTGGTGCGCACGACGCGCAAGCTGAGCCTGACCTTCGAGGGCAGTGCGTTTCTGGAGGACTGCCAGCGCATCCTCAACGATCTGGCCAATGCCGAGGCGTCGGTGAGCCTGGGCGGGGTGAAGGCCAGCGGGCATATCAAGGTGTCGGCGCCGGCCGGCTTCGGGCGGCGTCATGTGGCGCCGCTGGTGCGGGATTTCCTGATCACGCATCCGGATGTCAGCTGTTCGCTCGATCTTTCCGACCGGGTCGTGGATCTGGTGAATGAGGGGGTGGATTGCGCGATCCGGATTGGCGAGCTTGCCGATTCGACGCTGGTGTCGGTGCGTCTGGCCGACAACCGGCGGGTGGTGGTGGCAAGCCCGGCTTACCTGGCTCGGCATGGCATTCCGGCCACGCCCGAGGCGCTGGCGGCCCACAATTGTCTGGCGCTGAATCCCCAGCGCGGCTGGGTGTTCAGCAATCCGGAGGACCCCGGGCATACGCAGGTGCAGAAGGTGTCGGGGCGCTTCGAATGCAACGACGGCACGGTGTTGCGCGAATGGGCACTGGGCGGGCTGGGGCTGGCCTGGCGCTCGATGTGGGAGGTGGAGGCCGATCTGGCAAGCGGTGCGCTGGTGTCGGTGCTCGATGCCTTTGCCGCGCCGACCACGGGCATTTACGCGGTGTTTCCGCAGAACCGGCGCCTGCCGCTGCGGGTACGTTTGCTGATCGACTATCTGCGTGCGTCTTATGGACGGCCGGATTACTGGCGGGTTGGGGATTGAGGTGGCGGTATGGGCGCGCTGTCGAGGCCTTCGTCGAAGGGTGTGCCGATCTCGAACTGGATCTGGATGCGGCTGGGTACCGTATGACCGAGAATTTCGCCCGGCACAAAGCGCCAGCTCGCGAGCGTCTCGGCGTAAATGGCGGCGGCGCCACACATGTGCGGCTCGCAGATGGGCCGCTGTGCCGTGACGCGACCCTGCGCGTCGATATCCAGCTCGATCTGAAAGCTGCCGGAGGGTGCGCCGGGGGCGGACGGCCAGTCTTCCGGTGAAACCGTGGTCAATGGGGCCGGGATGCGCGTCAGAGCGAAGGTCGGGAAGTACGGGACACTGGTGGCTGCCGGGGCGGGCGGAGTGACGGCGGGCTGGGGGGCGGGCG
>NZ_SDKK01000014.1:106465-155690 GCF_008107625.1 Zoogloea oleivorans
GTGGGGCGGGCGTCGTCACCTCAGGTATCGGTGTTTTGAGTTCTGGTGGCGAAGTGTGGCTTGCGCGGGGCGGCGGTGTTGACCGAGTGGCGGAAGGGCGGGGTGTGTTCATCCGCACCTGCAGGGGTTTTACGGTCGATGGCGCTTCCGTGGCGGTGCCTGGCAATGGACCATATGTCACCAGTGCTGCAAGGTGCAGGGCGACGGACAGGGCGGTGGCGATGGCAAGAGGCGGTGCTGTCTGAAGCGTCATCGAAAACAGCGACGGGGGGCGGTGGTGGCTACAGGAAGGATAGGGCGTTGATGGCCGCGCACCCCATGCCGCTCATCTGTGCGAAGTCTCCGCCCGTCGTTCTCTGCTCGCGCTGGACCCGCGCTGGCGGGATTATGTATGCCTGAGGAGAGGTTAATGAAAAAGATGCGTGGTTTCACCCTGATCGAGTTGATGATCGTCGTCGTGATCGTCGGCATTCTTGCTGCAGTAGCCATGCCGGCCTATACGGACTTCATTGCGCGCGGAAAAATCGCGCAAGGCACCGAAGCCTTGTCGGAAGCAAAGGTTCGCATGGAGCAGGTCTATAACTCCAACCGGTCTTATTTGCTGTCGGATAATACCTGCCCCGATTTCAGCGCTTCGTTTTCCGATATTCCTTTTACGATTACCCACAGCCCGACCTGTACGAAAGACACTTTCACCCTCAAGGTGACGGGGAAGTCGGCCAATGGCATGAGTGGTTACTGGTATTCGATCAACGAAAGTGGCGAAAAGAAGTCGGCCACACCGACCGGTAGCGGTAATTGCTGGCTGATCAGCAAGGGGACGTCGTGTCCAAGCTAAGGACCCGCACCGAGCAAGGTGCGACCCTCCTGGAACTGATGGTCACGGTATCCATCGCCGCGATCCTGATGGCGGTCGGCCTTCCGGCGATGAGTGACTGGATCAGGCGCAGTTCGGTTGGTACGGCTTCCGAGCTTATTCAGAATGCCTTGCGTCAGGCCGAAACGGAAGCGATTCGGCGTAACGCCGACGTGGAGTTTGCCTTGACCAACGATACGCCAAGCGTGAGCGCCGTGAGTACGGTGGTATCCGCTGACAATGGAAAGAACTGGATCATCAGGGTGGTCGATGCCACGGCGAGCAATCGATACGTGAATGGCAGCGTGACCAAGCAAGTGTCGGAGGGCTTGAGTTACGCGGGGCCGGCCAGCATTCGCTTCAGCGGTGCCGGCCGTGTCCTCGACTCAACAGGAGCGGCGGTGGGTGCGAAGCAGGTTTATCGGGTGTCGCGAACCGGTACGGATCTGGCCTACTGTGTATTCGTCACGCCGGGCGGTGCGGTGAAAATGTGTAATCCGGCATATCCCAGTGGAAACCCCAGGGCATGTCAGCCCATTCTGACGGCCGCCGAATGTCCTTGAATGCAGGAGGGGCGATGAAACGCCGTGATGTCCGTGGATATGTCCTGCTTGAGGCGCTTGTCGCGCTATTGATATTTTCCCTTGGCCTTCTCGGGATGATTGGCTTTCAGGCAGCCTCCACACGGATTGTTACCGATAGCCGATTTCGTACTGAAGCAGCGATTCTTGCTGATGAACTGATCGCCAAAATGTCGGTGGACAAGCGGAGTGTCGTGATCGCCAACTACGCTTATGACTCTGAAGGCGGCGGCGGTGGCGCGTCTACCCGCACCTGGTTCGAGACGCGGGTAACCGGTGCCAGCAAATTGCCTAATCCCAAGGTCAAGGTGGATGTTGCGAGCGGAGCTTCTGTCGACACCTTCACGGTAACGGTACGGATCCAGTGGGATTTGCCTTCTTCTGGTACCAGCGACAAGGCTGTGAAGCAAAAAGAAATGGAACATGGCAATTATGAGACGCAAGCGCTGTTGTTCTGAGATCCGGCCCTCGAAAAAATGTTCTCTGACGAGGACGCGCCGCACGCAGGCGGGCCTGAGTCTCATCGAGATGATGGTGGGCATGTTGATTGGCCTTATTGCCAGCCTGGTCATCATGCAGAGCTATTCGTCGAGCGAAATATATCGTCGAAATCTTTCCGGTGTGGGCGACGCCCTGCAATCTGCGGCGATCGCTGCCCAGCGGCTCGATCTGGTCATTCAGGAGGCCGGTGGGGGGCTCGCGCGGGGCTCGAAAGTCTGGGGGTGCAAACTTCTGGTTAATGTCGCAGGGACTGCAGTCCTGCCACGCGCTTCGGCTTTTCCAAGCCCCTTTGCCAGCGTTACGCAGACCTTGCGAGCCATGCCGGTAGCCATCCTGAATGGAGGAAGCAGCGCTTCCGATGTCATTCTGGTCATGGCTGGCGACTCGGCCGCCGGTAATCGGCCGCTTTCCTTCTCTTCCGTTTCGGGAGGATCCCTGGTTGTTTCTCCCACTCCCGCTATCGGGATGGGAATCAAGACGTCGACAGACGCTTCCTTGTACGATCTGTTCTTGGCGGTTCCGCAGGATATTCCCAATGATCCGGGGGATTGTCGTGTGGTTCAGGCCAAGAGCACGTTTGCACCGGTGACCGTCGCGACTGATGCCTCTCTTGGAATCAAGGTGGCAACGATTTCCAGTGCGGAAATTCCACTTAATGAGGCGACCTACGGAACAGTCGATGCGTCGATTTATACAAAGGCACCCGCAGCTTTTCATTTGGGGCTGCGCAACTTGCCGACGTTCGCTCTGCTCGGCGTTAATAGCAATGGCGAACTTGTTCAATATGATGTGCTCAATCGTATGGATCCCCAGGTTTTCAGTGAAAACATTTTCCTGATCAAGGCGCGTTACGGCCTGGATAACGGCGTAGGTGGTGTCGATAACGACAATGCCGTGGATGAATGGGTTTCACCGTCCGAAGCGGGATGGACGATGGCTGAGCTGATGAATGGAACCCTGGCAACACAGCAGAAAATCGGATATATCAAGGCTATTCGCATCGCAATGGTCATCCGCTCATCCCAGCCGGTGGCGTCCGATGCCCCGATGAGCAAGCTGCTGCTTTTTCAGGATCTACCGGAGTCAAGAAAGTTTTCCCGTGATTTGACCACTGATGAGCAACGCTATCAGTATCAGGTCTATGAGTGGGTGATTCCTCTCCGAAACATGAAGACGCCTCCCAATGTCTAATCGCGCTAACGAATATCAGGGTTTGCCGTCAATGTCGGTTCGACGAGGGCGCTCCACCACGGGGCAAGGCGGCGCTGTTCTGGCTGTTGTTCTTGTCGTGCTGGTCGTGATGATGCTGGGTGGCGTTTCCTTGTTGAGTTCGGTGGATACGTCGGCTCTTCTGTCGGGCAACATCGGTTTCAAGCGTCAGGCTCTCAACGCTACGGGGCGGGGCCTGAACCAGGCGTTTGCCAAGATGAAATTAAGTGACTTTCGCGCCAATCAGGATTCCATTGCCGGGTGCCCGCCTCCTGTGGGCACCGGTACTGCCTGCAGCAAGGCGTCGATTTGGGCTTCGCTTAATTTTTATCCACGCCTGCTTGAATCCGACGAGAACGGAGTCCCTGTCATTCTCAAAGACAAGGCAAAGTTCGACAGTACCTTCACGGCTGGGACCCTTAAAACTCAGGGTACAGACGAGACGCGCTTCCTGATTGAACGTATGTGCAATTCTTATGGGCCGTCCACTAAGGCCAATTGCATGCTTTCGGGTTATTCCCCGCGTGGGGGAACCGGCTGGCCCGAAAAACCCGGATCCACAGCGTCGCCCCTTTACCGGATTACCGTTCGTACCGATGGGGTTCGAAACAGCCTGACGTATTCCCAATGGATTGTGGCCTTTACGGAAGAATGAGCCAGTTGCTGCTCCGGAGATCGATAATTATGCAAAATTCCGAAAGCTTCACCCAAGCTTCTGCTTGTTTCTTCAGGGGGTCCGCATCGAGGCTGATGCTTGCCGCTGCGGTGTGGACGGCCATTGTTCCAGCCGCTCGCGCTGCGGACACCGCGCTTGCCGATCTGCCTATTTCTGCAAGCCAGGAGGCGGTTCCGGCAAATGTGATGCTGGCCTTGTCGGTTGAGTTTCCGACCGCGCTGAGTCACGCCAATTTCAGTCAGGGTAATACGGCGGGGGTGGCCGCACTTAAAGCTGAGTCGACTGCTGATCCCTATTTTGAAACGACGCGAAAGTATCTGGGATATTTTGAATCAAAGTTCTGTTACACGTTTGACGAAGCTGGCAAGTATTTCAAGTACGCAGGCCCGTCCAACGAAGTCGACTTTTCCTGCCCCAAGCAATGGTCCGGTAACTATCTGAACTGGGCAACCATGCAAGTTTCGGATCTTTTTCGCTGGGCCATGACCGGGGGGGCACGGGATATAGATGAACCCCTGGATTTCAGTGCAGCCTCTCCCGTCGGAAAGACTGTCCTGGTAAAAGGATGGTCGAATGATCAAGGGCAGGATAAAAACTTTCCGAACAAGGTTATTTCGTACTCGCTCATTCCCAAGTACACCGCACTGGATAGGAGTGATACCAAAAATCTCGTCGCGGTCGTCCTCCACAAGGGTATTGATGTTGAGTTCAGCTACAGCTCCGATGATTCACCAGGCTCGACAGTCGTAAAAAAATTGCCTGTTCGCGTCCTTGTTTGTGATGGGACCGACACGAGCAAGCATGAGTATCAGGACAATTTTTATTGTCAGAAATATCAGAACGCTGACAAGGATAAAATTGTTTATAAGCCTGTTGGCCTGATGCAAAAAAATATCAACAAGATGCGCTTTGGTGCCGTCAGTTACTTGAATCTGAATAATTCAACTTACGGCGATGACGAAAAGTTGAAGGCGTGGGACGGCGGGGTGATCAAGGCGCAGATTCGAGACACGAAGCAGGAAATTTATGAAACAGGTGCCTTCCCCAGCAACCCGTTTCCTGCCGACAAGGGGGGAGACACCTCCGTTGAATTGACTGGCGCGATTAACTACCTGAACCTTTTTGGCTACAAGGCGCGTAGTTTTAAACGCTACGATAACGTGAGTGAAATGTATGCAGTGGGTTTGCGTTATCTTCTCGGCCCTTCCGGGATTGGTAACGTGGCCGCGTTTTCTAACATGCCTGCAGGTGTGACTGCGACGCAGATAGCCAACATCAAGGATAATTTTCCGGTTATTACCAAGTGGGATGACCCCATGTTCTCGGCGCTCAATGGTGGCTTGTGCCAGAAGCAATTCATCATCGGTATTGGTGATACCAACAACTGTTGCGATTATAATTTGTCCGGGGGGGAGCCGCCGATCAACGCAGCGGTAAGCGGTGAAAGGTTTGCCGGGGAGACTGCTAGAGCCTGGGTCACGAAACTCCCCTCTTACAACGAGAATTCCGACTATATCGCTGGTCTGGCTTATGCCGCCAATACCAAGCCCTTGCGCTCCGATTTTCCGAAGATGCGCATCAAGACTTTCTGGGTTGATGCCCTGGAGTATTCAGTCAAGGCGGCAAATAACCAGTACGAAAAAGCTGCCAAGTATGGCGCCTTCAACGACACGAACGGCAATGGTGTGCCGGATGACGGCGAGTGGAATGCCCTTGGGGAGAAGTACAAGGGCGTCGCAATTCCTGATGCCTATTTCCCCGCGTCCGATCCAGATCGCCTGTTGTCCGGTCTTTCGTCGGCGTTTAGTCAGATCAATTCACTGATTGCTGCAGGGGCAGGGGCTGGCTTGACCTCGTTATCCATCTCCGAAACCCTGACTGCGGACGCTACCTATCAGACTCGCTATGACTCGCAATACTGGTCAGGTGATCTTCGCGGGATGAAAATTGATTCCATCAACATTGCGACCGGAGTCATCAGTACGACGATGAAGTGGAGTGCGGCAGCCAAGCTGGATACGTTGGTTGCAGGTGCAGGGTGGGATACCGCGCGCAATGTCGTTACCCTCAAGCCCAATGATTCAGGCACCTTGATTGGCGCTCCCTTCCGTCTGGCTAGTCTTTCCGCTGCCCAGAAGACGGCTTTGGGTTCTACGGAGACCGAACAGGGTAACGTCTTGAATTACCTGAGAGGCGATACAAGCAAGGAGTCGACCTTGTCTGTTCGCAAGACATTCCGTTATCGGGCTTCTGTTTTGGGCGATATCGTCGATTCGGCAGCAACTTATGTTGGACCACCCAGCGCAGTGTATGCGGACGCGTTCAATCCGGGATATTCCACTTTCAAGGCGGCAAAGGCTACACGCAAACCCGTTGTTTATGTCGGTGCCAATGACGGAATGCTCCATGCCTTCGATGCGCGAGTGGACTCCACCGATGGGGGCAAAGAGCTTTTTGCGCTTGTGCCCAACGCGGTTTTTAACGGGCCCGACAATCAGCCGAGCGTAAGTGGGTTGAAGGCGCTCACGGATAACGGCTATCTGCATCACTATTATGTCAACGCTACCCCCTTCGTGCGGGATGTGGATTTCAACCGCGCGGGTACCTCGGCTACGCCAACCGATTCTGATTGGCGGAGCTTGCTCGTTGTTGGTCTGGGGAAAGGGGGGCGTAGTTACGTTGCCGTCGATGTGACGGACCCATCCAGCTTTACATCGGAAACCAATGTAGCCGGAAAGGTTCTCTGGGAGTTTACCCATGAGGATATGGGCTTTAGCTATGGTCGCCCCTTCATCGTAAAAACACCCAAATGGGGGTGGGTTGTTGTGATTGCCGCCGGCTATAACAATACCTTGGGCACTTCGACCGGCAGTTCTCCGGGGAAGGGCGTGATATTTGTTCTGAATCCAAAGAACGGTACTCTTCTCCAGAAGATAAAGACTGCCCAGGGCACGGCGGCCACACCGGCCGGCTTGGCGCATGTGTCGGGCTACGTGCCTGACTACTCTGACATGAAAATGGATCAGCTTTATGCCGGTGATTTGCTCGGTAACCTTTGGCGCTTTGATTTCACTAGCGCGACGGCGACTGTTCCAGATCTGAGCACGCCGATCGCAAAGTTGGAAACGGCAACAGGTACCGCGCAGCCTGTGACGACGGAGCCTCTGGTTGAGATTGCCTCTGACTTGACTCGTTATGTGTTTGTGGGGACGGGGCGCCTTTTACACAATGACGACAGGAACAATACGCAGACCCAGACCTTCTATGCCTTGCGTGACGGTACGGTTACCAACCCTTATACGACGGAAGAGGGGAAGGCGAACCAGTTGCCTACCGGCGTTGATTTTCCGGTAAAGCGGGAGAAGATGGTTCAGGTTACCAGCCTCATCGAAGGTGTCACGCTGGCGGGAGACAAGCCGATGGGATGGTATTACGATCTGACGGGGCGAAGTGGGACCGCAGCAGAGCAGGTCATCATCAATCCGCAAGCTAATGAAGGTCTTGTTTCATGGGTGGGAACGCTGATGAATCAGGACAAGTGCAACCCTGCCGGTGAGAGCTCAACTTACGCCGTGAAATATGGGACGGCCAAGTCGGCCTTTGCAAAAACTGAAGGTAATGCGCGGGTGCCCATTGAGTTTATTTCTTCCAGTTCCGGTCTTGTGGGGCTCAGGCTGGTTCGCTACGGGTCGGCAATCCGGCTGATGGGTTCTTTCAGTGCAGCAGAGTCTGGCCCCGCATTTATCGGGAGCCAGGTTGGTGGGATTGGGGATCCGCGCGTTCTCAACTGGAGGATCATCGGACAGTGATTGAGTGCGCAGATTCGTGAGTCAGTTTCTGTAAAAAATTAAGCCCTTCAGATAAGCACTTGCAGTGACTGGAGTCGCCCTGTATAATTCTTTTCCTCGGGGCCGCTGTAGCTCAGTTGGTAGAGCAGCGCATTCGTAATGCGAAGGTCGACAGTTCGATTCCGTCCAGCGGCACCATAAGAAACAAGCACTTAGGCCAACTCTTCGGGGTTGGCCTTTTTGCGTCTGTTCGTGATTGCTCCCGTAGCGATCAACGTTGTTCCATTTGAAAGCCGGGGTGGAGATGCTTCTGTAGGTATTTGTAGCAGGTGTGCCTTGCGCGCGTGCAAGAAGGGGGTTCGAGATTAATGCCAGTCTTCGTAACCTGTCATTTCATCCGCGGCAGGGCAGCATGGACAACCGAGTTCTGGCTCCAGCTCGCTGCGGCATCCATCGCCCTTTGTGCGGCAATTTGCTGGGTCGCGTTTCGCCGGGGAAAGATGCGGCTGGTCGCGGTTCCGCTGTGGCCCTTCGTTCGCCTCTTCGTGTGCCAGCTGGCGATCCTCTACGTGGTTTCGGCGGTCAGCATCACGGCAGTCGCCCTGGCCGTCATCTATGCGATTACCCGTTCGGCGCCCAATGCGCTGGCACTGGCCGTGCTGGCGGGGCTGTGGCTGTCCCTGTGGCTCGCGCCCGGCATCGCGTCCTTCACGACGTGGCGCCGGTTGCACCGCGCGGAACTCAAGCGCGACCGATGAAGGCCGGCGGCGCGGGTGGCATCTGCTCCCCGCAGCCAGCCTCGGGCTGCAGGGGCTTGGCGGTCAGGGCCAGGGGTTGCACGCCCGCCCAGACCGGAATGGCCATGTCCTCTTCCGAATCTTCCACGCCCCAGTTGCGGATCTTGGCGACCGCCTCATCCAGGGCCAGGCGCAGCAGCCGCGTGCCCGCCAGCTCGGCCCGGGACGGCGGCCTCACTAGGGGCGAACGGCCCGGGCTGACGTGCTCGACAAATGCCTTGAACGCGGCCGCCTTGGCGTCCGGATCGTCCTCCGCTGTAAAACGGCCGTAGATCACCACCGAACGGTAGTTCATGGCGTGATGGAAGGCCGAGCGGGCCAGCACCAGCCCGTCCAGGTGGGTGATGGACACTGCACATTCCTCCTCCAGCAGGGTCTGGGTCAGACGCGAATTGTTGGCGCCGTGGATGTAGAGGTACTCGCCCTCGCGCCAGCATGCGGTGGGCAGGCAGTGCACGCTGCCGCCCTGGTTGAAGGCGATCTGGCACACCAGCGCCTGATCGATGATGGCGTGGACGGTGGCGGTGTCGTGGTGGGCCCGCTGGGGTTTGCGGCGGACTTCGGTGCGGGGGCTGGCGGACGGCTTCGACATGGGGGACTCCTGGATAAGAGGTGCCAGCATAGCGAGGCCGTGGCACCATTCATGGGGCCACCCGACTCTTCGCTCATGGAGCCAGATGCCCCTCGCCCTCGTTCTCGCTGCCCTTGATGACCCTGCCGCTGCCAGTGAAGCGCGCCAGTTGCGCCTGTACCAGTTGCTCAAGGCGGCCATCCTCGACGGGCGCCTGGCGCCCGGAACGCGCCTGCCCGGCACCCGCCAGCTGGCCGCCGATTGGGGCATGGCGCGCAACTGCGTGCTGTTTGCCTACCAGCTCCTGCTTGCCGAAGGCTTCGTCGAGGCCGACCGGGGCGGCACCCGGGTGGCGACATTGCCCCTGGGCACGGCTGGCCTCAGCCCGCAACACAGGCCTGCCGGCGCAGACATGCTGTCGCGCCGGGCGCGCCAGTTGCCGGCCATCACGCGCAGTGAATCCTTGCTGCCCTTTGCCCCCGGTGTGCCGGATCTGAACGCATTTCCCTGGGGCACCTGGGCGCGCTTTCTGCACCGGGCCTGGGACGAGGTGACGGCCCGCCAGCTGGCCTATGCCGAACCGGGGGGCGAGCCCGAACTGCGGCGGGCCGTGGCGGCCTTTCTGTCGGCACGCCGCGGGGTGGCGTGCACGCCCGAGCAGGTCTTCATCGTGGCGGGGGGGCAGGTGGCCCTGGATGCCTGCGCCCGGCTGCTGGCAGACAACGGCGATACGGTGTGGCTGGAGAACCCCTGCTACCCGGCGGCCCGCAATGCCATGCTGGCCGCCGGGCTCAAGCCGGTTCCGGTGGAGGTGGACCGGGACGGCATGGCGCCTGCGCCCGGCCTGTGGCAGGCGGCCCCGCCCCGCCTGGTCTATGTCACCCCCTCGCACCAGTACCCCCTGGGCAGCGTGTTGAGCCTGGAGCGGCGCCTGGCCCTGCTGGCGGGTGTGCAGGCCGGCGGCGGCTGGCTGATCGAGGATGACTACGACAGCGACTACAACCACGCCCAGCCCGGGGCCCGCCCGCTGCCGGCCATCCAGGGCCTGCGCCCGGACGCGCCGGTGATCTACGTCGGCACCTTCAGCAAGTTGCTCTATCCGGGGCTGCGCATCGCCTACATGGTGGTGCCGCGCTGGGCCGCCGCCGAAGTGGGCGAGGGGATCCGCAAGCTCTACCGGGGCGGGCAGGCCGTCGAGCAGCGGGCCCTCGCCCGGCTCCTGGAGAGCGGGCAGTTGACCCGCCACCTGCGGCGCATGGGGCCGGTGTACCGCGAGCGGCAGGCGGTGCTGCGTGAGGCGCTTGCGGCCCGTTTCGGCGAACGCTGCGAGATTCTCGGTGGGCAGGCCGGGCTGCATCTGGTGCTGCAGCTGCCCGCCCACCTGCCGGACAGGGCGTTGGTGAGCGCCGCCCGGGAGCTGGGCGTCACGGCCCGGCCCCTGAGCCTCTACTACGCGGATGCCACCGGGGGCAACGGGCTGGTGCTCGGCTACGGCATGGCCGAGTCGGCCCGCATCCCGGAACTGGTCGACCGCCTGGGGCTGGCCAGCGAGAGCCTGGAAAAAGCCGGCTAGGCCGCGCCGGCTGGCTGGTCGAGCAAGGCTTCCAGATCGGCCAGGGCGAGGGGCGCGCTGAGGAGGAAGCCCTGATAGGAGCGGCAGCCCTGCAGGGCCAGGAACTGCCTTTGCTCGGTGGTCTCGACCCCTTCGGCGATCACTGCCAGCCCCAGGCTGTGGGCCAGGGCCACGATGGTCTGGGAGATAACCGCATCGTTGGCGTTGCCGATGATGTCGGTCACGAAGGATTTGTCGATCTTGAGCTGGTCCAGGGGCAGACGCCGGAGGTAGGACAGGGAGGAGTAGCCGGTGCCGAAGTCGTCGAGGGCAAAGCTGACACCCCGGGCACGCAGGGCTTCCATCTTGGCGATGACCTCTTCCACGTCGTCCAGCAGCAGGCTTTCGGTGAGCTCCAGTTGCAGCCGGCCGGGCGCGGCGCCGGTACGTTCGAGAACCGCCAGTACCTGGGCCACGAAGTCGGGCTGGCGGAACTGGCGCACGCTGACATTCACCGAGACGCTCAGATGGGCGCGGCCAGGCACGGCGGCCCAGGTGGCGAGCTGCCGGCAGGCGGTTTCGAGCACCCACTGGCCGAGAGGGAGAATCAGGCCGGTTTCCTCGGCGAGGGGAATGAAGGTCGTCGGGGCCACCAGGCCCAGGCTCGGGTGCTGCCAGCGAACCAGTGCTTCGGTGCCGGAGATGGTGCCCGAGTCATCGATCTGCGGTTGGTAGTGGAGCACGAACTGGCCCTGTTGCAGCCCCTTGCGCAGATCTGCCTCCAGGGAGGCCCGGGCCGTAACGGCGGCCTGCATGGCCGGATCGAAGAAACGCAGGGTGTTGCGTCCGGCGGCCTTGGCACCATACAGGGCCAGATCGGCCCGTTTCATCAGATCGTCGCTGAGGTTGTGGGGGCCCGAGAAGAGGGTGATGCCGATGCTCGGCGTGCTGTGGTACTCGTGGTCTGCCAGCGGGTAGGGCCGGTTGAGGGCCTCGAGGATCTTCTCGCCGACGGTCTTGGCCTGCAGGGCGGCATCCTGTGGGGTTCCGCTGAGGTCTTCCAGCAGCACCACGAACTCGTCGCCCCCCAGGCGGGCCACGGTGTCGGCTTCGCGGACGCAGCCGGCGAGCCGTTCGGCCACCCGCTGCAGGAGCAGGTCGCCCATGTCGTGGCCGTAGGTGTCGTTGAGGGTCTTGAAGTTGTCCAGGTCGATGAAGAGCAGCGCGCCGCCGTGTTCGCTGCGGGTGATGGCCGACAGGGCGTGCTTGAGCCGCTCCAGAAGGAGGCGGCGGTTGGGCAGACGGGTCAGCGGATCATAGAAGGCCAGGTTGCGGATCTCGTATTCGGCTTCCTTGCGCTGGGTGATGTCGGTCAGGGTGGCGACGTAGTGGGTTACAATCCCGACGTCGTCCCGCACCGTGGTGATGGTCAGCCACTCGGGAAACAGCTCGCCGCACTTGCGCCGATTCCAGATCTCGCCCTCCCAGGAGCCGGTGGCGTCGATGGAGCGCCACATGTCCTCGTAGAAGGCCTTGTCGTGGCGGCCGGAGCGGAGTATCCGCGGGGTTTGCCCGACAGCTTCCTCGGCGCTGTAGCCGGTCACCTTGGTGAAGGCCCGGTTGACCCGCAGGATCACGCCGGTGGCGTCGGTTACGCACATGCCCTCCCGGGACTGGAAGGCCGCGGCGGCGATGCGCAGGTCGATCTCGGCGCGCTTGCGTTCCGTGATGTCGGTCTGGGCGCTGACGAAGTGGGTGACCTCGCCCTCATCGTTGCAGACTGCAGTGATGGTCACGAAATGGGGATGGAGCGTACCGTCCTTGTGGCGGTTGATGATCTCCCCGGCCCAGGTGCCGGCTTCTGCCAGGCTCGTCCGGATGCCCCGATAGAAGTCGGCATCGTGCACACCTGACTTCAGGATGTTCATGCTTACCCCGATGGCTTCTTCGGCAGAGTAGCCCGTCATCCGGGTGAAAGCCTTGTTGACCTGCAGGATGCGGGCCTGGTCATCGGTCACCACCATCCCTTCCTGGGATTCGAAGGCGATGGCGGCGATGCGTTGGCGTGCCTGGTCCCGCTCCTGATCCCGTGCCAGGCGCTCGAAACGCAAGAAGTACAGGATGGCCAGCGCCAGGGTCGACAGGAAGGCTGCGGCAACGATGCTCACTGTATGGATCGCCTCGAGCCGCCAGCCGGCCAGCAGCCGCTCCCTGTCCATGCGCACGACGAGCACGAAGGGGTAGGCCCGGGACGCCCGATAGGCGGTCAGCACGGTGCGGCCATCGGGGAGGGTCTCCTGCAGGCGTCCGGCCTCTGCGTCGGCCAGCCGGGCGATCAGCCCCCCATTGCCGTCAGGTCTGCCGGGGATGGCCTGCTCATCGGTACTCAGCAACAGATGACCGTCGTAGCGCAGCAGTTCCACCGTGCCATCTTCCGGGGCGATGTGGTTGCCATAGAAATTGAGGAAGTAGTCCGGATTGACCGAGGCCACCACCGTGTCCCAGTGCGCGTCGCCCTGGCGAACGTCGATGGACACCGGTATGTAGCCGCTGCCCGCTTGCGGGGAGCCTGAGTCATGGAAATCGCGGCCATTCCTGAAGGGGCCTGCCCGCAAGTCCTCCAGCGGGCCGGTTGTCCGGGGCAGGAACTCTGCAAGTGGTGGGCGTGCGCCAAGGTTGCGTCGGTCCGTGCTGACCACAATGCGTCCATCCCTGCCCAGCACGGCGATGGACCGCAGGTAGGGAGCGTGGCGCAGAAAATGGGTCAGGCTGGCGGCTCGCTGGTCGCCCTCTGCGGCATGGACGAGGCTGCGTTCGATGGCGCTGAAGCTCTGGGTGAGATGATCTTCGAAGGATCGCGCACTCAGCGCGGCAGCCTCGAGCTGGCGATCGATGTTCTCGACGCGCAGGCGCCAGACGACATAAGAGGTTGCCGCGAAGGCGCCGAGGCTGGCCAGCAGGACAATCGCGATGAACAGGGCGCGCCGGCCCCGGCGGGTGTGCGGTGACATGAGCTGCGGGGCCTATTCCGAAGCGGATCCGGCAGGCGTGGCTGGGGCGGCAATGGGGTCGAGCTTGTGGCGCCGGATGGCCGCCATCAGCTGACCGTTGCGGCGGGCCTTGGCCATGAAGCGCTCGACGCGCGCATGCCAGCGCTCATCCCCCTTGACCATGGCGTAGGCGTAGGGCGTCAGGTGATAGACGGCCGAAGGCGCCACCAGGCGGGCCCAATCGGTGGTTTCGAGCATGCGTCGGCTGAAGGGAAAGTCGGTCATGAAGACATCGGCGCGCCCGGATTCCACCTCCTGCTCCCGTCCCCGGGTGGTCTCCGTGACCAGCAGTGTGGCCTGGCGCAGCTTGTCGCGCATGATGGGCTCGTGGAGGGTGCCCTTGGCCACAGCCACCACCACGCCGGGCTTGTCGATGTCGTCCCACTGGCGGATCCGCCGGTTGCTCTTGGTGGTGATGGCGTAGATGTCGCTCACCAGATGCGGCGCGGTGAAGCGCAACTTCTCGGCGCGCGCGGGCGTGATGCCGATGGCGAACATGGCAATGTCGCAGCGCCTGGCGGTGACATCGTCTACCAGCGTCGCAAAGGAGCTGTTCACAAATTTCAGGGACACCCCCAGGTCGGCCGCCAGGGCAGTTGCCATGTCGATGTCGATGCCGGCGAGTTGCTGGGTTTTGGGGTTGCGGTAGGAGATGCCGTAGTAGTCGGGCCAGATGCACACCCTTAGCTCACCGGCAGCCTGGATTCTCTCGAGGAGCCCCGATTGGGCGAAGGCCGTCTGAGCCAGAAACAGGGTGGACGCACCGGCCAGAAAAAAACGCTTCATTTCCGCTCTCTCGGCGAAGTAGCTCAGACAGTGGCCGCATGGGCCACCGGATCGGGTGCTCGGACTCGCACTGGCAAGGCCGGATAGCGGCGGAGACTGTGTTATCCCACAGGGAACAAAAAAGCCAATCCTCAGGCTGGCTTTTTCTTTTGCATGCGCAGATTGTGTTTGCCTTTTCTGTAATCGTCCAAGCCAGAATAGTTGGGCTCGGACGGAGGGACTGGCTGTCAGTGCTTGCGGCCCAGGCCGCCCAGCAGGAAGGCGATTGGGCGCTGCGGCTTGTGCAGGCTGTCTGCCGATGCATCTTCGGTCTTCGGGATGGCTGAGGGTTGCTCGTAAGGCTTGCTGAAGTCGAAGCCGTCCGCGGCGATATGGTTCGGCTGGCGACCGCGGTGAGGTGCGCGTTCGCGTTCCGGCCGTTGCTCACCACGCTCCCGTTCCGGACGCTTCTTGCGGTCGCCGGTGCTGCTTGCGGGCTCTTTTGTGGCGCTTGCTGTCGGGGCGTTGCGCGGCGTTGCCGGTGCTGCCGTTGGGCTGCGTTTGCGCCTGCTGCCCTCTGCATCGAAGAAGTCGGGCTCGGGGTCGAAGCCGGGAACGATTTCCTGCCGGATTTCGAGTTTGATCAGCTTCTGGATGTCGGCGAGGTGATGGCGCTCTTCTGCACTTACCAGTGATACGGCCTTGCCCGACTTGCCGGCCCGGCCGGTGCGGCCGATGCGGTGAACGTAGTCTTCGGCAGTGTGGGGCAGTTCAAAGTTGATCACCGAGGGCAGATCTTCGATGTCCAGACCACGGGCGGCCACGTCGGTGGCGACGAGGACGCGGATCTTGCCGCTCTTGAAGGCTTCGAGAGTTTCGGTGCGGGCTTGCTGACTCTTGTCGCCGTGGATGGAGTCGGCGGAGATGCCGTGGCGTTCGAGGAAGTGGGCGAGGCGGCTGCAGCCGAACTTTGTGCCGACGAACACCAGCACCTGGGCGTTTTCTTCTTCGTGCCGAATCAGGTGCGCCAGCAGGTTGCGCTTGAGGCCGCTGGAAACCGGGTGCACGATGTGGCTGATGGTTTCGCTCACCATGTTGCGGCGGGCGACTTCGATCAGTTGCGGGTTCTTCAGCATCTGGTCGGCGAGTTTCTTGATCTCGTCCGAGAAGGTGGCGGAGAACAGCAGGCTTTGCCGGTTGGCAGGCAGCAGCGCGAGGATGCGGCGAATGTCCGGGATGAAGCCCATGTCGAGCATGCGGTCGGCTTCGTCGAGGACGAGGAACTCGACCTGGCCGAGGGCGATGGTCTTTTGCTGGACGTGGTCGAGCAGGCGGCCCGGCGTGGCGACGACGATTTCGATGCCGCGACGCAATTCCTGGATCTGCGGGTTCATGTCCACGCCGCCATAGATGCAGGTGCTGCGCAGCGGGAGGTGCCTGGAATACATCTTGACCGACTCGAACACCTGCATGGCCAGCTCTCGCGTGGGGGCGAGGATCAGCGCGCGAACCTGGTGGCGGGCCGGGCTGGTGGACGTGCTGGCATGACGGGCGAGGCGGTTGAGCAGTGGCAGGGTGAAACCAGCGGTCTTGCCGGTGCCTGTTTGCGCACCACCCATCATGTCGTGGCCGGCCAGTACGACGGGAATGGCCTGGCGCTGGATGGGCGTGGGTTCGGTGTAACCGGCTTCAGCAACGGCCTTCAGCAGTTCTGGGATGAGTCCGAGTTCGGAAAACGACATGGATGTGGTCACGATCTGGGTGAGCTGCAGTTTAGTGCAGTGCACCATTTGAATAGTTTTCCATTATACATCGCGTTGGATTCAGCGCCGTGTGAGATAGCACGTGACCTCTTCGCGGTCATGGTAGAGGTGCTTGATTCTCAATGTGTATTTGATGTTCCCGGTACGCATGCGCTGGTCGATCAGGGCTCGGCAGCGCTCCACTTCCTCATAGCGCCGTTTCATCGGCAGCTTGAGGTTGAAAATGCTCCGGCGACAGCGCCCGGTGGCAACCCATTCGGCCATCAGCGGGGCGATGCGGGACGGCTGTTCAACCATGTCGCAGACCATCCACTCCACCGGTTTTTTGGGCCGCCAGGTAAAGCCGTCGGCGCGCAGATGCTCGATCAGGCCGGTGGCCATGGCGGAGGGCGCGAGGGGGCCGTTGTCGAGGGCGGTGACGCGCAGGCCGCGGCTCGCCAGTTGCCAGCTCCAGCCGCCGGGAGCTGCACCCAGGTCGACGGCCTGCAGGCCGGGACGCAGGGTGGCTTTCTGTTCGTCGGCGCTGAGCAGGGTGAGGATGGCCTCGGCGAGCTTGAGGGTGGAGCGGCTCGGGGCGTCCTTCGGCATGCGCAGGCGGGGAATGCCCATAGGCCAGCTGGATCCTTCGCTGGCGACGCTGACGCCCAGGTAGGCGCATTGGGTGCCGACGAGAAACACGTGCAGGCGTGGCAGGTGCGGCGAGTCGGGGCGTAGCAGGGCGGCCTTGGTCAGGGCGGCCTCAAGCAGCGGGGCAAAGCGCTTGAGGAATCCGCTTTGCTCCTTGCCGTCGTTGGTATCCGGTGTTTCAAGGAGCAGGGCCGAAAAGCGCGAACCGAAGGATTCAATGGCCTTCAGGAGCGGAGTCAGGCGATCACGCTCGGGGAGGGCGTCGAGCATCGCGAGAACATGAAAACTCTGGCGGGCAAAGATGAGCCGGGAGAGGTCGAGCCGGCGCCGCACGTCGTCGTGGGGTGTGGGCTTGTCGTGGGTCAGGACGATGAATCCGCTTTGTGCCCGGGCCTCGATCTTGCCTTCCAGGCGCGCGGCGCTGGCGCTGGTCTGGAGTTCGAGGCTGGCATCGGCTTCAAAGCCGGGGCGGCATTGCACGAGAAGACCGAGGGATTCGCAGGGCTGGGGGGCGGTCGGCATGGGTAGCAAGGGCGGCAGAAGGACTTGGAGGAGGGGGTAAAATCCGGGGCGGGTCGTCCGGGTCATTAACATCCCGGTGCCGGGTGGATTTTGCGCGGATGATAACCGATCATCGGTGTGCAGCCTTTTAACGCCGATTTCTGGAGCGTAACGATGGAATACCGCAAGCTTGGTGCCAGCGATTTGCTGGTTTCTTCCGTATGTCTCGGCACGATGACCTTCGGCCAGCAGAATACCGAGGCGGATGGGCACGCCCAGCTGGATGCGGCCTTTGGCCATGGCGTCAATTTCATCGATACGGCCGAGATGTATCCGGTGCCCGCCCGGGCAGAAACCTCTGGTGCGACGGAAGCCATTGTCGGGTCCTGGCTGAAGGGGCAGCCTCGCGACAAGCTGGTGGTGGCCACCAAGGTGGCCGGGCCGTCACGGGGTATGGACTGGATTCGCGGTGGTCCCCTGGCGCTGGATCAGGACAACATCCGCACTGCGGTAGAGGGCAGCCTGCGTCGGCTGGGCACTGATTACATCGACCTGTACCAGATTCACTGGCCGGCACGAAACCAGCCGATGTTCGGCCAGTGGCGTTTCGATCCAGAGGCGGAGCGCTCGGCAACGCCTATTCCGGAGCAGTTGGTGACGCTGGCAGAACTGGTTGCCGAGGGCAAGATCCGTTACGTGGGTTTGTCCAACGAGCATCCATGGGGGCTGATGCGCTTTTTGCAGGCTGCAGATGAGCTGGGGTTACCACGGGTCGTCTCCGTGCAGAATGCTTACAACCTGCTCAATCGGGTTTTCGAGCAGGGGCTGGCGGAAGTCTGCTTCCGTGAAAAGGTCAGCTTGTTGCCTTATTCCGTGCTGGGTTTCGGCCAGCTTACTGGCAAGTACCTGGACGATCCGGCTGCGATCGGGCGGCTCTCCCTGTTTCCCGCCTTTGGTCAGCGCTATGACAAGCCAAATGTGCGTCCGGCGGTTGCGGCCTATGCGGATTTGGCCCGTCGGCATGGCATGACACCGGCCGAACTGGCCATTGCTTTCGTGGCGGGCCGGCCGTTTGTCGGCAGCGTTATCCTTGGTGCCACGTCGCTTGCCCAGTTGAAGGGTAATCTCCGTGCGTGCGAGAGGCGTCTTGATAATCAGGTTCTGGCTGAGATCGATGCGCTGCATCTCCAGTTTACGAATCCGGCGCCGTAATTAATTGGCTGCTGACGTGGCGCAGTTTGTGGGAGGGTGTGTTGAAGGAAATCGTGGCGACGCAAGACTTGCGGATCGGCATGTTCGTTACAGAACTGGATCGCCCCTGGCTGGAGTCGCCTTTTCTGATGCAGGGTTTCCTCGTCGAGGATCAGGAGACGCTCGAACAGGTGCGTCGGGAGTGCCGCTTTGTCTATGTGGATCGCTCCCGTTCGGCTGGCGATGCGTGGCGCGCGATACCCGTCGAGAAGAGTGATCCGCCACTCGATCGGTCCACCGCGCTGAGCTCTTTTCAGGTGCCCCCCGAAGTACGGCGTCAGCCGCTGGATTTCTTCGCACTGCTGCGCTCACTTCGTGCCCTGTCGGGGCGTGGGGTGAGGGATTCCGGCGTCGCGGCGGACGCATCGTCAGCTCCCTGGTTTCACCGCTATCCGGATGTCTCTGGAGGCGCCTCACATACGGTGCCTGACGAAGAAACGCCGGGTAATCTTGCGGATCCGTTTGGCACCTCCCGCCCACTGGTGACTGAGAACAGGCGTTCGGGGCGCCCGCCTTCGCCCGCCAGGACGCCTGCTGAGCAGTCTGCCGCAGCGGGTGGGCCTACCGGCATGGCGTATGTCCAGGCGGTGGTTCCCCTTGAGGAGGAAATTGTCGCCGCACTGCCGATGGTTACGCGTGCCCATGCTCTACTCGAGCAGATCGCCCGGGATGTGCAGAGCAGCCTCAACCCCGATCTGGAGCCCTTGCGCGGCGTGGTGTCGGAAATGGTGTTGAGCGTTGCGCGCAATCCGGATGCGCTGCTGTGGCTGGTGCGCCTCAAGCAGACCGACCAATACAGCTACGATCACTCCCTCGATGTGGCCGCTCACGTCATGATATTTGGGCGTGCACTGGGGCTTGGCGAGGAGTCGGTCACAACCCTCGGCATGGCAGGAATGCTGCAGGACGTGGGAAAACTGCGCTTGCCGGTGCGCCTGTTGCAGAAACTGGGTCCGCTGTCGCCGCGGGAATACCTGATTTTCAAGGCGCATGTCGATTACTCCCTGCAGATTCTTTCTGCGTCACCGCAGGCGACGCCGCAGATTCTCGAGATTGTCGGCCGCCACCACGAGCGTTGCGATGGCAGTGGTTATCCGAACGGCTTGCGCGGCGCGGCCGTGGGCCTGCTGGCCGAAGCCGCCGGGATCTGCGATGTCTATTGTGCGATGACCCGCGAGAGGCCTTACGGTGAGGCGGCCAGCTCGCAGGTTGCGCTGGACACCGTGCGGGCCGGGCGTGGTATCACTTTTTCCGAAAGCACGGTCGATCAGTTTGTGCAGTGCATCGGGCTCTATCCGGTGGGCACGCTGGTTGAACTCAACTCCGGCGAAGTTGCGGTGGTGGTGGCCCAGAACCGCATTCGTCGTCTCAAGCCCCGTGTGATGATCCTGCTCGGGCCGGACAAGAAGCCCAACGCCTATCCGAAGACCCTCGATCTTCTCTACGACCCGCCCTCTGCAACGGGCGAGCCTTATGTGATCTCCAGGGCCTTGCAGCCGGGCGCTTTCGGGGTCGATCCGTCGGAGTTCTATCTGGCATGAACACGCCTGCACCTCGCCTGGCGGGTCATCCCGGCCAGATCCTGGATGAGGACGCGCTGGCGCGCCTGCTCCTTCGTTATGGTTTGGGGCAGGGCGAACAGGCGGCGATTCGGGCGTTTGGCCGGATTGTCCGGTCGGATGAGCTGGCTGCGGCCCTGTGTCAGCGCTTCGATCTGGCCGGAAAAGGCGGGGACGGTATTGTCGGGCCTGCCTTGAGTGCGTTTTGCGGGGAACTGGCGCGGATTGCCGAGTGGAGTTTCTCCCCTGCCTGGCCAGCATCGCTTGCTGCGCGTTGGTCGGAGTGCTATCTGGCCGGCGCGGTGGCGGAATTTCCGTTCATGGCTATCGAGGGGCTGATCGCAATCTGCCAGCAGCGTCTGTTTGGCGAGCGGGCCATGGTTTATCGGCTGGAACTCGACATTTTGTCGGCACTGGTCAGGCTCGGCTGGTGTCTTGGCGGTTTGTTGTCGGACGTTTCCATCGAGCAGGAGCAGGCCTTTCGCCTGTGTGCCGAGGACGGAGATCCGGTTCTGGGGATCCCCAACCGGCGTCGTTTCCTGACGCTCCTGGCCAATCATCTGCGGATTGTCGACAAGGGAGGTCAGCTCGGGCTGGTTGTGCTGGCGGTAGAGTGGGGGCGTTCGGTGGATGTGCTGGCCATTGATGAACGCGACCACCTTCGTCTGGCCCTGTCTGAAGCAATGCATGCGGCGCTCCGGCCCAGTGACGTGCTGTGCGCCCTCGGGGATGACGAGTGGGCGGTGATTCTGCCGGACCTGCATAATCCGGCCCAGGTTTCCCTGGCGGGTCACAAACTGGTCAATGCCTGCGAGGCGCTGCGCAGCAATGCGTTTTCAAGGTTGCGCGGTCGTTTCTGTGCGGGCGGCGGCTGGGCTCCGGAACATGCTGCCGACCCGCTTGGGCTTGAGCATGCCGCGCGTTCGGCGCTCGTGGTGGCCAAGGCCTCCGGGCGCCTGTTCGACGTCTATTGCGCTGATGTGGCTGCCAAGGCGAGGCTGGACGCCAGTTTCGAAACCGAGGTCGCCCAGGCTCTCGAAGCGCGTCAGTTCCAGCTTCATCTGCAGCCCCAGGTCGAATTGCCAAGTCGGCGTCTGGTCGGCGCCGAGGCCTTGTTGCGCTGGCATCGGCCGGATGGACGCAGCGTGTCGCCGCCCGAAATCCTGCGGGTGCTGGAGCGTATCGGTCTCATGCCGGAGCTTTCCCGCTGGGTGATTCAGCAGGCGGTGCAGATTCTGGCCGCGTTGGCTGCTGCGGGGTGCGACGCGCGCGTGTCGGTCAATCTGGTCGCCGAGGATTTGAGCGATCCTGAATTGCCGATCTTTATTCGCCAGACTTGTGAAGCCTGGCGTATTGATGCTTCCCGCTTGTGTTTTGAGCTGACAGAGGGCGGGCTTGTGTCCACGGACGGGATGTCGGTCCGGACCCTTGAGGCCCTCAAGCAGGGGGGCGGCCGTCTGGCGCTCGACGATTTCGGCACCGGCTATTCGTCGATGGATTATCTGCGCCGGCTGCCGGTGGACGAGCTGAAGCTCGACAAGTCCTTTGTCGAGCGTATCACCCTGTCGGACAGCGACCGTTCGATCGTCGAGTTGATGGTGCGTATCGCCCATACCTTCGGGCTGGAGGTGGTGGCGGAAGGGGTTGAGACGCCGGAAACCGAGGCGGTTCTGCTGGCGATGGGGTGTCGCTGTGCGCAGGGTTATCTTTACGCGCAGGCCATGCCCGTCGACAAATTCATCGCCTGGTGGAAAGCCGGTGTTGCCGAGCTCTTGATCAGTTAATCCGTTCAGCTTATTCGGCAGGCTTGCGACGCTTGCGCGGGGTTTCGGGTTCGGTCGCGGCCTCTGCTTCCGCATCGCCGTGACTGTCTTTGTCGGCATCGGAGTTGGCATGCGCTTTCTGCGCTTCGGCTGCCGCCTTCTCTGCGGCACGTTTGGCCTTCGCTGCAGCTTTGGCTTCCGCCGGCGGCAGGGGAGGAGGCAGTTGCGGCGCGATTTCGACGATCTTGTTTTCCACCATGTAGTCGTTCATCTCCTTCCAGCCGGCAAAAACCGCGGCTTTCTGGGCGGCCTGATTGAGTGTGAAGCAATCCTCAATCGCCCGTCCGGCATGGCGACAGGCACTACCGATGGCTTTGCCGTCAGCCTCTGCCTGGGCTTCCGTTTTGGCAGGATCGGGGATGCCAAGCTGCTCGCAACCGCCGAGAAGGGTTGCGCTGATGGCAAGTCCAAACATGAAGCGGATGTGTGGTTTTGTCATGACTCAAACGTGATGTTGCCTGCAAGAGTCAACGGCCTCGAGGGGGCGGACTTGAACATCCGATTACCAATCCATCCATCCGTTTTTGTCGGCTTCTCCTTATAATTGAACATTGATTCGCCCCTCTTCTGTCGATGGACAAGCTTCCCATGAACAATTTCAGCCGTACCGTCCTGTGCCTTGCCCTTGGGGCTGTGGGCGTCAATACCGCGTTTGCTGCACCTAAAAAACCGGTGGCCAAGCCGGCAGCCGTTCAGGCCACGGATCCGTCAGTGAAGGAAATCGAGCTGGTGCATAGCCTTGGCGCCGATAAGGGCGCCGAACTCCAGAAGCTGGTGGATCGTTTCAACGCCACCACGTCCGGCCCGAAGATCGTCATCCACGACCGTCGCTGGAACGAGGGCTCCACGCCGCACCTGATGATTCTCGGAGAGCGGGATCTCCCCGACTTTCTGGCAGGCCCGCCGCGCTATCGTCCGCTGCATCAGGTGATGAAGGACGCCGGGGAGCGCTTTGAAACCCTGAAGGCACCGGCAGTGATGACCCCGACTCCGCTGGACAGCGCCAATCGCCTCGTGGCCTTGCCGATGGGTTTGTCCACGGCCGTCATGTTCTACAACAAGCAGGCTTTCAGGGATGCCGGCGTTGATCCGGAGAAGGCGCCCAAGACTTGGCAGGAGCTTCAAAAAACGCTCGGCCAGCTGGTAGCCGCAGGCCAGACTTGCCCTTACACCACCGCCCAGCCGGCCTGGATCCTGGTGGAAAATACCAGTGCCTGGCACAACGAGCCGGTGGTTGGCGAGGGCAAGAAGTCGGCACTCGTCATCAATGGCATGCTTGAAGTGAAGCACGTGGCGATGCTGTCCTCGTGGGTCAAGGCTCGCTACCTGCATCTTTTCGGCCGCGAGGATGAGGCGACAGAGCACTTTGCCAAGGGAGAGTGCGGTGTTCTGACGGCGCCTTCCGCAGCTTGGCCGACGCTCAAGCGGCAGGCTGCTTTCGATGTGGGGGTTGCGACCCTGCCGTATCACGAGGAGTACTACGGCGCACCGCAAAACACGCTGGCTGATGGCCCCGCCATGTGGATTGCCGCGGGCAAAAAGCCCGCTGAATACAAGGCTGCGGCCCGCTTCGTCAGTTTCTGGCTGACCGGTGAAAGTCAGGTGGAATGGCAACGCAATGCCGGTTATCTGCCCCTCAACCGGGCTGGTCTGCTGGCATCCGAGAGCCGTCTGCTGGCATCCGATCTGGCCAACGTTCATATCGCGGTACAGCAACTGACCCACAAGCCGGTGACTTCCGTGTCCCGCGCCAGCAGCTATCCGCAGCGTGCCGCGGTGCGCCGGATCATCGAAGAGGAACTCGAATCGGTCTGGGAGGACCGCAAACCGTCCAAGCTGGCGCTCGACACGGCGGTGGCCCGTTCCCGTACGCTGGATTGAGTCTGAGGGGCTAACCATGCCTGACTGGGGGTGGCCCGCTGTGATTGCACACCGTTGCGGTGGTGCGCTCGCGCCGGAAAACACCCTGGCCGGGCTGGGCATCGCCGCCCGGCTCGGCTGCCGGGCGGTCGAATTCGACGTGATGCTGTCGCGGGACAGTGTGCCGGTACTTATTCACGACGAAACGCTCGACCGCACAGCGGCCAGGTCTGGGCATGTTGCCCGGCTGGCAGCGGAAGAGCTGCTCGCGACCGATGTGGGGCGATGCTTTCACTCGGCCTTTGCCGGTGAAAGCATACCTTCCCTTCAGCTTGCCCTTGATGCCTGTCGCCGACTGGGTCTTGCCGTCAATGTCGAGATCAAGCCGGCCACCGGTTGTGAGGTGGATACCGGGCGGGTGGTCGGATGTGTCCTGAAGGAAATGCAGCCAGCGCTGCGCCCGCAGATTTTGCTCTCGTCTTTTTCGGCGGATGCCCTGGCAGCGGCAGCGGCCGAAGTCCCTGACGTTCCGCGGGGCTTGCTGGTCGATCGTTTTAGCCCGCAGGCGTTGCTCACAGCTGGCCGGCTCGACTGTGTTTCCCTTAATCTGGGCAGGAAACATCTCGATGCTGCCCAGATACTGGCAGCGCGCGATGCCGGGTTCAAGGTGCTCGTTTACACGGTGAATGCGCTTCCTGAGGCCCGACAGCTTGCTGCCTGGGGTGTCGCAGGAGTCTTCTCCGACCGGCCCGACCTGCTGCTCCCCGGATAGTCCCTGACCTAAAGCTCGTTGTTCCGCCTTGATCCAGGCGGCTTGACGGGACGGCGCCTGGACCCCTAACATCACATTTTTACTAATCTGGGCATTGCCTTGTCTCTCTCGCAGCTTTACGCACCGATCGCCGAAGACATGAAGGCGCTTGATGCCGTCATCCGTGATCGTCTCTACTCCGACGTGGTTCTCATTCGCCAGGTGGCCGAGTACATCATCGGCAGTGGCGGCAAACGCCTGCGTCCGGCCATGGTGCTATTCACGGCAGGTGCTGCCGGGTACCGGGGCGACTACCACCGTGAACTCGCTGCGGTCGTGGAGTTCATCCACACCGCCACGCTTCTGCACGACGATGTCGTCGATGAGTCCGAGTTGCGGCGCGGCAACAAGACCGCCAACGCGATGTTCGGCAATGCGGCTTCGGTGCTGGTGGGGGACTTTCTTTATTCCCGCGCCTTCCAGATGATGGTCGGTGCCGACAACATGAAGGTCATGCGCGTTCTAGCGGATGCCACCAACGTGATTGCCGAAGGCGAAGTGCTCCAGTTGCTGAACTGTCACAACGCCGATGTGGAAGTGGAGGATTACCTGAAGGTGATCCGCTACAAGACCGCCAAGCTCTTCGAGGCTGCAGCGCGCCTGGGTGGCATTCTGGGGGGGGTCAGTCCGGAGCTCGAAGAAAGCCTGGCAGCTTTCGGTATGCACATCGGCACGGCCTTCCAGTTGATTGACGACGTGCTGGACTATTCCGGCGAGGAAGCCGCTACCGGCAAGCACATCGGTGACGATCTGGCGGAAGGCAAGCCTACGCTGCCGTTGATCCACGCAATGAAGTACGGCAGCCCTGAACACGCAACCTGCGTACGAAATGCCATTGAAAATGGCGGGCGTGACGACTTTCCTGCTGTTCTGGAGGCCATTCGGGTCACCGGAGCCATCGAAGCGACCCGAAAAGTGGCTGAGGCCGAGGCGCAACTGGCTTTGAATGCATTAAATCAACTTTCTCCTTCCATTTTCAAGGATTCGTTGATACAATTATCTCTCTTCGCGGTTGCACGAAAATATTAATTTTCAAAACAGCTTGCAAAGCGCCAATTTTAAAGTATAATGATTGGCTAGTTGGTTGAGGCGATAATGATTAATTATTGCTGATGTGAAAGTGTCGGGGAATAGCTCAGCCTGGTAGAGCACTGCGTTCGGGACGCAGGGGCCGGAGGTTCGAATCCTCTTTCCCCGACCAGTTATTTAGTCGCAAATTTGAATGTTTGATTTGCACTGCAAAACGGAGCATGGCCTGGTGGCTCTGCTCCGTTTTTGTTTCTGAGCTTCGTTTTCTTGTCGTGTGGGCAATTTTGATCGTCGTGTTCGCCATGTTGCCCTTGTCTGTATAATCCGCGTCGTCCTAAAGTTGAAAGCTGTGTGCATGTAGAGCGCAGGGGTCTGAAGCTTCGGCCTTAAGTGCTTGCGACAATTGGGACTGAAACAAAATGCGGTAGCTGCACTGGAAGGTTGGCAGAGTGGTTTAATGCACCGGTCTTGAAAACCGGCGGGGTTGCGAGACCCCCCAGGGTTCGAATCCCTGACCTTCCACCAAAATTCAAGTAAAAATGCCCCGAAAGGGCCGTTTCAGACTGTTGGCGAACCCCCGGTTTTCGGAGCAAGCCACGGCAAGCTGCATCAAGCCTTTTAAACAGACTGTTTCAAGGGCAAAAAGGGCTGCCGCCCGGCGGCTCAGCAGCAAGGCCATCTTCTTCATGTTCTGACACGCGGCCGAGAGCAGGCGCTGCGCCTGGATCTTCGAGAGCCCGCGAAAGCGCGCATAGCGATGCCCGTGCAACTTCTTGGCGTTCGCGAAGCTGCGCTTGACCGTCTCCTTGCGCCGGGCGTAGAGACGTTTGCCAAGTTCCGTGAGCCGTGGGCGTTGATCGCCTCCGTACGTGGTGGGTGATGAGCTTCTGCTGATTCCGGCTCTGGGTACATTGACCCCGTCGCGCACAGCCCCCGCACTGTGCAGGGTCGGAGGCGTATTCCCGATAGCCCAGCCGGTTGGTCGTGCGGTAGGGCAGGATCTGACCGCCTCGGCGGGCGGGGCTTCAGGCTTTGTCAGTAGTCTGACGCCCCTTACGGGGCGTTTTTGTTTTCTACCCTACAAAGAAAAATGCTTGGGTGAGCTGTCGAGAGATGGAGCGCAACGCTCCACACTTGGATGTCGGTGCGTCGTTCATTCGCAGTCCCCTTCGACAGGGGGAGAGGACAAGTATCGCCAGCAGGTAGAGTATCGGACAATAAATCCACCCGTCTCTGAACGGGATCCAAAAACATGCGAGGCTTTCAGGGGTGGGGGTGGTGTCAGCTGTTAATCCGTCGCCAGCCAAGGATGCAGCCACTTGTGGCGAGTGCAGCACCAAGCAGGCAAAGGGTGGTCACGATGATGTCCCACAGGGGGCGCAGGCTACCGAGGGGGGGGAAGTCGAAGCGGTGCAGGGCGTTGAAGATCCAGCGGTGGCGTCGGTTGGCGTTGTCGAGGCGAAGCAGGATGCGGCCACTGGCCGGGTCCATGTAGTAGGTGGTGTCCTGGCTGTCGGCAAAGCGGATGCGGGCGGCGGGCAGGATCAATGCTGAGCGGTGGCTGTAGTAATAGAGGTCCGGTGCGTGGATCAGCTCGGCGCGGGCGACGGGTGCATCTTCAAGGGCATGAACTGCTTCGGCGAGGGTTTCAGCTGAAAACGGCGGGGTGATCTCGGCGTGCTCGTCCACCCGCAGCTTGTTGCCCGGGGCACGGAGTTCCAGGTAATTGCGGCTGCCAAAGCGCTGCCACTCGGCTTCCCGGGTGCCGGGCAGACGGGCCAGTTGGCGATGCAGCAGCGCGAGATCGGCGGATGCCTGGAGGGGGCCGCCCGTCAGGCGCCGGGCTGCACCGGCAGGCGGACTGCTGACTTCGAGAAGGCCGAAGGGGTGTTGCGACAGCCAGCCCGAGAGCAGCCAGGTGCATGCAAAGCCGCCTGCGGTGAGGCCCAGCAGGTGGTGCCAGCGCTTGATGCCCCGGTAGGGGGTGACGTGGCCGCGGGGATAGCGCTTCTTCAGGCGTAGTCGCTGGATGCCCAGCCACAGGCCGGTGGTGGCGGTGAGCAGGGCGGCGAAGGACAGGCACAGGACGATTTGCCGCCACAGGTCATTGTTGTCGCGCAGGGGCGTGAAGTAGACCCAGTGCAGCACGGTGCCGATCCAGCTCCAGCCGCGCTCGAAGCGGGTGGTGTCCACCAGCACTTCGCCGCTGCGGGACGAGATGTAGAGCTCGGTGCCGGCCGCATCGTTGGCCGCCACCCGGTAGAGTGGGCGGTGGGCGTTGTGGCTGGCGTACACCGTCCATTGATCACGCTGGATGGATTCGGCCTCGCCGATGCTGGTCGCGCCCAGGAAGCGGCGGGCTGTTTCGCGGGCCGCCTCGGCCGACACCGGGCCGACCGGCAGGCCGCTGTCGGCCCACACGCTGCAGGCGCCGCCCTTGCCCTGAAAATGGAAGACCGGCCGCGCATCCAGCGTGGTGAGGCGCAGGCTGCGGAACTCGCCGGGGCACAGGGCGGCGGCCTGGGCCGGGCTGATCCGCACGGCTTCGGCCAAAATGGGAGCGAGGCGGGGCAGGCGTTCCTCGGCCGTCAGCTTGGGGAAGGGGACGTAGAGCATCACCAGGCCGGAGACGAACCAGCCGAGCACCAGCAGGCCGGCGCCGATGCCGAGCCAGCGGTGCACCAGGTGCAGGCTGCGGGCCAGTCTGGCTTTCATGGGGCCGGGGTCTCACCGTCTTCCGCTGCCTGGTGGAAAACGTGTTCCGCCACCGGCCGGCCGCCGACCAGGTGTTCGCTGACGATGCGGTCCATCACGGCATCGGTGACGCCGTAGTACCAGGTGCCGTCGGGCTGCACGCACAGGATCGGGCCGCCCTTGCAGGCTGCGAAGCAGGCGGTGCGGGTGCGTTTGACGCGCATCTCGCCATTGTCGAGTCCGGCCGCCTTGAACTTGTCGCCGAGGCTGTCAAAGAGGGCCTGGGCGACGCCGTCGGCGGCGCAGCGCGGGCCGGTGCACAGCAGCAGGTGGCGGCGGTAGGGCCCGATTTTCGGTTTGATGATTTCGTTCATGCTTCTATTTCGTCGGTTTGCGTGTCGTCGGCGGCCAGGGGCTCGGCCAGCAGGGCGGCGATGTAATCCTCGGGCAGGCGATGCTCGCGGGCCAGTTCGGCAGTGCTGTGGCCGCTGGCGTGCAGGCCGGCGAGCCAGCCGTCGAGGCCGGTGGACAGCGACCGCCCGGCCTTCTCGCCGTCGTGGGTGGCGCCGCTTTCCACGTCGTACTTGTTGCGGTAGCCCCGCGGCGTGACCATCAGGCCGTGCCGGATGAAGGTATTCGAGTTGCCGATGAGCACGGTGGAGAGCATGCCGATATCGCTCTCGGCCATTTTGTCGAGGGTTGTGAATTCTATGCGCTGCTTGGGCCGGTAGGCCGACTTGACGATGGCCACCGGTGTATCCGGTCGGCGATGGCGCAGGAAGAGGCGCTGGGCTTCGACGATCTGGCGGGTGCGGCGGCCGCTCTTGGGGTTGTAGAGGGCGACGACGAAATCGGAGTAAGCCACCGCGTCGAGCCGCCGGGCGATGGTCGGCCAGGGGGTCAGCAGGTCGGACAGCGAAATGGCACAGAAGTCATGGGTCAGCGGGGCACCGACCAGTGCCGCGCAGGTGTTGAGGGCCGAGGCGCCGGGGATGATCTCCACTTCGATGTCGGAGTCCGGCGTCCATCCGGCCTGGAACAGCACTTCGAAGGTCGGTCCGGCCATGCCGTAAACGCCGGCGTCGCCGGACGAAACCAGCGCTACTTTCTTGCCTTGCCGTGCCCGGTCGAAGGCTTCGATGGCCCGGTCGAGTTCTTCGGTCATGGACTTCTTGATGACCTCCTTGCCCACCACCAGATCGGCCACCAGGCGGATGTAGGTGACGTAGCCGATGATGGTGTCGGCTTCGGCGATGGCGGCGCGGGCACGGGCGGTGAGGTGGGCGTTGCTGCCCGGGCCGAGGCCGACCAGCATGATCTTGCCGCGGGGCGTGTTGGGGGCGGAGACGGTGTCGTTCATTGGGGAATCCTGGCGATGGAGACGGTGGCATTGCGGCCGTCGGGGCCGCGGTATTTGAGTTTTTCGACGATCAGGTGCTCCATGCCCACGCCGGCGGCCAGCAGCGCGGCTGCTTCTGACACCGACGGTGTCCCGGTGTATTTGCGCACCGTTTCCGAGGGGTGCGGCACGGATACCGCGGCGAGCTTGGCGGCCGGGTAGAAATGGATCGTCCAGCCTTGCCAGCGAGCGAGTTCAAGCAGGCCGGGTTCGTCGGCTTTCAGGTCGATGCTGGCCACAGCCACCACGTCCAGCAAGTTTGCATCGCAGGCGGCGAGGGCGTCGACGACGGCCCACACAAGGGTCGTGGCCGGGGTGCCCCGGTCGCAGCCGATGCCAAGGGCGATGGGCCGGAATGCATTCATGGGGTGAGCGGCGGGCGGTAGGTCACCTGCTTGCCGGCCAGACGGAGGGCAAGCTCGGCGGGTTGCTGCCGGTGGCTGATCCACAGTACGGCGCCGAAGCGTTCCGGTTCCACGTCTTCGAGGCGCGTGAAGCAGTGCAGGTTGGCGGGCAGAGCGCCGCTGCGGCCGTTGGCATGACGTGGCCACCAGTCCGTACTGCCGGCCTCCTGCACGAGAGCGACGGGTTCATCGTTCACCACCGCGGCGCTGGCCCGGACGATTTCGTCGTGGCTGGCTTCGAAGGTCCATCCCAGTTCGCGGCCGAGCAGATCGACGGCGAGGGTCTGGCGGGCGTCGGAGGCAGTGGTGAGCACGGTGGTGGCGTCGAGTGCGGCGGCGATGGTGCCGGCCAGCGCGTTGGCGCCGCCCAGGTGGCCGGAGAGCATGGGGATGACGAAGCGGCCGGCTTCGTCGATGACCACCACGCCCGGGTCGGATTCCTTCTTGCCGAGGTGCGGGGCAACCAGCCGGACCATCGCGCCGAGGGACACGATGGCGACGATGCCGTCGAAGTTGGAGAACAGGATCGGAATCTGCTCGCCGGTCTTGCCCGCGTAGCAGCTGGCCGCGCCGGGGGCGGCGGCTTCTGCTTCGGCAGCGAATTTCTCGGGGGCGAACAGGCGTGCGCCGGGCAGGGCGGCGACCACGTGGCCGGCCAGGGCGATGCCGTGGCGGGTGATCGAGACGACGGCGATCTTTTGGTTGGAGAAGGGCAGCATGGATGCGGGTTCAGGTCTATTTGGGTGATGGTTTTGTGGGTCGGACTTCAGTCCGACCCACAATGTGGGCTTGCCGGGCGGGTTTTGCGGCAGCCCCGGCGCAGCTCGCCGCGGACCCGCTTGGGGTTCTGGACGAGCATCAGGGACAGGTAATTGACCTTCTCGCCGGCCAGGCTGGCCACGTCGTGCACGATGCGCTCGTCGGGTGAGCCGACCTTCTCGATGAAGCAGCTGGTGGCGAGCAGGTCGCGCTTTTCGAGCAGCGCCAGCACTTCGTCGATCAGCGGTTTCACCTTGAGCAGCACGAGGGTGTCGAACTCGTCGAGCAGGCGGTCGATCACTTCCACGCCATAGGCAGCGGGGATTACCGCGAAGGTTTCGTCCTCTTCGGCCAGCGTGAGGCTGGTGCTGGCCGCGGCGGCGGCGAAGGAGCTGACGCCGGGGATGGTGTCGACGATGACCTCCGGCGCCAGCTCGCGCACGACCCGGGTCAGATGGCCGAAGGTGGCGAAGGTGGACGCGTCGCCTTCGACCAGAAAGACCAGGTCGCGGCCTTGCTGAAGCAGTTCGACAGTGCGGGTGGCTGCGCGGGCCCAGGCCTTGGCGAGGGCGATGGCGTCGCGGGTCATCGGAAAGACCAGCGCTTCGGCGTCCGCTGGCACGGGCAGGCCACCGCGTTCGACGATGCCGAGGGCGTAGGACGATTCCTCGGCCTTCTTCACCGGGTAGAGCCAGCGGGCGCCGGATTGCAGGGCGGCCCAGGCGCGGCGGGTGATCAGCTGTGGGTCGCCGGGGCCGAGGGAGGCGCCGATCAGGCGCCCGAGAGGTGCTTTGTTCATGGGGATTCCTTGGTGGCGGAGACGATCCACACCGGGTTCTGGGCGGCGAGGCGGTGCATGTCGAGGATGGGCTGGCTGCGCGCCGCCTGCAGCTGGACCACGTCCCACGCAGCGCCGGCTTCGTTGAGCGCGGCGGTGGCGGTGGCGAGGTTTTCCAGCGTCACGAAGTTCATCACCAGCCGGCCGCCGGGGGCGAGGCGGGCGAGGATGAGGCGGACCAGCTCGGCCAGCTCGCCGCCGGAGCCGCCGATGAAGACGGCATCGGGATCGGGCCAGGTGTCGAGGCTGGCCGGGGCCTTGCCTTCGATCAGTGTGTAGTTGCTGGCGCGCAGGCGCTGGGCGTTCTCGCGGGCGTTGGCGGCATCGCCGGGGTTTTTCTCGATCGCCCACACGTGGCCGTTCCGCGCCAGGCGGGCGGCTTCGAGGCCCACCGAGCCGGAGCCGGCGCCGATGTCCCACACCAGGCTGTCCGGGCGCAGGCGCAGCTTGGCCAGCGACAGGGCGCGGGCTTCCTGTTTGGTGATGAGGCCTTTCTCGGGGGCGCGCTGGACGAAATCGGCGTCCTCGAAGCCGAAGGTGGCGCGGTGCTGGGGCGGTGCGAGGCGTTCGAGCACGACGATGTTCGGGTCGGGGAAATGCATCGCCGCGGCGTCGGCCAAGGCCAGGTTGGCGAAGAGGGTTTCATCAGGCAGGGCCAGGCGGGCGGCGACCGAGAGGCGGAAGTCGTCGCCGTGGCCGGCGGTAACGAGCGCGCGGGCGATGCGATCCGGGCTGTTCTCCGGGCTGGTAAAGGCGCCGATCAGGGTGTGTTCGGCGGCGGCGCGGACGAGGGGGTAGAGGCCGTGGTCCGGTGTGGCGCCAGTCAGCCATTCGCCAGCGTCGCGGCTGTGCACGGAGACGACTTTTGCTGCCGGCCAACTTTTCTTGAGGCGGGCGAAGGCCAGTTGCAGCGTGGAGGCAGCGGGGAGGATGTCGATGGCGTCCGGCCCTAGCTTACCGACGAGGAAGCTGCCGATGCCATGGCACAGGGGGTCGCCAGTGGCGAGCACGGCGACGCTGCGTCCGGCCTCCCGTGCAGTGCGAATCCACTCGGGAACGCGGCCGAGCTGGCCGTCCATCGTCCTTTGCTCAACCCGCGAGGGGCGGCAGGCGGCAATCAGGTCCAGCGTGCGTTGGGCGCCGATGACGAGGTCGGCTTCGAGCAGGCGGGCGCGGGCGGTGTCGCCCAGGCCAGACCAGCCGTCGTCGAGGATGCCGATGAGGGCACAGGGTTCAGGCGAGTTCATGTTCTTCCACGGTAACGATGGGTACGCCCTCGAAATTGCAGGCGAGCACGGTGAGGCGGTGGGGGCCGGGGTAGCGTTCGCGCAGGCTGCGTATGGCGCGTACGGCCAGGGCCCGGTGGAAGGCCGTGGCGAGGTTCAGCTCGGCCAGGCGTTCGGCGGCGAAGCGGGCGGTTTCGGCGGCGCGGATCTCTTCGATCAGGTCGGGCGGGGCGCCGATTTCTTCGGCGGCGGAGGCGATCAGCTCCCGGTCGATCTCCTCGCGCCAGGCGTGCGTGACCGACAAGCCCTGGGCGATCTTGGTGAGCTTGCCGACCATGGCGCCAACGATGATGTGGCGCATGTTCTGCTTCACCGCGGTCTGGAAGGCGGCCTTCACGAAATCACCCATCTGCACGAAGCAGGCTTCGTCGAGTTCCGGAAAGCTGCGCATGGCGCATTTTTCGGTGCGCCCGCCGGTAGTAAAGACGACGCTGGTCTGGCCCTGGTTGGCGGCTACATCCACCGCCTGCACCACGCTGGCCCGGAAGGCTGCGGTGGAGTAGGGCCGCACGATGCCGGTGGTGCCGAGGATGGAGATGCCGCCGAGGATGCCGAGGCGGGCGTTGAGGGTCTTGGTGGCCATCACCTCGCCGCCGGGCACCGAGATGGTCACGGCGATGCCGTCGCCGGCCTCGAGGATGGGGGCGCCGGCGGCACGCACGTTGTCGCTGATGTTCTTGCGCGGCACCGGGTTGATGGCCGGGCCGCCCACGTCGAGGCCGAGACCGGACTTGGTGACGGTGCCGACGCCGGGCCCGCCGCGCAGGATGATCTGGCCGAAAGCGCCGGGCAGGCGTTCGACCTCGGCGGTGAGGTGGGCGCCGTTGGTGGCGTCCGGGTCGTCACCGGCATCCTTGATGCTGACCGCGCGGGCGCGCTGGCCGTCGGTCCATCCGTCGGTGATAGTGAAGCGTACCCGCTGGGTGTTGGGCAGCACGCACTCGATGGCCTCTGGCACCCGGCCGTGCACCAGCCCGAGGGTGGCCGCAGCCGCGGCGGCGGCGGAGTTGGCTCCGGTGGAAAAGCCCGTGCGGTTGCCGCGATCCCGTTTGGGGTCGCCCTTGCGGATTTTTTCAGCCGGCGTGCTGGCAGGAGCGTGAACCGTCATTGCAGCCTCAGGCGGCGTGGCGCTGGTGTTCCTCGGCGACGCCGAGGAGGGCGTGGATGGCGGCGACGACCAAGGTCGAGCCGCCCTTGCGCCCGCGGATGGCCACCCAGGGCACGTCCTCGATGGCCATCAGCAGGTCCTTCGATTCCGCCGCCGACACGAAGCCGACCGGCATGCCGACTACCAGCGCCGGACGCAGGCCTTCGTCGCGGATCAGGCGGACGACTTCGATCAGTGCCGTGGGGGCGTTGCCGATGCCGATGATGGCGCCTTCCAGCAGGCCGCGGCGCCAGGCCTTGCGCATGGCTTGTACGGCGCGGGTGGTGTCTTCAGCCTGGGCGGCGGCGATCACGTCCGGGTCGGAGATGAACTGGTGGGTGGTGATGCCGAAGTGGGCCAGACGCGGGGCCGACAGCCCGACGCAGATCATCTCCACGTCGGCCACCACCGGCGTGCCGCCTTGGAGGATGCGGGCGAGGCCGGCCTGCATGGCCTGCGGGTGGAAGGCGGTGAGGCCGTTGAATTCGAAGTCGGCGTTGGCGTGGATCATGCGGCGCACCAGCGGCCATTGCTCGGCGCTGTAGGCGTGGTGGCCGACTTCCTGGTCGATGATGGCAAAGGAGTCGTGCTCGATGGCACGGCCGGCGGCGGTGAGCTGTTCGGTGACGATGTTGGCTGTGCGCATGTCAGGCGTGGGCGGGTTCGTGGTGGTGCGGGTGGCCATGGTTGGTGTGGGTATGGCTGTGGTCGTGCAGGTGTTCGGCTTCGGCGGCCTGGCGGTACTTGCAGCCGTCGCATTCCAGCAGTCCGCCTTCAGGCAGCTCGGCCCCGGTCACCTTGCTGTCGAGCAGCTCGAAAATGCCCTTGTCGAAGCCGAAGTGGGTGCCCAGTGCGAAGGCGATCTGCGGGTACTGGCCGCGCAGGCGTTCGACCTGGGCCTTGATGCGCTCCATCAGTACGCCGGTGAACAGGTACACCGGCACCACGCAGATCTGCGTCATGCCCAGCCGGGCCTGGCGCTGGACGACGCTTTCGAGGCGTGGCCAGGTGACGCCGGTGAAGGCCAGGTCCACCAGCTCGAAATCGTTGTCCTCGAAGAGCCAGCGGGCCATCTTGGCCAGTTCGCCGTTGGCGCCGGCATCGGACGAGCCGCGACCGAGGAGGATCACGCCGGTGGTTTGCGGGTCGGGCACATGGAGTGCCTTCATCAGGCGGTCGAGCTGGCCTTGCAGCACCTTGAGGATTTCGCGGCCCATGCCCAGGTGGCGGGTGCAGGAAAAGCGCACGCTTGGGTGACGGGCGCGGGCTTCCTCGATGGCGGCCGGCAGTTCCATCTTCACGTGGCCGGCGGCGTTGAGGATGAAGGGGATCACCAGCACCTGGCGAGCGTCGCGGGCGGCCCGGTCGAGGCCGCCGTCGAGCAGCACGTCGGCGTGTTCGATGAAGCAGGTTTCGATGCGCCAGGCCGGGTGACGCTCGCGCCACTGGGCGGCGAAGTGGAGGATTTCGGTGTTGCCGTCCCGGTTGCGCGAGCCGTGGCCGACCAGCAGGATGGAAGTGGTGTTCATGCGGGGTTCTCCGTGGGGATCGCCGAGGCCTTGCGGAAGCGGTGGCCGAAAGCAGGGTCGTAGAGCTTGGAGCGGGCGAGGGTGGGCCAGTCGGCGGCGCCCAGGGCGGGGCTGGCGATGATCATGGCCTGGCTGGCGATCTTCTCGGCCTGGCAGCGCTTCTTGATGTCGGCGAGGGTGCCGCGGACGACCTTCTCCTCGCCGGGCCAACTGGCCTTCTGCACCACCAGAATGGGCGCGTCCTCGGCCCAGCCGGCGGCGCGCAGGGCACGCTGCACCTCGTGGAGCATGGTGATCGACAGGAAGATGCACAGGGTCGTGCGGTGGGCGGCGAGGGCTTCCAGTTCCTCCCCCGGCGGCATGGGCGTGCGCCCGGCCACGCGGGTGAGGATCACCGTCTGCGTCACTTCCGGCAGGGTCAGGGTTTCGCCGGCCGCCGCCGCCGAGGCGAAGGCCGACGACACGCCTGGCACCACCGCCCAGTCGATACCTGCTGCGCTGAGCGGCCGGGTCATCTCGACGAGGGCGCCGTACAGGCCGGGGTCGCCGGTCTGCAGGCGCACCACGGTGGCGTGGCGGGCGCACTGGTCGAGGAGCCAGAAGGTCATCTCCTCCAGCGTCATGTCCTTCGAGTCGCGGATTTCGCAGCCCGGAGGCGCGAACAGGGTCGCTGCCTGGCTGACCAGCGAACCGGCGTAGAGGATCGCGCCAGCCTCTTCAAGCAGGCGGCGACCCTTCACGGTGAGCAGCTCCGGGTCGCCCGGACCGGCGCCCACGAACCAGACCTTGCCGGTCATGGCTCAGAGCGCCTGCGGCTGGAAGCAGTAGCGCACGGCGGCGCTGTCCTGCCGGCGGGCGAGGGCGTGCAGCACCAGCAGCGTGAATACTGGCTCGACGATCACGATGGCAGCGTAGGACGACGCGAAGCCCAGCCAGACCGACAGCGGTGTGGCGACTTCACCGATGGCCAGCCAGAAGCCGACCATCAGGGTCACGCCGCTGTAGAAAGCCGCGTCGAGCTTGAGGATGCTGCGCACGCTGGCCTTGCCCAGGCGCTGGCCGAAGGTGGCATGCACCAGCACCAGCGGGAGGGCGAGGGACAGGGTATTGACGCCCAGGTGGACCAGATCGGTCGGCTCGAAGAGCAGGCCCTGGACGAGCAGGCCGAGGGCAAAACCGAACAGGGCCGGCACGAAGCCGAGGGCCAGGTAGATCGGCATGGCGCCGAGGAAGTGCAGCTCAGACGGACCCACCTTGAGGTGGAGGGCCTGCATGAACAGCGTGAAGAACGCGGCTGCGATGAGGCTGCGGACGATCAGTTGCGGTTGCTTGAGGAGATGGACGGACTGGCTGCCGAGCAGCGTGACGGCTGCGATGTTGGCGACGACGATTTTGGCACTGGCGACGTACCCCGGTTCGATGTGCATTTTGCTTCCCTTCGTGGCGATTGGACGAAGTGCGGCAAGACATCGGGGCGCGTGCAGAAGCAGCGAAAAACGAACAAACGGACCGGTGGCCGGAAGGCCGGGCGAACGCAGACCAGCAGAGCGGGAACAGTTCCGGGAAAGGCAGCGGGAACGGGACGGACGTCAATGGTCGGGCAAGCCCATCGGTCGGCTCTGCCCACACCCCGGGGCCAATACCACACCACAACGTCACAGGCCGGTCTTCTGGCTCGCCTTCATCCTCATCTGCCAACCTTCCCATGCAAAAGGCACAGTGGCGTGGAGCAGATTCGTCAGGCTTACAGCAGCGGGGGCTGCGTCGGAATGGTCAGGGAGAGCATGCTCCCGACGTCACCGAACTTCCCGTTTCACCTTCCCCGCAGAAGCGGAGTCGGCACCCGTAACGAGGCGGAGTCTAACCGCAGCGTTCCCCCGGCTGCAAGCATTACGGTTGCGATGGCGTGCGGCCAGCGATTTTTTGGCAGGGGATCCCGTCGGGATTTATACCTGTCTTGGGATTGACCCCGGCGTGCTCTGGCGGAATACTTGCCGCCTGCGCAGTTTGTCTCTTTTTGATTATTTTCTGACGCTTCTTGATGCGGATTTTATGACTTCTGCTTTTCCTGGCCCCCGCTTCTCCCCTGGCGTTTCAAGTGATGTTCCCGGCGCAGGGAAGGGCGATTCCCCAGAGCCTGCCGGTGCGCGGCCGGAGGTGCGGAATCTCGATGCCGAGGCCGCTGCCTTGCTGGCTGATATTGCTGCCTTCGACATTGAAGCGGCGCGCAAGCGGGTACAGCAGATCGATGCCCGATACACGGGAATGGGCGGGTCGAAGTCTGACTATCCGGAGGTGTCGTCGGGCGCAGATTTTCCGCCGGTTCGTGGCGTCGAGCAGCCCTGTGAACCCACTCCGGTCGCGGCACCGGCCGTTGAGCCGGTTTCGTTCGGCAGTCTGCTCGACCAGTTGAAGGACGAGGTCGCCAACCGCAAACAGCTGGAGGGCGATGCTTCCCGGCGTGGCGACGCGGCACGCTCGGCCCTCGACCGCCAACTGCGGGCCGTATTCGATTATTTTCACGCGCTGACGAGCCAGCTCAACTACCTCAAGCCGCAGGTGGCCCGCCGCTATTACTTTCTTGATTCCGACGATGCCTTTCGCAACCTGGCCTGGCTGGAGGGTTATTCGGATTTTCGTACCCAGGCTGCACAGGATGGCGGTTGTATCGAGCGGGTTACCCTCGGCTACACCCTCAAGGGCCCCGGCCAGCGTACCCTCGAACGGGCAGGCGGCGCCGTCGAGCGCTTGCGTCAGGTGCTCTTCGATCTGGGTCTCAAGTTCGAATGCCAGGAAAAGCGCAACCGCCAGAGGGAGCTGGAGCACGGCTCCTTCACGGTGATCGACGAGGTTAACGTGCAGGTCGTGTGGCGGGCCGATTTTGAAAACCGGACGGTGGTGGTGGAGTCCCGCAACCTGGAACGTCTTGGCTACGCCACCTGTACCCTGCCGCTCGAGTCCGTTTGCCCAGCCATGCTCGACGAGTTCGGCCGGCTTGTGCTGGGGCGGGAAAACAGCTTCCGCTCATACGTGAGCCGCTGACTTGTTTACGACCCTTTGAGCAGTTCTGCGGCTACGGCCTCGGCAACCTTGATGCCGTCGACGCCCGCTGACAGGATCCCGCCCGCGTAGCCCGCGCCTTCACCGGCCGGGTAGAGGCCCTTCACGTTGAGGCTTTGGCAGTCTTCACCGCGGGTGATGCGCAGCGGCGAAGAGGTGCGTGTTTCAACGCCGGTGAGCACCGCGTCGTAGAGGTTGAAGCCCTTGATCTGCCGATCAAAGGCCGGCAGGGCTTCGCGCATGGCGGTGATGGCGTAGTCGGGCAGGGCCGTGGCCAGGTCGGTGAGGTGCACGCCGGGCTTGTAGGACGGCTCGACACTGCCCAATTCGGTGGATGCCTTGCCCTTCAGGAAGTCGCCGACCAACTGGCCTGGGGCTTCGTAGGTGCCGCCGCCAAGGACGAAGGCGTGGCTCTCGAGCTGGCGCTGGAATTCGACGCCGGCCAGCGGACCGCCCGGGTAATCGGCCGGCGTGATGCCGACGACGATGCCCGCGTTGGCGTTGCGCTCGTTGCGCGAATACTGGCTCATGCCGTTGGTGACGACCCGGTTGGGCTCGGAAGTGGCGGCCACCACCGTGCCGCCCGGGCACATGCAAAAGCTATATACCGAACGCCCGTTGGCGGCGTGGTGCACCAGCTTGTAGTCGGCCGCGCCGAGCAGCGGGTGGCCGGCGTGAGCGCCGAGGCGGGCCTTGTCGATGAGGCTTTGCGGGTGTTCGATGCGAAAGCCCACCGAGAAGGGCTTGGCTTCCATGAAAACGCCCTTTTCATGGAGCATCTCGAAGGTGTCGCGGGCGCTGTGGCCAAGGGCCAGCACCACGTGGTCGGTGCGGATCTCGTCGCCGCTGGCGGTCTTTACGCCGCGCACCTGACCGTCTTCGATCACGACTTCGGTGACGCGTTGCTGGAAGCGGATTTCCCCGCCCAACTGCTGGATTTCAGCACGCATGGCCTCGACCATCCCCACCAGCCGGAAGGTGCCGATGTGCGGCTTGGCCACGTAGAGGATCTCGGGGGGGGCACCCGCCTTGACGAACTCGGTGAGCACCTTGCGGCCGTAGTGTTTCGGGTCCTTGATCTGGCTGTACAGCTTGCCGTCCGAGAAGGTGCCGGCGCCGCCCTCGCCGAACTGCACGTTGGATTCGGGGTTGAGGGTGTTCTTGCGCCACAGGCCCCAGGTGTCCTGGGTGCGTTCGCGCACGGCCTTGCCGCGCTCCAGCACGATGGGCTTGAAGCCCATCTGGGCGAGGATCAGCGCCGCGAAGATGCCGCACGGGCCGAAGCCGATGACCACCGGGCGATGGTCGAAGTGCGGCGGGGCCGTGCCGATGAAGTGGTATTCGGTGTCCGGTGTGGCCTTGACGTGAATGTCGTCGGCGAACTTCCTGAGCAGCGCAGCCTCGTTCTTCACCGCCATGTCGATGATGTAGATGAAGGACAGGGAGTGGCTCTTGCGCGCGTCGTAGCTGCGCTTGAAGACGGTGAAGCTGATCAGTTCTTCGGCAGAAATGCCGAGGCGCTTGACGATGGCGGGGGCCAGGGCTTCGGCGGGGTGATCGAGGGGAAGGCGGAGTTCGGAGAGTCGCAGCATGGCGGTCATGGCGGGGTTTTGATCCCGCAGATGGCGTTCGGGCCGTGATTTTAGCCGATCTCGGCGGGCTGGTCAGGGTGTGTGCAGCGGGGGCTAAGGTGTGTGACAGCCCCGAATGGGGCTGTCGTGAGCCTGGGGGCGGGCTTATGCGGGGATGGGCTCAAGTTGTGGAGCCAGCACGAGGCGGTTCACCTGGACAAGTTTCCCCATCTGGCGCGACACGCTGTACTGGACACGGTCGCTCAGGCGGTCGATGACCCGGCGCATGTCGGACCCGAGCTCTTCCATGACGACGGAGCGATTCTTCATCTGGATCACGATCCGGCACAGCTTGTCGGCACCGCCGCGCGGCCCGTTGATGTCTGACATACGGACCGTAACCGACTGTACTGCATGACCGAAGCGCTCCAGTGCCGAGCGGATGCGGCGGGCCGCGTGATTGCGCAGGTGCTTGGCGGAGGGCAGGCCCTTGGCCTTGATCTGGACTTCCATGGTGACGTCTCCTTTGCGTTGCAGAGATTCCACTTTAGGTGTGTTCGATGTTGCGGTAAAGTCGTATTAAGATGATTGTTGGTTCGGTTTTTACGAAATAAATAATGCACTTGGCAGGGAGCCTGAGGATGAACCTGAAGCACCTTTTCTATTTCTGGAAAACCGCCCGCAGCGGTGGTGTGGTGAGGGCCGGCGAGGCCCTCCATGTGACGCCCCAGACCATCAGCGGTCAGATTCGACTGCTTGAGGACAGCCTGGATACCCAGCTTTTTGCCCGTGACGGGCGTGCCCTGGAGCTGACGCCTGCTGGGCGGATGGCGATGGAGTACGCCGACGAGATGTTCTCCCTCAGTGCCGAGCTGGAGCAGGCCCTGCGCCATTACCCGAAGGGGCGGCCGGTGGAGTTCCGGGTGGGCGTGTCGGACGCAGTTCCCAAGTCGATCGCTTATCGCCTGCTGCGTCCGGCGGTGGACCCGGCGGATCCGGTGCGCATCATCTGCCGGGAGTGGCGACTGGACCGCTTGCTCACCGAGCTGGCGGTGCACAGGCTGGATCTGGTTATTGCCGATTCGCCCATCCCGCCGACGGTGGATGTGCGGGCCTATAACCATCGACTGGGTGAGTCGGGACTGAGCTTCATTGCTGCCCGTTCGCTACTCGGCGACAAGGTACACGCCTTTCCGGCTTGCATGGGCGAACTGCCAACCTTGCTGCCGGGCGAGGATTCGGCGATCCGTCGCAAGTTCGAGGACTGGCTTGATCGCAAGCGTTTGCGGCCACGCATTGCCGGGGAGTTCGACGATACGGCGCTGATGACGGCCTTCGGACGGGCCGGTGTAGGAGCCTTTGCTGTGCCGACGGCCATCGAGCAGGAGATCCTTGGGACCGGCGACCTGGTTGTGCTGGGGCGGGCCGAGGAGGTGCGTATCGAGTATTACGCGATTTCGGTGGAGCGGCGACTGACTCATCCCTGTGTGCTGGCCATTTCGGCTGCCGCCAAGGCGGGCCTGGAGGCGATGGGAAGCGGTGGGGTGGTGCTGCCGGGGGACTCTGCGAATGAGTTGTCGGGATGACCGCGGGTCTTCCAGGGAAAGTCGCTTAAAAGCCCCTGCTTCGAACTTTGCGGTTCGTGCAGGGGCTTTATAGTACTGCTCAGACGTTCAGACGACCTGTTGTACGCCGGCGACCAGCCAGCCGCCGTTGCCACTGCGCGGCTTGGTGAGATGCCAGATCTCGTCGATGACTTCCGGCGAGGCGTTGGCTTCTTCCCGCAGCAGGCCGGTGAAACGGACGCTGACAATGTAACGGGTGGCCTCTTCGGCGACGTCAAGCACTTCGGCGTTGAGGGTGACCACATCGGTCTTGTCGGTGCCGGCGACTTGGTCCATCCAGCCCATCTTGATCTCGGCGAACATTTCCGGCGTGGTGTATTCGCGGATGTCCTCGAGGTTGCGGGCATCGTTGGCTGCCTGCAGGCGGATGAAGTTCAGTTTGGCGTTGCGGACGAAGGCTTCTGCATCGAAGTCGGCAGGAATATTGCCGACCGCCGGTGCGACTGTGGCTGCGGCCACTGCGGCGCTTTCAAGTGGCGTTGCAGCAGCACTGCCGCCACCAAATGCCGGAGCCGACGTGGTTTCTGCAGGTGTCGGGGATGCCCCTGCCGCGGAGTACTGCATGCCACCCATTCCGGCCAGAGCCGGTTTCTGGGCTGCGGCACGGCGGCGCATGAAGAAGCCGATTACCAGCATGACGCCAACGGCGAGAAGGCCCATCATCATCATCGAAGCGAGTTCTTCACCGAAACCAAAGTGAGACGCGAGTGCGGCCAGACCGATACCGGCGGCCAGACCGGCCAGGGGGCCCATCCAGGAGCGCTTGGGCTGGGCTGCCGGCGCGCCCGCAGCGGCTTGGGAGCGGGCGGGCACAGCGGCAGCTCCTGGTGCCTGGGCTGGGGTGGCCGGTGTGGCATTCGGTGACTTGGGCTGGCTCAGTTCCTGGCGCTGCATGCCCGAGGATTTGCCGGCGCCGAAGCGCTTCGCAGCCTCGGCATCGCTGGTCACAAGGGTAAAGCCCAGGGCCAGGGCGGCGGTCATCAGGGCAAAGGATTTCATTCGTGTCTCCTGTCGTTTGAGAGTACTAGATTGTCAAGGATAGCTCCCTGAAGTGCTAAATAAAATCAGAATTGTTGGAAGGTTTGGTTCGTAAAAAGTTGAGTGTTGGGTGTGGGGGGGCTTGTTTTTTCAGTCCGCCATGTTGTGCATTCGGGCTGGGTCGGCGATCTGCAGTCGAGTCTGTGGGGTCAGAGCTTATTGGCTCAGCTGAAAGGCTGGCTGGCGGTCTGCGATCAGGCCAAATTCAGCACTGATGTATATACAAGCGGATTGAAACTGAGCCTGGAGTGCTGTTTTTTTGTGGGGCATTGACTCCTCGGAGATGCACACCGCGCAACGAACCCCGTCCTTCGTGCGGCGCAATAAAGTTGATCTGTGTCAAAATGTCGCCCTTATCGCGGCGTATCCTTCCGCGGAAGCCTGCCGACGGTCCGCCGCCGAGCAGTCAGGGGGGTTTTGTTTTTTTTAAGATGAGGTGACTCACATGCAATCGCAGACTTACAACTATAAAGTCGTGCGGCAGTTCGCCATCATGACGGTGGTATGGGGTATCGTGGGCATGCTGGTCGGCGTGATCGTCGCAGCACAGCTCGTGTGGCCCGAATTGAACTTTGCCGAATGGCTGCACTTTGGACGGCTTCGCCCGCTCCACACCAACGCGGTAATTTTTGCGTTTGGTGGCTGTGCGCTTTTTTCAACGTCCTACTACGTCGTGCAGCGTACCTGTCACACCCGTTTGTTCGCCCCGGGCCTTGCTGCCTTTACTTTCTGGGGCTGGCAACTCGTTATTCTTCTTGCCGTTATTACTCTGCCGCTGGGATTCACTTCCGGTAAGGAGTACGCGGAACTCGAGTGGCCGATCGACATCCTGATTACCGTAGTATGGGTTTCCTATGCTGTCGTGTTCTTCGGCACGATCGCAACCCGCAAGACGACACACATCTATGTCGCCAACTGGTTCTACGGCGCTTTCATTCTGACCGTTGCCTTGCTGCACCTGGTTAATAGCGCTGAAATCCCGGTCTCCCTCACCAAGTCCTACTCGGCCTATGCCGGTGTTCAGGATGCGATGATCCAGTGGTGGTATGGTCACAATGCCGTGGGCTTTTTCCTGACGGCAGGCTTCCTCGGCATGATGTACTACTTTGTGCCGAAGCAGGCTGGTCGCCCTGTGTACTCCTACCGTTTGTCGGTGGTGCACTTCTGGGCGCTGATCTTCACTTACATGTGGGCGGGTCCGCACCATCTGCACTACACTGCGCTGCCCGACTGGACCCAGTCTGTTGGCATGGTCTTCTCCCTGATTCTGCTGGCTCCGTCCTGGGGTGGCATGATCAACGGCATCATGACCCTGTCGGGTGCCTGGCATAAGCTGCGCACCGACCCGATCCTGAAGTTCCTGGTCACCTCCCTGTCTTTCTACGGCATGTCGACCTTCGAAGGTCCGATGATGTCCATCAAGACGGTTAACGCCCTGTCGCACTACACCGACTGGACTGTCGGTCACGTGCACTCCGGCGCTCTGGGCTGGGTTGCCATGGTGTCGATTGGCGCCATGTACTACCTGATCCCGCGCATGTACGGCAAGACCGAGATGTACTCCACCAAGCTGATCACCACCCACTTCTGGATTGCGACCATTGGCATTGTGCTGTACATCGCTTCCCTGTGGATTTCCGGCGTGATGCAAGGCCTGATGTGGCGTGCAACCAACCCGGATGGCACCCTGACCTACTCCTTCGTCGAGTCCGTGAAGGCTAGCTACCCGTTCTGGACCATCCGTGTTGTCGGCGGTGTGCTGTTCCTGACTGGCATGCTGATCATGTTCTACAACATGGTGAAGACGATCTCGGGTCAAAAGGCCTACGACGCTCCGGTGCTGGCTCCTGCCGGCGCTCACGCCTGATCGGGAGGAAATATAATCATGGCTCAATCGAATCACGACTTTATTGAACGCAAGGTTGGCTGGCTGATCGTCCTGACGCTGCTGACTGTCAGCATTGGCGGTCTGGTGGAAATCGTTCCGCTTTTTCACATGAAGTCCACTACCACACCGGTGGAAGGCCTCAAGCCTTACGATCCCGTGCGTCTCGTCGGCCGCGACGTCTACATCCGCGAAGGCTGCTACAACTGCCATTCGCAGATGATCCGTCCGTTCCGTGCAGAAACCGAGCGCTACGGTCACTACTCTGTGGCTGGTGAGTACGTTTATGACCACCCCTTCCAGTGGGGTTCCAAGCGTACGGGGCCCGATCTGGCTCGCGTTGGCGGTCGTTACTCCGACCAGTGGCACCGCATTCACCTGCTGAATCCGCGTGACGTCGTGCCCGAGTCGAACATGCCTGCCTTTGCATGGTTGGACCGTCCGGCAAAGGCCGATGACATCGAAGCGAAGATGATTGCGCTGCGCAGGGTCGGCGTTCCTTACTCTGATGATGAGATCAAGGGTGCCCGCAAGGAACTTGAGGGGAAGACGGAGCTTGACGCCTTGATCGCCTACTTGCAGGGGATGGGTACTGCGCTGAACGCCGGCAAGACCGCGGTGGCGGCGGTTGCCCAGGCTCCGGCGGCATCTGAAGCGCCTGCAGAAGCTCCGGCTCCTGCGGCCGCTCCGGAAAAACAGTAGATCATTCGGAGAACGAAGGAGCGAAATCTTGGATATCAATGATGCACGTGTGGTGCTGACGGTTCTGGCTTTGGTGTGTTTTCTCGGCATCACCATCTGGGCTTACAGTGGCCGCGCGCGAAAGGGATTTGACGAGGCAGCGCTCCTGCCGTTCAGCGAGGACGAATTGCCTGCCCCCGGCGCGGGGCGGCAAACCAAAGAAGGAAATAAAAATGGCTGACTTTGTTAGCGGTTTCTGGAACGCCTACGTGATGGTGCTGGTGTTTCTGAGCATCGGTTTCTGCGTGTTCGTGCTGGTCTCCAATACGACCAAGCGGACTTCCGGTCCGGTGGGGCTGCATGACCACGTATGGGATGAAACCCTGCAGGAGTACAACAATCCGCTGCCGCGTTGGTGGATGTACATGTTCTGGATTACGATCATTTTTGCGATCGCTTATCTGAGCATGTATCCGGGCTTTGGCAACAATCAGGGTAAGCTCGGCTGGTCTGCTGTGGGGCAATGGGAAGCTGAGCAGAAGGCGGCAGCTGAGAAGTACGGCCCGATCTTCGCGAAGTTCCGCACCATGGACCTCAATGCAGTGGCTGGCGACAAGGAAGCCAATGCCATGGGGCAACGCTTGTTCGTGACTTACTGCGCTCAGTGTCATGGTGCCGATGCCAAGGGCGCCAAGGGGTTCCCGAACCTGACTGACGCCGATTGGCTGTATGGTGGTGAGCCGGAGACGATCAAGACGACGCTGCTCGGTGGCCGTCAGGGCATGATGCCGCCGTTTGGTCCGGCGCTTGGTGCAGATGGTGTGAAGGATGTGGCTAACTTCGTGCGCTCCCTTTCCGGTCTGGCCCATGATTCCCTGCGGGCTCAGCGTGGCAAGGAACTCTTCACCCAGAACTGCGTGGCTTGTCATGGTCCGGAAGGGAAGGGGACGCCGGCTCTTGGCGCACCGAACCTGACTGACAAAACCTGGCTCTACAGCTCTGCTGAAGCGACGATCATTGAGACTGTTACCAACGGTCGGACCAACAAGATGCCTGCCTTCCAGGAATTCCTCGGCGAAGACAAGGTGCATCTGTTGGCTGGCTACGTTCTTAGCTTGTCCAAGAACGTCGCTGCGCCGGCCGAAGAAAAGAAGTAAGACCGTACAAGGAGTAGCATTGCTCCTGGTAAAAAACTCCCCGGGCCGGTCCCGGGGAGTTTTTGAGATTAAATATTAGAATATTATTATTTGGCGATCATGAACCGGCCAGACACCCAAGCCCCAAAAAAACCCGACCCGCAAGCGAAGGCTGGCGGAGAAGCGGAAGACACTTTGTATGCCGTCCGGCAAAAGGTCTATCCCCGTGCGGTTACCGGGATATTTGCTACCTGGCGCTGGATCCTGGTGTGGGCGACCCAACTTATTTTTTATGGTTTGTGCTGGTTGCCGTGGGGGGATCGTCAGGCTGTTCTGCTTGACGTGGTGGAGCGTAAATTCTATATATTTGGTTGGGTTTTTTGGCCTCAAGATGTCTTTTTTCTCGCCATTCTGCTGATTATCAGTGCCTATTCGCTGTTTTTCTTCACGGCCGTTGCGGGGCGCTTGTGGTGTGGCTATGCATGTCCCCAAACGGTTTATACCGAGATATTCATGTGGATTGAGGAGAAGATCGAGGGTAATCGCAATCAGCGCATGAAGCTGGATGAGTCACCCTTGAGCATCCGAAAAATTGGACTCAAGGCGGCCAAGTTCGGTGCCTGGGGCGCGTTTTCGCTCTGGACAGGGTTTACGTTGGTCGGTTATTTCACGCCGATCCGGGAGTTGGTCGGAGAGGCGCTAAGCTTCAGTTTTGGCCCCTGGGAGCTGTTCTGGATCTGTTTTTACGGTGGGTTTACCTACCTGTTTGCCGGTGTGATGCGGGAGCAGGTCTGTAAATACATGTGCCCGTATGCCCGCTTCCAGGCTGTCATGTTCGACCCCGATACCCTGGTCATTACTTATGACCCCGATCGTGGTGAGCCGCGTGGTCCGAGGAAAAAAGGAGTGGAGCCGAAGGCTGTATCCAAAGGGGATTGTGTCGATTGCGGTATTTGCGTGCAGGTTTGCCCGACGGGTATCGATATCCGCAACGGAATGCAATACGAATGCATCGGCTGTGCTGCCTGTATTGATGCCTGCGATCAGGTCATGGACAAGATGAGTTACCCGAAGGGGCTCATTCGGTACACCACTGAAAACGCCATGAAGCGTCACTGGGGTCGCAAGGAGATCGTCGGGCATGTCATGCGGCCGCGAATCATGATTTACGCGGGCGTGCTGGTTGCAATCTGTGCTGCGTTCGTATGGGGGCTGGCAACCCGGTCTACACTTCGTGTGGATGTCATCAAGGACCGGTCAACCCTTAGCCGCGAAGTCGAGGGAGGCTTGATCGCCAACGTGTACAATCTTCAGGTCATGAACATGACTGAAAAGTCTCGTCGTTTTTCCTTGTCGGTGAGCGGTCTTGAGGGTGTCTGGATCACGCCGGCCCAGCCTTTTGAAGTGGATGCGGCCGGTCTCAAGGCTGTAACCGTAGAGGTTGCGGTTCCGCCGGAGTCGGGGAAACCAGGGTCGAACACTGTTTATATTGAGGTCAAGGCGATGGATGACGAGACAGTTTCTGTTCGTGAAAAAACGGCTTTCCTGTTGCCCCGATAAAGATTCAACCCTATGAATATGACTGCGACCCAACCTAAACACAGCCCGAACCCCTGGTACAAGGAGCGCTGGACATGGCTTCTGATGCTTATGCCCGTTACCGCAGTCATTGCTGGCAGCATCACGATGTGGTTGGCGGTGACGACTTTTGACGGATTGGTTGCAGACGATTACTACAAGCAGGGGCTGGCCATCAATCAGACCCTGGCTCGGGCGACTGCTGCTATGGATCTGGGGCTTACGGCGCAGGTGCGCTTTACAGCCGAGGATGTTGCAGTTGTTCTCGCGGCCAAGAAGGGGGTTGAACTACCCCCCAAACTGCTTCTTACCCTTGCCCATCCGACCAAGGGTGGGCTCGATCAGAAGCTGGTGCTTGAAGGCAATGCCGGCTCTTATCGAGGCACTGTTCAGTCCGCGCTGAACAGTGCTCACTGGAAAGTACTTCTAGAAGACGAGTCCCGTAGCTGGAGGCTATCAGGGACCGCGTTCCTCCCCTCAGAGACCGAGATCCGGATTGATTCAGCCGATCTCAAACCTGTAGATTGACAAGGAGGATGTCATGGCCTGGAAAGAGTTGTTCAGTACCGATGTCGGGATTCTGAGCTTGCTCACAATTGGTTTTGTGCTGGTAATCGGTACGTATATGTATCGTTTTGCCAAGAGTCATATTGCGGAAGACGAGAAGCATTCGCACGGTTGACGCTTGTGGGTTTGATGAAGGCCCGTTCCCAGGGAGCTAGAGCATGTTGAAGCTGATTCAGGTTTTGTGGCCTTCTTTTCTGGTGGCCGGAATCGTCGAAATTGTCTTTTTTACCGTAGTGAACCCGCAGGAGCTTTACTTGCTGGGGCAGCCGGTACATTTTTCGACCATCGCGACGTACTCGATCGGTTTCTTCGGGTTCTGGCTCATTTGTGCGGCCTCCAGCCTGGCGACACTCTTTTTTCAGCAAACATCTGACGAGATTAATCGTGTAGACGGAGCATGAGAAAAGCGGGTCGCTAAATTCGATAGTCCTGTACAAGCTGTAAAAACAAAAAGCCCC
>NZ_SDKK01000012.1:0-139 GCF_008107625.1 Zoogloea oleivorans
TGTCGCGCAGGATGCCGGCGCCGTCGGTGTTGTCGCCGAGCACGCCGTCGGGGCCGAAGGCCAGCGTATTCACTGCGCCGGCCGCCTGGGCCCGCGGGGTGTGGCGGTCGGCGAAGTCGAAGGCTTCGAGCTTGAACGG
>NZ_SDKK01000012.1:191-21742 GCF_008107625.1 Zoogloea oleivorans
GTGGATGCGCGGCGACTTGCTGTGGGCGATCGGGTTGCCGATTACGGCGTAACGGTCCATGGCGGGGCTCACTCTTTTCTGGCGGAGGTTTGCAGCATGTCCGCGTTGGTGAAAGTCCAGGTGCGGGTGATTTCGATCACGTCGGTGTCCTTGCGGATATCCGGCGGGAAGGCGGCGTAGGGGGCGGCGAGCTGGACGATGCGGCGGGCCGCGTCATCCAGTACCTTGACGCCGGAGGAGCGGTGGACGTCGATGCTCTGCACCGTGCCGTCGGCACGGATGGTGACGGACAGCAACAGGCTGCCGTAGAACTTGCCGCGGGCGGCGTCCGGGTAGTTGAGGGTGCCGACCCGTTCGATTTTCTGGCGCCAGTCTTCCACGTACTGGGCGAAGCGGTATTCCTGGGTGCGGGCGCCGATGAACTTCTTGCGCGGCCGCGAGGCGTAATCCACCAGGTCCTTGTCGATCTGGGCTTCGATGCGGGCAACCGCCGCTGAACTGTCGAGGAGGTCGTAGCCGGAGACCTGGCGGGGTGAGTCGGTCGGTGTTACCTGCTGCGGGTCGACGGCGATGGCCGTCTTGCTCTTCGGCGCGGTCATGGCCTGCATTTGCGGCGCCTGGGGCTGTTCGCTGCGGCGCTGGGCTTCGACGAGACCGTCGCCGACGCGGGATTGCTCCTGCGGCGGCAGAGGCGTGGCCGGGCGGGAAGGCGTCTCGGTGTTGCCGCCGGCATCCAGGTTGGCCTGGGCGAGCAGGTCGGCCTGGTCGGGGCGCTGGGCATGGCGCGAATTGACCAGCACCACTTCGAGACCTTTGTCCTGGCGCTTGAAGCGACTGGCGTCAGGCATCACGAAGTGGATCGACAGCAGCAGGGCGTGTATCGCCAGCGACAGGCCGACACCCCATTCCAGTGCATAGCGCGCGGTGCCGCCGGCGAAGCTCGGCCAGGCGCTCCCCGCCGCCTGTGGCGGGGACGCAGGCGGGGGTGCCGGTGGAGCAGGAAGGGGGGCGTGCTGCTGCATCATGCGAAGACTCAGGCGGTGGCCGCGGGCGGGGGGGCTTCGACGGGCTCCGGCAGGTTTTCGCTTTCCTGTTCGTCTTCGCTCTCGAGCGGCTCTGCACCGCTTGCCTCGGCAAGGGTCTCCAGATAGGTGGCGCGCACTTCCACGTCGATCAGGTCGGTGCTGTCGATGGCCAGTTGCACCCGGGTGCCGGGAGGCAGGGTGGGCATCGACGGAACCTTGAAGATCAGCGGGATGTTTTCCAGGCGAACCAGGCTTTCACGCAGCACCCGGGCGCTGACCGGCGGATGGCCGGCCTGGCGCAGCCAGCGCACGCACCAGTAGCGCTCCATGCCGCGCTGGAACTCGGCGTAGGCGGCATAGGTGAGCTCGAAGTCGCGCATGGCGGCCAGCAGTTCGGCCGACTTGGGCGGAAAGGTGGGTTCGCTGCCCTGCATCCAGGCGATGAGCTGCCACTGGTTGACCAGGTCCACATAGCGCCGCAGCGGCGAGCTGGACCAGGCGTAGCAATCGACGCCGAGGCCCTCATGGGGCGCCGCGGCGGTGGTCATGCGCACCTTGCCGCCAGTCTGGGCCCGGTACAGGGCCGGGATGCCGGCATCGGCCAAGGCTTTGCCCCAGGTGCTGTTGGCGGCGATCATCAGCTCGGCCACCAGCTTGTCGAGCGGGGATCCGCGGGCACGGCGGCCGATCTCGATGCGGCCGGGGCCGTCTTCGGTCACTGCGTTCCAGTCTACGGAGAAGTTGTAATCCACCATGTTCTGGTTGGCGGCGGGCTTGCCGCGGCCGGCCTCGAGAACGCTGGCGAGCTCCCACAGCAGGGTCAGCTCGGCCTTCCACGGAAAGTCCGGGCCGTCCTCGGTGAGGGTGGTTTCGTTGAAGACCGGCTCGATGTCGTGGTGGCGCAGGTTGGCAACCACCGGTACGCGCTCGATGCGCGATTCGTTGCCGGTGACAATCAGGTCGCGGCTGACATCGAGGTACAGGGACAGGGCCGGACAGTCACGGCCTTCGCCGAGGGTGAAGCGGCCGACGATGTCCTCCGGCAGCATGGTGATCTTGTTGCCCGGCATGTACACCGTGGACAAGCGCTGACGGGCGATGTTGTCGAGGCCCGATTCGCTGCCGAAACCGAGGCCCGGCGCGGCGATGTGGATGCCGACACGCCAGCCGGTGGCGGTGGGCGTGACGGAGAACGCGTCATCGATCTCGGTGGTGGCCGCGTCGTCGATGGAGAAGGCGCGCACGTCGGCCAGGGGCAGCTCGCCGGCTTCGGTCGGTTCCTCGACGGCAGGGAAGGCGGTGCCGGTGGGGAAGTACTCGAACAGGAAGCGGTCGAAATGCAGCTCGTGGGACGAGGCCAGCGCGCCGCAGTCGAGCAGCAGGCGGGCCGGCGACTTGCCGTTTTCGGCACAGGCGGCTTCAAGGGCCTTGGTCTCGAGACGGTTGCGGTCAGGCTTGTAGAGGAGCTGGCGGACCAGTGGCTTGAGCTCTTCGGGCAACTGATTGGCGAGGAGTTCGTCGCGCATGCGCTCGACAGAGGCGGCCTGCAGGCGCTTTTTTTCGAGGCCGATGAGGGCGGCCTGGAGGATTTCTGTCGGGGCCTTGCGGAAGCGGCCGCGACCCTTGCGGTGGAAGTAGATCGGCGCGGCGTGCAAGCGTAGCAGTACGGCGGCAGACTCCACCGGGCTGGGCTCGTGGCCGAAGTATTCGCGGGCGAACTCGACGAAACCGAATTCGTCGTCGCTGCAGACTTCCCACAGGAATTCGGTGTCGAGACCTTCCGCCTCGGCTTCCGCGCGATCAAGCAGCTCGCCAGCCGACGGCTGGGCAAAGCGCATCAGCACGTGGTTGCTCTTCAGTTTGAGGCGCTTGCCGTGGGGTGTTTCCACCTGCAGGGAGGCGTCGTTGTCAGTCAGAATGGTGCCGGTTTTGAAGGCACCATCCTCTTCGAAGAGCAGATTCATGGAATGGCTGGGCGGGAAAACAGGCGATTATAGCCAAGCCGCAGCCCGGCCCGGACGAAAGCGCCGCTTTCGTCCGTTTCAGGATGCCTGATTGGCGATGAAGTCCCGGATCAGGCCGAGCAGGATGTCCTCGTCGTAGGGCTTGCCAAGGTAGTGATTGACGCCGATTTCTTCTGCGTAGCGCTTGTGTTTGTCGGCGGTGCGGGAGGTGATCATGATGATCGGCACGGCTTTGAGCTTGGCATCGGCGCGGATGTTGCGGGTCAGATCGAACCCGTCCATGCGCGGCATTTCGATGTCGGCGATGATCACGTCCGGCTTCACCGTCAGCAGTTGCTCCAGCGCATCGACGCCGTCCTTGGCGGTGACCACCCGGAAGCCTTCCCGTTCGAGGAGGCGACCGGTGATCTTGCGTACGGTGAGGGAGTCGTCGACCACCATGACAGTCGGCTGGGTGGGGATGGCGGCCGAGGTCGGTAGCACCGGGGCATCGTCGTCGCTGGCCGGGCTGCGGCCGGCGAGGGCTACCGGGTTCAGAATCAGCACGATCTCGCCGTCGCCGAGTACGGTGGCGCCGGAGTATCCGACCATTCGGGCATATTGCGGCCCGGCGTTCTTGACCACCACTTCGTGGTTGCCGCGCAGGGCATCCACGTGGAGGGCCACGGTTTCGCTGCCGGCACGCAGCAGCAGAACCCAGTTGAAGCGCTCGACCTGGGGCTGTGAGGCACGGTCGCCGAGCAGGCGTGGCAGGTAGCGGTAGCCGAAGTGCTCGCCCAGCCACTCGGTGCCCTGGTCCTGGCGCAGCTTGTCGAGGGCCGGGGCCTTGAGTTCGAGGACCTGGGCGACCATCGACGAAGGAATCGCGAAGGTCCGGCCGCCGGCGCGCACCAGCAGGGCCTGGGTGACGGCGAGGGTGAGCGGCAGGTGGATGCGGAAGCTGGTGCCCTGACCGGGCGTGGTGTCGACGCTGATGCGTCCGCCCACGGCGGCCGTCTCGCTCTTCACTACGTCCATGCCGACCCCGCGACCAGCCAGGCTGGAGAGGGTGGCGGTGGTGAAGCCCGGCACGAAGATCATGTTGGTCAGGCGCTTGTGGTCCACATCCTCGTCGGCGGCGATCAGGCCGGTTTCGATGGCCTGGTCACGGATGCGCGCAAAGTCGAGGCCGGCGCCATCGTCGCGGAATTCGATCACTACTTCGTTGCCGACCTGGGAGACCTTGAGCGTGATCTGGCCGATTTCCGGCTTGCCGGCGTCACGCCGCGCTTCGGGCGATTCGATGCCGTGGGCTACGGCGTTGCGGACCAGGTGGCCGAGGGGGCCGGTCATGGTTTCCAGCACGCTGCGGTCCATTTCGATCTGGCCGCCGATGATGTCGAGGTTGGCCCGTCGGCCGAGCTCCTTGGCGGTTTGCCGGACCAGTCGGTAAAGCCGTTCGGCGAGGCTGTCGAAGGGCACCATGCGCACGTGCATCAGGGACTGCTGCAGCTCCCGGGCCATACGTGACTGGGCGTGGAGGGCGACTTCGGCACCGTCGAGGTTGCGCAGCAGGTTTTGCTGCACGGTGGTCACGTCGCCGACGCTCTCCGCCATCATCCGGGTGAGTTCCTGGAGGCGGGTGTAGCGGTCCATCTCCAGCGGGTCGAACTCGGTGTGATGGGTTTCAACCTGTGACAGGCGTGACTGCATCTGCGAGTCGGCCTGGATTTCGACCTCGCGCAACTGGTTGCGCAGGCGGATGACGTTTTCGGTGAGGTCCAGCAGGGAGCGGCGTACAGTGCGCAGTTCGCCCTCGATGCGGGTTCGCGCGATACTGATTTCGCCGGCTTCGTTAACGAACTGGTCGATGCGGCTGGCTTCCACCCGCAACTGGGCGCGGGCGGCCTGGGCAAGCGTTTCGCCGGGCTGGACCGCCAGGGCTTCGTCGGCCGGGATGTCGCTTGCGGTGGGCACCGGCTGCGGGCTCGCCCCCTGTTGCTGGAGCGTTTCGAGGGTCTGGCGGGTGTGGTCGAGAGCGGCTTCCAGATCGTCGATGATGCCTTGGTCGGACGGGGCCTGGCTGCGGGCGCGTTCGAGGCTGGTTTCGAGGTCGTGGAGGCTCTGCCCAAGGTTCATCGCGCCAACCATCCGGGCGCTGCCCTTCAGGGTGTGCAGCAGGCGAGCCACGCCGGCCACATGCGCCGGATCGTCCGGCAATTCGCGCCAGTTGCGCAGGGCCGTGGCCAGATCGTCGAGAAGCTCGCTGCCTTCGTCGAGGAAAATCGGCAGCAGTTCGGGGTCGAGTTCGTCGCGCAGTTGCGGCGCAGCTGTGCCCGGCTCGGCGGGGCGAGGTGCGGCTGTCGGCTCGCTGCGGGCGGTTGTGAGCGGCGCGGTGACCAGGCTGGAAGGCGTGGTGTCCGGGCGCAGGCTGATGACTTCAGCCAGGTGGGAGACCAGGATGCTGTCCAGTCGGGTAACCAGTTCGGGCGCGGCTTCCGGCAATTCGCGGTTGCCCAGTTGGGCGAGCATGCCTTCGAGGGCGCTGGCGGTCTGGTTGAGCAGGGTCGCCTGCTCCGCGTCCGGGGCCCGGTCGTGGTCGGCCAGCCGTTGCTGGGCCAGTTCCAGTGCCTTGGCCAGATGCTGTGGGGCCGGGAAGCGGGCCGTGCCGGAAATGCCGGACAGCGTGTGGGCTGCACGGATCGCCGTGGTGGGCGGGACGAGCGTCGGATTGATCGACAGGCGAGCCAGCTCGTGGCGCAGCGTAGCCACATGCTGGCGGGCTTCTGCCAGGTAGAGGTCGAACAGGGGATGCGACAGGGTGACGTTGCCGATCCGTACTTCGTCCTGGCCCACTTCTTCTTCTGGAGGAAGCGGGAGGTCTTCGGCTGTGTTGTCGAACGCTTCGATGGTCTCGTCGAATGGCGTTTCGAGGCTTTCCCCAGCGAGCTCGATGGCCTCCTCGGGCGCTTCCGGCAGAATGTCGGGGAGTACATCCGGGAACGCATCGGGCAGGTCGACTTCGCCGATGTCGATGGTTTCCAGGTCGGCGAGGGCTTCGTCGGTCAGTTCCTCGACTTCGTCCGGCAGTGCCGGCGTCAGGGCGTCCGGAGGCGTTTCGAGGGGGAATTCGTCGATGGGCAGCTCGAAGCTCAGGTCGAACACATCCGGCTCGGCAGTGGGTTCGCTGAGCGGGATGGTGGCTTCTATTTCCAGCGCTTCGGGCTCTTCCGGGGGCGCAGCAGGCTCTTCGGCGAAGCTGATCTCTGGGAAGTCCAGTTCAATGTTGTCGATGAACTCCTGCGGCTCGGGGGCGATGTCCAGCTCGTCGTCCGTGAGGTCGAAGTCGGGGAGGGAGACCGACGCTTCCAGGTCGAACTCCTGCGGGGCTTCTTCGAGGACGAGTTCGATTTCGGCAGGTGCTTCGGGGGCGGCCACCTGGGCGGAAGGAGGTGCTGCAGCTTCGCTGTCGCTGCGCAGGCGCTCGGCTTCGGCCAGCAGGGGGCTGACGTCTTTCTGGGTTCCGGCGCCGGCCTGCAGCTGATCGATCCAGTCCGAGAAGGTGTCGTGGGCATCGCCGATGAGGGCGAGAAGCTCTGCGGAGACCGGCAGTTCGAGGCGCAGCCAGTGGTTGAGGGTTTGCTCCAGGCCCCAGGCGGCTTCGCCGAAATCCTTGAGGCCGACCATGCGGCCGCTGCCCTTGAGGGTGTGAAAGCTGCGCCGGATGGTGGTGAGCACCTCCATGTCGTCGGGGGTTTCCTGCAGCAGCGCCAGGTTGCTGGCGATGGCAGCCCGAACGTCGACCGCTTCCTCGATGAAGATGGCCAGCAGTTCGGCGTCGATTTCTTCGGCGCTGGCATCCAGCAGGCGGCTGGCTTCGGGGGACAGCACCGGTGTCTCGGGGGCGGTGATCGGCTCGGCATCGCTGAACAGTTCGCCGGCATCGAGCATGGTGAGGGCCTGGCGGGCCTGCTTTTCGAGTTCGACGTCGGCGGTCAGGGAGGCGTCCTGGCGCAGCCCTTCCAGGTTGAGCTGGAGTTCGGTGCGCAGGCCGAAGTCGTCCGGATTGTCCTTGAGGGCGGCGGCGAGGGTGACGGCATCGCGCTTCTGCTGGGCCAGTTCGGATTCGATGCTGGCGGTCGATGGGGTCTCCTGGGCGGCTTCCGGACGCAGGATGCGCTCCAGGTCGGCGGGGCCGTGCTGGAGGGCGTCGATGTACACGCCGAGGGCTGACAGGCGGTGGGCGATTTCCTCGAAGGCGCCGGTGTCGGCTTCAACTTCGGAGGTGGAGAGCGCACCGATGCGGCCTGCGGCATCCTGCAGCAGGCGCACGGCGGCATCTTCGTTCATGACCGACAGTGCGCCCTCGATCTGCTTGAGGGGGGCACGGACGGCGCCCAGGATGTCGGTGCTGCTCGGGGCCCGGAAGAAACTGTCGAGGTTCTGCTCGACTTCGGCCAGGGAGGCACGAATCTCGTGGGCGAGCTGGCGGCCGACCTGGCGTGTTTGTGATTCCGGTTCGGCGATCGACAGGGGCGCGAGTCGCTCACCCCGTTGATGGGCCTGCAAGCGTTCGAGGATCAGTCTGATCTGGGCGTCGTCGCGGCTGCTGGCCGGTTCGTGGGCATCAAGACGGGAGTCCACCAGCAGCATCGTCGTGGCCACGTCCATGGACAGGGCTTCGGTGAGCTTGAGCGGGTCCTGACGGAGCCAGCGGGCTATTTCATCGAGGGCCGCGAGGAGTTCGGCGACTTCCGGCTGACCGAGGGTCCGGGCCAGCGTGTTCAGGGGGGCGATGGCGTCCTGAAAGCGCGGTAGTCCAATGGCGCTGCCCGTGAAGAACTGGCTCCAGGCTTCCTTTGCGTCGGAGAGTCCGTCGCGCAGCTGACGCAGCAGCGGGGCGAGGGGGGTGTCGCTGATGCGGCGGTCAGCGGCGGGAATCAGTTGTTCGAGCCGGTAGGTGGCGCGGATCGCACTGAGGGTTGGTGACTGGGCCGGGGCGGTGGCGACGTGGTAAAGCACGTCGCGCATGAGGCGTTCCGCAACAATTCCGGAGCCTTCCATGACCCGGCGCATCTGGGCGTCGATGCGGCCGCACAGGCGCTTGGTGGGCGCGTCGGCCGAAATGGCCTGCTGTCCGAGTGCATCGAAGAAAGCGGTGGCGGCAAACCAGAAGGCGCGCGAGGCGGGGATGCCCTGGAGGTTGTCGATGCCGGATACGGCTTCGCGCATTTCCTGCGGGCCGGAGGGGTCCTGGGGATTGCGGAACCACTTGAGCAGGCCTCTTTCGAAGCGGCCTCGCAGGGCCCGCAGGCGTTTCGGATCTTCACTGCTGTCGACGGGCGTGGTGAAAGTCGGGCGCTGGGACAGGTCGGGGAAGAACAGTTCGCTGGGGCTGGGGCGCTCCTGCCCGCGGGCGGTGGCGAGTTCGGCGTAAAGGTTGAAGAGGCGCAGGGCCTGGTCCGGCTGGCCGCGGGTCAGTTCGTCGAGGTAGTTGCCGACGGCGGCGATGCAGCGGGTGGCCAGCTTGGCCACCTCGGGCGTGAATACCACCTGTTTGCCGGCCAGTTCGCCGAGCAGACGGTCGAGCTGCTCGGAAAACTGGGTCAGGCCGTCGAGCCCGACGATCGACAGGGCGCCATGGGCCTGGTGCAGATGGGTCTGGGCAAACTTGATCCGGCCAAGGCGATCCGGGGCGGTCCCGGCTTCGGCGAGCGCCGTCGTGGCCCTTTCGAGGGCCAGGTCGATCTCGCCTTTGACCCAGGTCAGCGGACCCAGGTCGAGTTCATGTGCTGAGCTCATTGATGGTTCTTGGTCGGAATCCGTTCCAGATCGGGGGCGCGGGGGGCGGGGTCTCAGACCTTGAAGCCGGAGACCGAGCCCTTGAGTTCAACAGCCAGGTCAGCCAGTTCGCCAATGGAAACGGCGGTTTGCTGGGTACCTGCGGTGGTGCGGTCGGTGATGGCGAGAATGCCCTTCATCTTTTCGGCCACCTGGGTTGCCGCCTTGGCCTGAATTTCGGTACTCATCGAGATGCGTTCGATGAGCTCGGCGGTTTCGGCGGAAACGCGTTCGATTTCGGCCAGTTCGTGACCGGCGGTCTCGGACAGGCGGGCACCATCGACCACGTCGCGGGTGGCGTTTTCCATGGCGGCCACGGCATCGCCGGTGTCGGTCTGAATGGTTTTCACGATCGCGCCGATCTGCTTGGTGGCCTCGGCGGAGCGTTCGGCCAGGCGCTGCACTTCTTCTGCCACCACCGAGAAGCCGCGGCCGGCTTCACCGGCGGAGGCGGCCTGGATGGCGGCGTTGAGGGCCAGCACGTTGGTCTGTTCGGTAATGTCGGAAATCAGTTCGACGATTTCGCCAATTTCTTGCGAGGATTCGCCGAGGCGCTTGATGCGCTTGGAGGTTTCCTGGATCTTTTCGCGAATGTCGTTCATGCCCTTGATGGTGTCCTCCACCGCGGCGGCGCCTTTCTGGGCGGCTTCCAGCGAACGGCGGGCCACATGGGCGGACTGCAGGGCGTCTTCGGAGGCGGCGCTCATGGAACTGGCCATGCTCTGGGCGGTTTCGCCGGCAAAGCGGAGTTCCTGGGCCTGGCGTTCGGTGGCCGCGAGCAGTTCGTCCGAGGTCTGCTGGGCGGATTCGGTGGCGGAGGTCACCCGGATGGCCGCATCGTTGATTCGGCGTACCAGCACGGAGAGTTCTTCAATCGTGTAGTTCACCGAATCGGCAATGGCGCCGGTGATGTCTTCGGTAACGGTGGCGCGTACGGTAAGGTCACCGTCGGCCAGGTCGCCCATTTCGTTCATCAGGCGCAGGATGGCCTGCTGGGTGCTGTTGCGTTCGGCTTCCGCGTTTTCCCGCAGGCGTTCGGCGGCGTGGCGGCGGCGGGCAATGTCGTCGTTGTAGGTCTTGGCCATCAGGGCCAGGCAGGCCAGGGCGAGGAGCGCACAGAGGATGATCGCCAGGCTGACCCAGGTGAAGAAGCCGGTGTAGGAGTGGGAATAGCCTTCGGCCAGTGCGGTGGTCTTTTCAAGGAGCGGGCCGGAGTTCTGGAAGATGTGGCTGCCGGCCTGCTTGGCCTGCACGAGGAGCTGGATGCTGCCGAGGATGGCGGTAACCGATGCCAGGTTGTCCTTGCTGACGTTTTCCAGTTCGACCAGCTTGGCCTTGGCGTCGCTGCCGTCGGCGGTCATTTTCTGGAGCTGTTCAATCTGCTCGCGGAAGGTGTTGGTGTCCTTGCCGAGCAGGAAGGCCACTTCCGGGTCGATGGCGTTGGCCACCAGCAGGGCGTTGGCATTCTTGGCGATCCGCTGGGTCAGCATCACCACCTGGTTGGCGATGGCGATCTCGCGGGCCGAGGCGCCGCCTTGCAGCTTGAGGGCAGCGACCTGTTCGGAGAGTTCGAGGAGCTGCGGGTTCTTGGTGTTGATGGTGCCCACCGCCTTGCCGAGGTTGGCGAGGTTCTTTTCCTGGCCCAGCAGATTGGCTGCATCCTTGTCGGTGGTCTTCCATAGTTCGGTGACCGCCGCCAGTTCGTCCTGAACGGCACTGGCGCCGCCCGGCACGCTGGTGCCGTTCACGTCGCCGCCGTTGGTGACGGCTTCAAGCAGGGTGTTGAACTGCTCGCGGCTGCTTTTCAGTTCTCCGAATGCCGTGGTGTCGCCCTGGAGCGTCAGCTGGCTCGCCTTGGCGAGCTGCTGGGAGAGGGTCCGCATCTGGCCGGCGGCGGTGACGTAAGCCGTGCCGAAGCTGCTGACACGGATCTGGTAAAGCACGAAGGCGCCGGCCAGTACCGTGAAGATCAGGAAGGGGATGCGCAGGAAGCGTAGTTGCTCGGCGGCGTTTTTGCCGGCGAGGAAGGGCAGTGCGGCACTTGCGGGTGCGCCCTCGCCGGATTCAAGAATCGTATCCACGTTATTGGAAGCCGATTTACTGCTGCCCAGCGACAGTCCCGGTAGCTTGAATGCCATGTTGTTCCTCTTCAGCGAGCGGGGCTCGCTGCTCCTCCCGAGTGGTTTTTCATGATTGAGCGGCGTCCAGAAAACGCGTGTGATTCAGCAGGTCGGCAACTTTCAGCCGGGTCCAGGGGGTGCCGCGGGCATCTTTTACCTGTTCGCCAATCCAGGGCTGCTCGGTATCGGCAGCCGAATTCAGGGGTTCGAAGTCTTCGATGGCGCGCAGGCCCAGCGCGCGTGTTACGAGCAGGGCGCAATTCAGGTTGTGTTTGGCGCCGATCAGCAGCAGGCGTGCATGGCCGGCGGGGGCGATGGGCAGGTCGCCATGGAAGGCCGCAAAATCGATGACGCTGAACAGGTTGCCCCGTACGCTGGCGAGACCGCGAAACCAGTGGTGGGTCAGGGGGACGGCGGCAAGGGGCGGAACAGACAGGATTTCGCCGGCTTCGGTCAGGTCGAGGAGCCAGTTGCGGTTGCCCGCCTGCACGGCCAGCAGGGCCGAGGCCCGGTTGTCCTTGGCTTCGGCCAGCCGCTTGGCAAGACCGGCCTGGAATTCGTGGAGACTGATCCGTTTCGCCATGGGATGCTCAGTTGAAGGCCCGGATCTTGTCGAGCAGCACCGCGTGATCGAGGGGCTTGACCATGTAGTCGAAGGCGCCTTGGCGCATGCCCCAGATCTTGTCGGTTTCGAGGCCCTTGCTGGTGCAGATGATCACCGGGATGTTGCGGGTGGCGTCGTCGCGCACGATGGTGCGGGTTGCCTGGTAGCCGTTGGTGCCGGGCATGACCACGTCCATGAGGATCAGGTCGGGCTGTTCGGTCTTGCTCTTGATGACCGCTTCTTCACCGCTTTCGGCGGTGACCACCTGGTAGCCGTTCTTCACCAGCACTTCCGACAGGGCAAGCCGTTCTGTTGGGGAGTCGTCTACAACGAGGATTTTCTTGATCGGCATGGGTTACGCGTCTCTTGCTGTCAGTCGTTCGCGGAAGCCTGGCGGGTGTGGCTGGCCACGGAACGCAACAGGCTTTCTTTCGTGAAGGGTTTGGTCAGATATTCGTCCGAGCCGGCGAGGCGCCCCCGGGCCCTGTCGAAGAGCCCGTCCTTGGAGGAGAGCATGATGACCGGCGTTGCCTTCAGGCGGGCATTTTTCTTGATCAGCGCACAGGTCTGGTAGCCGTCGAGACGCGGCATCATGATGTCCACGAAGATGAGGTCGGGTGCATGGTCGGCGATCTTGGACAGCGCATCGAAGCCATCTTCGGCGAGCACCACCTGGCATCCGGCCTGGGCGAGAAATATCTCGGCACTGCGGCGGATTGTGTTGCTGTCATCGATGACCATGACCTTGATTCCGCTGAGATTCACCTTGATCCTCCGGTGGTCGTGCTGATGGGAAGTCCGACGCGTACTGTGCCGTTGTTGGTGTGGCGGGCTTTCAGAGGGCGACCATTTCGAAGTCGTCCTTGCGTGCACCGCATTCGGGGCAGGTCCAGTTCGGGGGGATGTCCGCCCAGCGGGTGCCGGGGGGAATGCCTTCTTCCGGTGAGCCGGTTTCTTCGTCGTAGATATAACCGCAGATCAGACACATCCAGGTCTGGTATTGGGAATTTGCCATTTGGGTGCGTTGCTTTGATTTCGGCTAGAATCGCTTGGATCGTGAATGGTAGCGCAGTCGCAGTTAAATTTGTGCGTCCTTGTCTTTCCCAATGACTATAAAACGCAACGATCCCACCCCGCCCCTCGTCCTTGTTTTCGCAGCTTCCGACCCCACTGGCGGGGCCGGCATTCAGGCCGACATCATAACCCTGGCCGGCATGGGTTGCCACGCCCTGACAGTTATTACCGCCCTCACCGTGCAGGATACCGTCGGGGTAGAGGATGTGTTGCCGATCGATGCCGACTTTGTTTCCGAGCAGGCCCGGGCGGTTCTTGAAGACATGCCGGTGCAGGCTTTCAAGCTTGGCGTGCTCGGTAGTGTCGAGAACATCGCGGTCATTGCGGAGATCATTGCCGACTATCCCCATATTCCGGTGATCGTCGATCCGGTGGTGGCCTCCGGGCGTGGCGACGAGCTTGCCTCGGAGGCGATGCTGGAAATGTTGCGGGAACTCATCATTCCCCAGACCACGGTGATTACCCCGAACACCATGGAAGCCCGCCATCTGGCGGCCAGCCACAGCGAAGATCACGACGGACGGACTCTCGCTGATTGTGCTTCCCTGCTGATGTCCATGGGCTGCGAGTACGTGCTGATTACCGGCTCCCATGCCCACACACCCCAGGTGGTCAATACCCTGTATGGCCGTGGGGGTGTGGTGCGGGCCGATGCCTGGGAGCGCCTGCCCGGCAGCTACCATGGTTCGGGATGCACGCTGGCCTCGGCCGTTGCGGCGGCGCTGGCGCATGGTCTTGACATGTCCCAGGCGGTCTTCGAGGCGCAGGGCTTTACCTGGCAGGCACTGGCTTCCGCCTTCCGTCCCGGCATGGGGCAATCCATTCCCGACCGATTTTTCTGGACCCGCGAGGGTTCCGACGTGGGGGGCTGAGACATGCTGCGCCGTGGTCTTTATCTGGTAACCCCCGACGGACTCGAAACGTCTGCGCTGGTGGCCGCCCTTGCCGCCGTGCTGCCGTCCCGCCCGGCCCTCGTCCAGTACCGCAACAAGCTTGCCGATGCGTCTTTGCGGCGCGAGCAGGCACTGCGTCTGCTGGAGATCTGCCGGGCTGCCGATGTGCCGCTCATCATCAACGACAACCTGCCGCTGGCTCTCGAAATCGATGCCGACGGCGTCCATCTGGGGCGTGACGATGGCGATCCGGCGGCGGCCCGCAAGGTGCTCGGCCCGGAGCGCATTCTGGGTGTGAGTTGCTACGGCGAGTGGCCCCGGGCGGTTGCCGGTGCGGCGGCCGGTGTCGATTATCTGGCCTTTGGTGCCATGTATCCGTCTTCCACCAAGCCCGCCGCGCCGCGGGCTTCCCTCGACATGCTGACCCGTGCCAGGCGCGAGTTCGGTTTGCCGGTAGTGGCCATCGGCGGCATTACCCTCGACAATGCCGGCGAGCTGATCGACGCAGGTGCCGATCAGCTCGCCGTGATCAGCGATGTATTCTCTGCGCCCGACCCGGCTGCCCGTGCGGCGGCCTACGCCAGGCTGTTCGATTGACCAATCAGAAAGCTTCCAGCATGACCAGTCGTAACGAAGAACTCTTTGCCCGCGCCCAGCGCACCATTCCCGGCGGCGTCAATTCCCCGGTGCGGGCCTTCCGCTCGGTGGGCGGCACGCCGCGTTTCCTCAAGAAGGCGCTGGGCGCCCGGGTGTGGGATGCGGACGGCAAGGAGTACCTGGACTACGTGGGCTCGTGGGGCCCGGCAATTCTTGGCCACGCCGATCCGGTAGTGGTCGAGGCGGTGCGCGCGGCGGCCCTTGACGGCCTGTCCTTCGGCGCCCCGACCGAGCGCGAGATCGACATGGCCGAGCGCTTGTGCGAACTGCTGCCGAGCATGGAAATGGTGCGTCTGGTGTCCAGCGGTACCGAAGCGACGATGAGTGCGATCCGCCTGGCGCGGGGCTTCACCGGTCGCGATGCGATCATCAAGTTCGAGGGCTGCTACCACGGCCACGCCGACAGCCTGCTGGTCAAGGCCGGCTCCGGCCTCCTGACCTTCGGCAATCCGTCCTCGGCCGGTGTGCCGGAAGACTTTGCCAAGCACACTATCGTGCTCGACTACAACAATCCGGCCCAGCTTGAAGAAACCTTCAAGACCAGGGGCGACGCCATTGCCTGCGTGATCATCGAGCCGATTGCCGGGAACATGAACCTGATCAAGCCGTCGGCCGAGTTCATGCACCTGCTGCGTCGCCTGTGTACCGAGCACGGCGCGGTGCTGATCTACGACGAAGTGATGACCGGCTTCCGTGTCGGTCCGCGTGGCGTGCAGGGTTTGTTCGGCATCACGCCGGACCTGACGACGCTGGGCAAGGTGATTGGCGGCGGCATGCCGGTGGGCGCCTTTGGCGGCCGTCGCGACATCATGCAAAAGATCGCCCCGCTGGGCGCCGTTTATCAGGCCGGTACCCTGTCCGGCAGCCCGGTGGCGGTGGCCGCCGGCCTGGCCAGCCTCGACCAGATTGCCCGGCCCGGTTTCTATGAGCTGCTGACAGCCCGTACCACCCGTCTGGTCGAGGGCCTGACCGCATCGGCAGCGAAGCATGGCGTGACCTTCACGGCGGATTCCGTCGGCGGGATGTTCGGACTGTACTTTGCCAAGGCGGTGCCGCAAAGCTACGCCGACGTGATGGGTTCGGACAAGGACAGCTTCAACCGCTTCTTCCACTACATGCTGGATGCCGGCCACTACTTTGCCCCGTCGGCTTTCGAAGCCGGTTTCGTGTCGGCGGCACACAGCGAGGCGGACATCGACAGCACCATCGCCACCGCTGACGCCTGGTTCGCCGCCAACGCAGCTTGATTTCTCCTGGGGGTCGGACTGCAGTCCGACCCACGGGGTGGCGGCTTACATCAGGAAGATTGTCGCCAGCCCGAGAAAGATGAAGAAGCCGCCGGAGTCGGTGACGGCGGTGATGATCACGCTGGAACCTACCGCCGGGTCCTGCCCCAGGCGGTTGCGGATCATCGGGGCCATCACGCCGATGAAGGCGGCGACCAGCAGGTTGAGGGTCATCGCCGCGCTCATTACCGCGCCCAGCTTGGGGCTGCCGTAGAGAATCCAGGCCAGCACACCGAGCAGGCCGCCCCACACGATACCGTTGATCAGCGCGACGCCCATCTCCTTCTTGAGGAGGCGCGGCAGCGCGTCGTCCTGCACATGGCCCATGGCGATGCCGCGGACGATCATGGTGATGGTCTGGTTGCCCGAGTTGCCGCCGATGCCGGCCACGATGGGCATCAGGGCGGCCAGTGCGACCAGCTTTTCGATCGAGCCTTCAAAGGCGCCGATGACCCGGCTGGCGATGAAGGCGGTGACCAGGTTGGCGGCCAGCCAGGCCCAGCGGTTCTTCACCGAGTCCCACACCGGCGCGAAGATGTCTTCGCCTTCCTTCAGGCCGGCCTGGCTGAGCAGTTCGTTTTCGGTTTCTTCACGGATGAAGTCCACCACCGAGGCCACGGTCACCCGGCCGACCAGCTTGCGGTGGTAATCGACCACCGGCGCCGACACCAGGTCGTAGCGCTCGAAGGCCTGGGCGGCGGTTTCGGCTTCGTCGGAGGGCTCGAGGGTGAGTGTGTCGGTGAGCATGATCTCGCCCACCTCGATGTCCGGGTCGTTGATCAGCAGCCGGTTGATGGGCAGCACGCCGCGCAGGTGTTCGTCCCGGTCCACCACGAAGAGCTGGTTGGTGTGGTCGGGCAGTTCGTCGAAGCGGCGCAGGTAGCGCAGCACCACTTCGAGAGTCACGTCTTCACGCACCGTGACCATCTCGAAATCCATCAGTGCGCCGACCGAATCTTCCGGGTAGGACATGGCGGCGCGCAGCTGTTCGCGCTCTTCCGGGTCGAGGCCCTGGTAAACCGCCTCCATGACCTCGTGCGGCAGGTCGGGGGCCAGGTCGGCGAGTTCGTCCGCGTCGAGCTGTTCGGCTGCTGCCCGCAGGGAGGCCGGGTCCATCGACTCGATGAGGGATTCCCGCACCGCATCCGAGACTTCGAGGAGGATTTCGCCGTCCCGCTCGGCCTTGACCAGATCCCACACGAACAGCCGTTCGCTGACCGGCAGGGCTTCGAGGATGTGGGCGACGTCGGCCGAGTGCAGGCTGTCGAGCTTGTGGGTCAGCTCGTTGATGTGCTGCTTGTGGACCAGGCTTTCGACCAGGTCGTGCTTGGGCATGTCCTGGCGATGGACGAGATCTTCGACCAGCTTGTGACGGGCGAGCAGGTGCTGTACCTCGCGCAGGTGGCTGTCGAGGTCGTCGTGGTGCTGGATATCGTCGTTTTCGGCCATGGCGGAGCTTCCGTGGACGGCACGGCGCCGGGCGGCGCGCAGGGGGCGGATTCTACGGGGTTTGCTGCGCCGCGGCGACCCGGATTTGGGGGCCGCCGCGATGTTGTTTGCTCAGGGCCAGGCGCGGGCCCCGAACATCATCCGCTTGGCCACGAAATGGCGTGCCGGCGGCAGCAGGTCGAGGGCCAGCAGGCCGGCGCCGCAGGCATGGCGCAGCGGCGCTGCGTCGCTGCTGAAGAGGCGTACCAGCGCGTCGGTGAAGCGGATTGTGCCGCTGCGGTCGAGGCGCCGCTCACGGGCGTAGGTGGCGAGGGTTTCGGCGGCGCCGGGGTCGCCACCGGCGCGCAGCAGCACCTGGGCGCAGGCCCATACGTCACGCAGGGCCAGGTTGTAGCCCTGGCCGGCGACCGGGTGCAGTGTTTGCGCGGCGTTGCCCAGCCACACCGTGCGCTGGCCGACGGGGTCCTGGCGGTAGCGCAGCAGCAGCGGATAGCGGGCGCGCGGCCCGACGCCGGCGAAGCGCAGGCGGGTGCCGAAGTGTTCCTGCAGGCCGGCCAGGTAGGTGGCATCGTCGAGGGCCAGCAGGGCATCGGCCTCGGCCGGGGCGGCGGTGTGCACGATGGCGCAGCCGCTGCCGCAGGGCAGTACGGCCAGCGGGCCTTGCGGGGTGAAACGTTCCCAGGCGCGGCCACCGTGGGGCTCGGCCGGGGTGGCGACGCAGATGACCGCGTGCTGGTCGTAGTCGTGCTCGACCAGTGGTTTGTCGTCGGCGCCCTGGATGGCGCCTTCGGCACAGGCCGCAAGGCGGGTGCGCAGGTGGCGGCCGTCGGCGAGACTGACGATCACGTCGTCAGCGCCGCCAGCGAGTCCGCTGACGGCGGCGTTGTCGCGAATCGGGATGCCGGTGCTGGCGAGGGCGTCGTCCAGCGCACCGGCCAGGGCACCGGCGGGAACCACGTAGCCGAGGGCCGGCTGGCCGTATTCTTCGGCGCGCAGCAGGGTGCGACCGAGGCCGCCCTGGTGGGATATGTGGATGGTCTCGATGGCGGTGGCCGGCAGTTGGGTCCACACGCCCAGGCGTTCGAGGGTCAGCCGGGTGCCGTGGGACAGGGCCAGCACACGCGGGTCCTGGCGCGCTGCGCCGCGGGGGCGGGCGTCCACCAGCAGGATGTCGAGGCCAGAGTCCTTCAGGGCCAGCGCCAGCGCCATGCCCACCGGGCCGGCGCCGACAATCACGAGGTCATGGGTCTGCATCCTAGCGCTCCGCCATCACGGCTTCGATGTCGGCCACGCTCTTGGGGGTGGCGATGGTGATGATGTCGCAGCCGCTGTCGGTAACCAGCGCGTCGTCTTCGATGCGGATGCCGATGTTCCAGAAGGCTTCGGGCACACCGTCGGCCGGGCGGATGTAGCAGCCGGGTTCGACAGTAAGCATGTTGCCGGCGACCAGCGGGCGCCAGTTGCCGGCGATCTTGTACTCGCCGGCGTCGTGCACGTCGAGGCCCAGCCAGTGGCCGGTGCGATGCATGTAGAACTGCCGGTAGCTGCCGGAGTCAAGCACGCCATCCAGGCTGCCGGTGAGCAGGCCGAGGTCGATGAAGCCCTGGGCGAGCACGCGGGTGGCGGCGTCGTGGCCGGCGTTCCAGTCGGCGCCGGGGCGGATCTCGGCGATGGCGGCAGCCTGGGCAGCGAGGACCAGTTCGTAGGCGGCCTTTTGCGGTCCGCTGAAACGGCCATTCACCGGAAAGCTGCGGGTGATGTCGGAGGCGTAGCCGTCGAGCTCGCAGCCGGCGTCGATCAGCAGCAAGTCGCCATCCTGCATGCGGCAGTCGTTCTCGACGTAGTGCAGCACGCAGGCATTGGCGCCGCTGGCAACGATGGAGCCGTAGGCAGGGGCCTGGCTGCCGTGGCGGCGGAATTCGTGGATCAGCTCGGCCTCGACTTCGTATTCCCAGGCGTCCGGGCGGGCCGCGCGCATGGCCCGACGATGGGCACCGGCAGAAATCTCGGCAGCGCGGCGCATGGTGGCGATCTCGGCGGCGTCCTTGATCAGGCGCATTTCGTCGATGAGGCTGCGCACGTCACGGATCTGGCTCGGTGCATGGCAGCCGGTGCGGGCTTGGGCGCGCACCTGGTTGAGGGCTTCGGTGACGCGGGCATCCCAGGCCGGTTCGTAGCCGACCGAATGAAAGATGGCTGGCTGGTTGGCGAACAGGAGGGCGAGTTGCTCGTCGAGTTCGGCAATCGGCCGGGCTTCGTCGAAGCCGAAGGCCTCCCGCGCGGCTTCCGGGCCGAAACGGTAGCCGTCCCAGATTTCCCGTTCCAGATCCTTGGTGCGGCAGAACAGGATGCTGCGCGGGGTGTCGCCAGCCACCAGTACCAGCACCGCATCGGGTTCGCGGAAGCCGGTGAGGTAGTAGAAGTAGCTGTCGAAGCGGTAGCCGTAATGGGTGTCCCGGTTGCGGATGCGTTCCGGCGCGGTGGGGATGATCGCGACGCCACCGCCGGCAGCCTGCAGGGTTTGCAGCAGCCGGGCACGGCGGGCCTGGAAGGGGGCGATGTCGAGGGGCATGGCGGAGTCCGGGAACGGGGTTCTTGATTGACCGAAGGGCGGGCGGATCGTTGCGAGCTTACGGCAATTGGTTCAGGGCGTGCGCAGGCTGGCGTCGAGCTGGCGCAGGCGTTCGGGGGTGCCGACGTCGACCCAGCGGCCGTCGATGCGGGCGCCGCCGACCTTGCTTTCGGCCATCGCCGCGCGCAGCAGCGGCGCCAGTTTGGCCGGTTCGTCCGGCGACAGGCCGGCGAACAGGGCCGGGTGATAGGCGCCGAGGCCGGCGAAGGTGAGGCGCTGGCCGCCTGCGTCACGGATCTGGCCGTCGGGGTAGAGCCCGAAATCGCCAGCCGGGTTGTGTTCCGGGTTGGCGACGAGGAGCAGGTGGGCGAGGGGGCCGTCGGCGCGCAACTGTTCGCCGGCCTGGCGCAGGGCGGCCAGGTCGGCGTCGCAGAAGACATCGCCATTGATGACGAGGAAGGGCGCGTTGCCCAGCAGCGGCAGGGCACGGGCGATGCCGCCAGCGGTCTCCAGTGCCTTGCCTTCGGGCGAATAGGCGATGCGTACGCCAAAAGCCGAACCGTCGCCCAGTGCCTCCTCGATCATCTGCCCCAGGTGGGCGTGGTTGATGACCAGCTCGCGGATGCCCGCCGCGGCCAGGCGTTCGATGTGCCAGACGATCAGCGGCTTGCCGCCGGCCGCCAGCAGCGGCTTGGGGCAGGTGTCGGTGAGGGGGCGCATGCGTTCGCCGCGGCCGGCGGCGAGGATCATTGCTTTCATGGTCGTTGTGCGAGCCTTAGAAGGAATAGCCGACGTCGGTGACGGTCGGGTCGGTTTCTTCGAGGATGCGCAGCAAGGGCCTGAGTTCGCCGTAGCGTTCGCAGGCCTTGCGCAGGTATTGGAGGACCAGCGGCAGATCCTTCAGGTAGCCATCCTTGCCGTCCCGGTGGTTGAGGCGGGCGAAGATGCCGAGCACCTTGAGGTGACGCTGCACGCCCATCCATTCGTAGTCCCGGTGGAAATCGGCGAAGTCCTCGCGTACCGGCAGGCCCAGGTGGCGGGCGGTTTCCCAGTAGCGAGCCAGCATGTCGAGAGCGAAATCTTCTTCCCAGTGAATGTAGGCGTCCTTGAGCAGGGAGGCGAGGTCGTAGCTCATCGGGCCATACACGGCGTCCTGGAAGTCGAGCACGCCGGGGTTGGGCGTGGAGACCATCAGGTTGCGGCTGTGATAGTCACGGTGGACGAAGACCTTGGGTTCGGACAGGTTGACCTCGACGATGCGGTCGAACACTTCGTAAAGGTCAGTGGTCTGCTTTTCGGTGAGGGTGAGGCCCTTGTGGCGGCTCACGTACCACACCGGGAACAGCTCCAGCTCGCGCATCAGCAGTTCGCGGTCGTACTCGGGGAGCACACCGGGCTGGCTGGAGAGCTGGATGCTCATCAATGCGCCAAGGGCTTCGGCGTAGAGGTTGTGGGCGTTGTCCTTGGTCAGGGCCTGCAGGTAGGTGGTGTTGCCCAGGTCGGACAGGAGCAGGAAGCCCTGTTCCAGGTTCTGCCTGAGGATCTGCGGCACATGGGCGCCGGCCGCGCCGAAAAGCTCGGCCACCTTGATGTAGGGGCGGCAGTCTTCATGGCTGGGCGGGGCATCCATGGCGATCAGCGAAACGGGATCGTCAGCAAATGTAATGCGGAAATAGCGGCGGAAGCTGGCGTCGGCGCTGGCCGGGGCGAGTTCGAAGGGGCGGCCGGGAAATTCGGCGGCGATCCAGGACTGGAGTTGTTGGCGTCGTTCCACGGGAGTCTGAGATGCGTTCGTGTAAAATCGCAGAGTTTATCAAACCACGCGGTCGGCTCGCCGGCTGGTTCCAGTTCCGGCATGAAACCACGTACACAGCTGCGCTACCTTTCCATCGCCCTGTTCGCCCTTTGGGGTAGAGCCGGTGCCGAGGACCTTCCTCCCTTCGTGGTGCCTTCCTCCCTGCTGGGGAAGCCGGCTGTCGCCAGGCCGCTTCCCACGCCGCTTGAGGTGTCCGCACCGCGTCCTGCCGCTGGGCCTGTCACGCCTGCCGCGACGCCGCCGAAGCGGGTTTCTGCCGCCGTGCCGGCGG
>NZ_SDKK01000012.1:21871-74269 GCF_008107625.1 Zoogloea oleivorans
CGGCCAGCCCGGCGCGCAAGCCGGCGCCAGCTGCCGCGCCGGCAAAGCCGGCGAAAACCGGCACGACCCTCATTTCCGGCGACAAGGTTGTCGCCCGGCAGGATGTGGATGCGTTCGCCGAGGGCTCGGCGGTGCTCACCCGTGACGCCACCCGGGTCGAGGCCGACAAGCTTCAGTACTTCGAGCTCACCGACGAGGTGGAGGCTACCGGCAATGTGCGCATGACCCGTGGCACCGACGAGATGACAGGCCCGCATGCGCGCATCAAGGTGCAGGAGCAGGTCGGCACCTTCGATTCGCCCAGTTACGCCATCAGCCGTCCGCCGCGCCCGCCGCAGCCCGGTCAGCTGCCGCTGCTGCCAGGCCAGGCTGTGCCGCTGCGCCAGCAGCCGCTCACCGGGCATGGCTCGGCCGACAAGCTGGATCTGGAAGGCGAGAACCAGTTCCGCTTCTTCAACGCCACCTGGACCAGTTGCAAGCCCGATCGCCCGGACTGGTATCTCAAGGCCAAGGAACTCCAGCTCGACTACGACAGCGAAGTGGGTGATGCCACCGGCGGGACGCTGGTGTTCAAGGGCGTGCCACTGGTTTACATGCCGTGGGCGGATTTTCCGCTGGGTGAAAGCCGCAAGTCCGGGGTGTTGTCGCCCACCTTCGGTACGTCGAACAAGGTCGGTTTCGACCTCACGGTTCCGTATTATTTCAACATCGCACCAAACTACGACGACACCCTGACTGCCCGCTACATGGGGCGTCGCGGCCTGCAGATGCGCAACGAGCTGCGTTACATCACGCCGACCCGCCGGGGCACCACCTACCTCGAATACATGCCGGAGGACCAGGTCGAGAAGCGCAGTCGCTACGCCGGTTCGGTCCGGCACGACGAGGTTTTCGGCAACGGCTGGGCGGGCAACATCAACTTCTCCGGGGTGTCCGACCCGCTGTACTTCATCGACTTGAGCTCGCGCCTGGCCCTGACCTCACAGGTGAACCTCCTGCGTCAGGGCTCCCTGAGCTATTCGGGCGGCGGCTGGTGGACGGCCACCGGCATGCTGCAGGCTTTCCAGACCCTGCAGGACCCCAACGGAGCGACGGTCACCCAGCCTTACAAGCGGCTGCCCCAGCTGACCCTGAACGCCAATCGGCCCGAACTGCCGGGGGGCACCACCTTCCTGCTCAACAGCGAGTTCGTGGCCTTCAGCCATCCGACGCTCGACGAAGGCCGTCGCACGACCTTCTATCCGCAACTGGCGCTGCCGCTGCAGACCTCGGCCTTCTACGTGACGCCCAAGATCGGCGTCCACGCCACCCGCTACGATCTCGACCGGCGCACCAGCACCGGCGAGAACACGGTGACGCGCAGTGTGCCGATCGTGTCGGTGGATAGCGGTGTCAGTTTCGAGCGCGATACCAGCTTTGGTGGCCGGGACTACATCCATACCCTTGAGCCGCGGGTGTATTACCTCTACGTGCCGTATCGCGACCAGTCGATGATTCCGAACTTCGATTCGGGATCCTACGACTTCAACCTCGCCCAGATCTTTGCCGAGAACATCTTTACCGGCGGCGACCGTATCGCCAACGCCAACCAGGTCACCACCGCGGTCCAGACCCGCCTGATCGACCCGGCTACCGGCGCCGAGACCGTTCGTGCCGCCCTCGGCCCGCGTTTCTATTTCGAGGAGCAGCGGGTCTTCCTGGATTACAAGAACAAGAACGGCGTGGCGACGCGCAGCGGCAAGCAGCCCGACATGCTGGCTGCCGCCAGCGGGACCATCGCCCCGAAAACCCAGCTCGATACGGCCTGGCAGTACAACACCCAGGAAAGCTGGACCGAGCGTTTCAACGTGGGCGTGCGTTACCAGCCGGCCTACGCCCGGGCGCTGGGTGTCAGCTGGCGCTACCGGCGCAATTATTCGAGCGACCCGGCTTCGCCCAACGGCTTCCGTGACATCGACCTTACCGGCCAGTGGCCCCTGTGGGGCAACTGGTATGGCGTCGGCCGCTACAATCGCAACCTGCGCGACCACCGTCTGACCCAGGGTATCGCCGGGGTCGAGTACAACGCCGGCTGCTGGGTCTTCCGCGGCGTGGTGCAGCACTTGACCACCAGCGCCACCGACGTGAACCGTTCCTTCTTCTTCCAGCTCGAATTCAACGGCGCCGGCAGCCTGGGCTCCAGCCCGCTCAATGTGCTCCGTCGTGGCGTTCCCGGATATGGCAAGATCAACGACGGCTCCAACCCCTTCTCCAGCGACGACGCCTTCTGAAAGACCGCCCCACTCATGAAACTGATCGTCTCCCTGCTTGCCGCCTCCCTGTTCGCCCACTCAGCCCTTGCTGCCGACGGGCCGGTGGAGGTGGACCGCATCGTGGCTGTCGTGAACAGCGAAGTCATTACCCGCTCCGACCTGCGCCTGCGCGTCGACCAAGTGACCCGTCAGCTCTCCCGGCAAGGCACCACGCTGCCGCCTGCCGAGGTCCTCGAAAAACAGGTCCTGGAGCGCCAGATCATCGAGCGCCTGCAACTGCAACTGGCCACCGAGACCTCCCTGCGTGTCGATGATGTGACCCTCGACCGGGCCCTGGGCCGGATTGCCGACAACAACAAACTGTCGATGACCGATTTCCGCAAGGCGCTCGAGAAGGACGGTCTCTCCTGGGAGCGCTTCCGCGAAGAGGTGCGCAACGAGATCCTCCTGACCCGCGTGCGCGAGCGCGAAGTGGAAGGGCGCATCGTGGTCTCCGATGCGGAGGTCAGCAACTTCCTGGCCAACCCGGAAAACGTGGTCGGCAAGGAAGAGTACAACCTGTCCCACATCCTGTTCCGCACCCCTGAAGGCGCGAGCCCCGAGCAACTGGCCCGGGTGCGTGCCAAGGCCGAGGGCGTGGCCGCCCGCATTACCCGTGGCGAGGCCTTCGACAAGCTGGCCGCCAGCTACTCCGATGCACCGGACGCCCTGTCGGGCGGCAACCTGGGCTGGCGCAGTGCCGAGCGCCTGCCAGGCATCTTTGCCGAAGCCGTTGCCGGCCTCAAGCCCGGCGAGACGACGCCGATCCTGCGCAGCGCCGCCGGCTTCCACATCGTCCGGGTGGTGGACAGCAAGGGAGGCAGCCAGGCCGCGGCGCCGGTGCAGGTCCAGCAGACCCGCGCCCGTCACATCCTGATCAAGACCAGCGAAGTGGTTTCCGACGCCGACGCCCGCCGGCGCCTGACCGACCTGCGCGAGCGCGTCGTTCAGGGCGGTGCCAACTTTGCCGACCTGGCCAAGGTGCATTCGGCCGACCTGTCCGCCTCCAAGGGCGGCGATCTGGGCTGGATCTACCCGGGCGATACGGTGCCCGAGTTCGAACAGGCCATGGAAGCCCTCAAGCCGGGCGAACTCAGCCAACCGGTCCAGTCACCCTTCGGCTGGCACCTGATCGTGGTCGAAGAGCGCCGTGTGCAGGATGTCTCCGACGACCGCAAGCGCGCCGCCGCCCGTAACGCCCTGCGCGACCGCAAGGCCGACGAAGCCTACCAGGACTGGTTGCGCCAACTGCGCGACCGGGCCTACGTGGAATACCGCCTCGAAGAAAAGTAAGGGGAACACGGGCGTCGACTCCCGGTCTGACGCCCGTACTCTTCCTTTCCCCGGCGCCTCTCATGGCGCCCCTCCAGCCAGTACCCCCCAAGATGTCTACCCAGATTCCCGTTCTCGCCATCACCAGCGGTGAGCCCGCCGGTATCGGCCCCGACCTGTGCGCTGCTCTGCCGCGTCGCGAGTGGCCGGCCCGTCTCGTCGTGCTCGGCGACCGCGAGATGATCGCCGCCCGCATCCACGCCGTCGAACCATCCCTCGATATCATCGACTACACCCGCGATGGCGCACCTCGCGAGGGCTGCCTCGAAGTGCTGCATGTGCCGCTGGCCATGCCGGCCAGCGCCGGCAAGCTCGACCCGGTCAATGCCCGTTACGTGCTGGATGTGCTCGATCGGGCCATCGCTGGCTGCAAGTCCGGCGAGTTCGCCGGCATGGTCACCGCACCGGTGCACAAGGGCATCATCTGCGACGCCGGCGTGCCCTTTTCCGGCCACACCGAATATCTCGCCGAAGCCACCGGCACGCCGCTGGTGGTGATGATGCTGGTCGGTGGCGGCCTGCGGGTGGCGCTGGCCACCACCCACCTGCCGCTCAAGGACGTCTCCGCCGCGATCACCCGGCCGCTGCTCGTCGATACCTTGCGCATCCTCCACAAGGATCTGCAGGCGCGCTTCGGCCTGGCTGCTCCGCGCATCCTGGTGGCCGGCCTCAACCCCCACGCGGGGGAGGGCGGCCATATGGGCAGCGAGGAAATCGAAGTCATCACCCCGGTGCTCGACGCGCTGCGTGCCGAAGGCATGCAACTGATCGGCCCGCTGCCGGCCGACACGCTGTTTGTACCGCACACCCTCGAGCAGGGCGATGCGGTGCTCGCCATGTACCACGACCAGGGCTTGCCGGTGCTCAAGCACGCCAGCTTTGGCGGCGGCGTTAACGTCACCCTCGGTCTGCCGATCATCCGCACGTCGGTGGATCACGGCACCGCCCTCGATCTGGCCGGCAGCGGCCGGGCCGATCCGGGCAGCCTGTTTGCCGCGGTGGAGCTGGCGATTGCGATGGCCGCCGGTCGGCCCAAGGTATGAACACACGTCGACGTCTTCTGCTCGGTGGTGCCTCTGCGCTGGGTCTGGCGGCCTGCGGCGAGCTGCCCCGCAAACCCGATCTGCCGGCTCCGCGCCCGGCAGCGGCCCGCCTCAAACCAAGGATTGCACTGGCCCTGGGGGGCGGCGCTGCCCGCGGTTTTGCCCACATTGGCGTGATCAAGGCTCTCGAAACCAACGGTATCGTGCCCGACTTCGTGGTCGGTACCAGTGCCGGTTCGGTGGTCGGTGCGCTCTACGCCGCCGGCCACGGCCCGTTCGAGCTGCAGAAGCTGGCGATCCAGCTGGATGAATCCTCGGTGACCGACTGGAGCCTGTTCGACCGCGGCGTCATCAAGGGCGAGGCGCTGGAGCGCTTCATCAACACGAACGTGGGCAACCGCCCGATCGAAGGCCTCAAGCGCCGTTTCGCGGCCGTCGCCACCGACTTGCAGAGCGGTGAGCCGATCATCTTCCAGCGTGGCAATACTGGCACCGCCGTGCGCGCCTCGTCGTCGATTCCCGGTGTCTTTCCACCGGTGGCCATCGGCGGGCGCGAATACGTGGATGGCGGTCTGGTGGCGCCGATTCCGGTCAAGGAGGCGCGTTCCCTCGGGGCCGATATCGTGATTGCCGTGGATATTTCCGGGCGTCCCAGCGGCAAGAAGAACCAGGGCAGCCTCGACGTGCTGCTCGACACCATCGCCATCATGGGCGGCGCCCTCGGCAAGGTGGAGCTGCACGGTGCTGAAGTGGTGATCAGCCCGGACATGCGCGGCCTGGCATCGACCAACTTCCAGCAGCGCCACGAGGCGATCCTGGCGGGTGAGAAGGTCGGCTTTGCCGCCATAGCAAGAGTTAAGGACGCGATTGCGGCCTGGGAGAGAAAAAATGGCTGAAGAAGAACGGACGACCGAGCAACATTTCGCGCGCAAGCGCTTTGGCCAGAATTTCCTGTCCGACCACAACATCATCCGCAAGATCATCGACGCGATCCGCCCGGCGGCCGACGACCGCATGGTGGAAATCGGACCGGGCCTTGGCGCAATGACCGAGCCGCTGATGGCGCGCCTCGATCACCTGCACGTGGTCGAGATCGATCGCGACCTGATCGCCCGTCTCAAGACGGCCCATTCGCCGGACAAGCTCACCATTCACGAAGGCGACGCCCTCAAGTTCGACTTCGGCAGTCTGGTGGCCGATGGCGCGCCGCTGCGGGTGGTCGGCAATCTGCCCTACAACATCTCCACGCCCATCCTCTTTCACCTGGCCGATTACGCCGAGCAGGTGAAGGACATGACCTTCATGCTGCAGAAGGAGGTGGTGATGCGCATGGTCGGCTCGCCGGGCACGGAAGAGTACGGCCGCCTGTCGGTGATGCTGCAGTACCGCTTCAACATGTTCCGCATGTTCGACGTGCCGCCGGGGGCTTTCCGCCCGGCACCGAAGGTCATGTCGAGCATCGTGCGCATGGTGCCCAAGCCGCGGGCCGAGTGCACCGCGACCGACGAAGCCCTGCTTGGCAAGATCGTCACCGCCGCCTTTGGCCAGCGTCGCAAGACGCTGCGCAACACGTTGCGCGAGTTTCTGGATGAAAGCGGATTCGCAGCCCTCGGCATCGATCCGGGCCTGCGCGGCGAGCGGCTCAGCATGGAAGCGTTCGTGGGCATCGCCAACTACGTGGCAGCCCGCCCGGCTTCCTGAGCGCCGCCGTACAGCAATAAAAAGGCCCGCCACCGGCGCGTAACGCGCACGGGGCGGGCCTTTTCATGAACGGCTGTTTTGAGTCGGCGCTCAGTCCTTTTTCATCGGACAGGTGCTCATGCCGAGCAGCGGGTATACCGGGCAGAAGCCGGTCAGGCCGGTGGCGAGGGGCACCACGCCGATCCACGCCCATACCGGACCGCCGAGGGCTGCCCAGGCCACCAGGGCCACGCCGCCGCCAATCCGCAAAATCTTGTCGATACCGCCCACGTTCGTTTTCATGATCGCCTCCAGGTACGTTTGTCTATCAGGTGCCTGTATTTGACCCTTGTCGAGGGAGGGTGTCTGTAACCTTGGTTACACAGCCCGGATCAGCCGCCGGCGATGCGGCGCAGGCCAGCCGGGTCGAGGATTTCCACCTGCTCCCGCGAGAGGCCCACCAGGCTTTGTTCGGCGAAGCCCTTGAGCAGGCGGCTGACGATTTCACGCACGCTGCCCAGTTCGTCGGCGAGTTGCTGGTGAGTGGTGTGTACGCGCTGGCCCTTGCCCAGCAGGAGTGCAGCGAGGCGCTGGTCGAGCTTGCGGAAGGCCACTTCCTCGATCAGCTGCATCAGGTCGGCGATACGCTCGGAAAACAGCTGGAAGATGAAATCGCGAAAGGCCGGCTCGCCGAGCAGCGCCTGAAAATCGGCGATGGGCAGGACCAGCAGCGTGGTTTCGGATTCGCTGACACCGCGGGCGTTGTAGGGCGTCTGGCCGAGCAGGCAGGCCGAGGAGATGATGCAAGTCTCGCCCGGCGTGACCCGGTAGAGCGGCAGCTCGCGCCCGTTGGGCGCGGCCTTGACGACCCGGATACTGCCCGACAGCACGAAGGGAAAACCCTGGCAGGGTTGGCGCTCATCGAAAACCGTGGTGCCCGCCGGGATGGTGAGCAAGCGGGCCCGCTCCTGCAGACGCGACCGGGCGGCCTCCGACAGGTGCTCGAGGATCGGGTAGAGGGCGAGGGCGTTGCTGCCGGCCACGGGGATACTCATGCGAGTTCGATGACCACCGGCGTGTGGTCGGACGGGCGCTCCAGCTTGCGCGGTTCCTTGTCGGTGTAGCAGGCGCTGCATTTGTCCACCAGTGGCGCGGAGATCAGCAGGTGGTCGATGCGCAGGCCGAAGTTGCGGCGGAAGGCCATGAGCCGGTAGTCCCACCAGGAGAAGCTGCGTTCGGGCTGTTCGAAGAGACGGAAAGCGTCAGTCAGGCCGAGGGCGATCAAGGCCTTGAAGGCGTCCCGTTCGGGCACCGATACGTGGATCTCGTCCTTCCAGTCCGGGTGGGCGTCGCGGTCTTCCGGTGCCACGTTGTAGTCACCGGCGAGGACCAGCTTTGGCGTGCTCTGCAGCTCGGACTTCAGCCAGCCGGTCAGGGCTTCGAGCCAGGCCATCTTGTAGGCGAACTTCTCGGAGCCCACGGCCTGGCCGTTGGGAAAGTAGCCGCAAACGATGCGCACCCCGTCGAGGGTGCCGGCGATGATGCGCTTTTGCTCGTCGGCAAAGCCGGGAATGTCATAAACCACGTCGGCCAGCGGTTCTTTGGTGAGGATGGCCACGCCGTTGTAGGTCTTCTGTCCGTTGAACACGGCGTGGTAGCCGGCGGCTTCAATCTCGGCGAGGGGAAAGCCCTTGTTCTCGCATTTGAGTTCCTGCAGGCACAGGGCATCGGGCTGGTGTGCGGCCAGCCAGTCGAGGACGTGGGGCAGGCGGACCTTGAGGGAATTGACGTTCCAGGTGGCGATTTTCATGGGGGGCTGTAATCCAGTGCCGGCAGGGCTTTTGATTTTATCGTCGGGGTGTGGCTGCACGGTCAGCCACGCGTGCCCATTGTGCCAGTCACGCCTTCCCGGGCAAACGGCTGCCGGTTGTCCGGTGGTGGGGGAGGATACGAAAGAGCCCCGTCTGGCGGGGCTCTGTTGCTGCTGCAGGCACGGCAGGGTTTATTTGCCGGAATGCGTGGTCGTCGCGGCGAGCAGCCTTTCCGTTGTGACACCGACCGCCTTGGTATTGGCGGCCGCGAGGCTGGAAGCTTGCTGGGCAATCTTGGTGAACATGTCGAAACCGGAGGACCAGCTGCCACCGGGGCTTGGGTACTTGCCGGGCGTCGGGCCCTTGCCGGCCGGTGCGAAGTAGGAGGCCATGAGCTTGTTGATTTCGCTCTGCGAGTTGGCGGCGATTCCCTGGGCATCGCTGAAGTAGGCGACGACCTTGCGGGCCGCCGGTCCGGTGAGCGGGCTTTCTCCCGACTTCAGGGCCTCGAGGCCCGGCGGGTGGTTCAGGATGTCGGAGGCGGCGACGGCATCGGTCAGCGCATTGCGTGCCACCTTCAGATTCAGGGCAGCCAGTTGTTCAATGCTGGAAAAGGCGATTTTCGACAGCGCCATCAAGGCGTTCGTGCTGGACTCGACGGCGTCGATCGGTTCGGGGGCGGCGGTGGGCATGAAGTCTTTCCTTGTGGGTGCGCTGCGTGGGTGGCCCGGAGGCTGGACCAGTGTGGCCCCATGAGGCTGGGAGTCAAGCACCAGGGGCGGATCGCGTGCAACCCGCCCCGCGGCTTTTAGCGCTTGCCGGCGGGATAGCCGGCTTTGTCGAGGAGGCTGTTCCAGGGCTGGGCGGCGAAACCCGCTTCCATTTCCTTGCCGACGCCGAGGCTCGGAACGAAAGGATCCTGGCCGAAGCGTTTCTTGAAGGTGCTCACGTCGTCGGCACTTTCGAGGCGCGCTTCGGTGAAGGGCACACCCCGCTTGCCGAGCAGTGCGCGGGCTTCGTCACAGGCCTTGTCGCAGTCCTTGCCGACGTACAGGGTGACCGGAAACTCGCCGGCCGCCTTGCGGGTGGCGAAGGGGAGCTGGGTGTTGCCCCGGTTGGGCTGGACGTTGCGCTCCTCGAACTTCTTGACCGCCTGGGGCGGTGGCTGGTCGCTGTATTGGACGTGACCATCCTTGTCCACCCAGCGGTAGGCACTTTGCGCCGCGGCCGGCAATGCGGCGGCAAGGAGGAGCAGGCCGGCGAAACGACGCATCCGCATCATGCAGACACCATGCCGCTGTGGCGCAGGAGGGCATCGACCTGCGGTTCGCGGCCGCGGAAGGCCTTGAAGGACTCCAGCGCCGGCCGGCTGCCGCCGACGGCCAGGATCTCGTTCCAGAAGCGCTCGCCGGTTTCCGCGTGGAGCACGCTGCCTGCCGGGCCCGCGGCTTCCTCGAAGGCGGCGAAGGCGTCTGCCGACAGCACTTCGGCCCACTTGTAGCTGTAGTAACCGGCCGAGTAGCCGCCCGCAAAAATGTGGCTGAAGCTGTTGGGAAAGCGGTGCCACGCCGGCGGCACGAGCACGGCGACTTCCTTGCGCACTTCGGCGAGGAGGTCCATGTAACTTTGCCTGGCCGGGTCGAAATCCATGTGCAGCAGCAGGTCGAAGAGCGAGAACTCGAGCTGGCGGACGGTGCCCATGCCGCTCTGGAAGTTCTTGGCGGCGAGCATCTTGTCGAAGAGTTCCTTCGGCAGCGGCTCGCCGGTTTCGGCGTGGGCGGTCATTTCGCGGACCACGTCCCATTCCCAGCAGAAGTTTTCCATGAACTGGCTGGGCAGCTCGACCGCGTCCCACTCGACACCGTGGATGCCGGAAACGGCCAGGTCATCGATGCGTGTCAGCAGGTGATGCAGGCCATGGCCGGCTTCGTGGAACAGGGTGATGGCGTCGTCGTGGCTGAAGGTGGCCGGTTTGCCGCCCACCGGGCCGGGGAAGTTGCACACCAGGTAGGCTACCGGGGTTTCGATGCCGTCGGGAATGCGTCGTCGGGTGATGGCGGAATCCATCCAGGCGCCACCCTTCTTGGTGTCGCGGGCGTAGAGGTCGAGGTAAAACTGGCCGATCAGTTCGCCGTCCCGCTCGATGCGGAAGAAGCGCACATCCGGGTGCCACACGGGGCCGCTGTCGGGCTTGATGTTGATCTGGTAGAGCTTTTCGACGACGCCGAAGAGGCCTTGCAGGACCTTGTGTTCGGGCAGGTATTCCTTCACTTCCTGCTCCGAGAAGGCGTAGCGGGCGACGCGCAGCTTTTCGGAGACGTAGGTCACGTCCCAGGGCTGGAGCGTGTCCAGACCCAGTTCGTCTTTGGCGAAGGCTTGCAGTTCGGCCAGATCCTTCTCGGCGAAGGGCTTGGCCTTGACGGCCAGTTCGCGCAGGAAACCGAGGACCTGATCGGTGGAGTCGGCCATTTTGGGAACGAGGGAGACTTCGGCGTAGTTGTTGTAGCCCAGCATCTTCGCTTCTTCGGTGCGCAGGGCGAGCAGCTTGCCGATCAGTGGGCCGTTGTCCCATTCGGGCTTGCTGAAGCCGTTGTCGATTTCGGCGGCGCGGGTGGAGTAGGCCCGGTAGAAGGTTTCGCGCAGGCTGCGGCTGTCGGCGTACTGCATCACCGGCAGGTAGGAGGGCATCTTGAGACCGAACTTCCAGCCTTCCACACCGGCCTTTTCGGCGGATTCGCGGGCGGCGGCGATCACGTCGTCGGGCAGTCCGGCCAGCTCGGCTTGGTCGGTGACCACGTGGGCAAATGCGTTGGTGGCGTCGAGCACGTTTTCGGAGAACTTGGCGCCAAGGCTGGCGAGTTCTTCCTGGATGGCCTGGAAGCGCGGTTTCTGCTCGTCGGATAGCTCGGCACCGGACAGGCGGAAGCCGCGCAGTTCGTTGTCGATGATGCGCTGGCGGGCCGGGCTGAGGGTGGCGAACTCGGCGCCGTTGCGGATTGCCTTATATTTTTCAAAAAGCTTAAGGTTTTGCCCCAATTCGGCGTAAAAACGGGTGACCTCGGGAAGCATCGTGTTGTAGGCCTCCCGCCATTCGGGGGTGTCCATGACGCTGTGCATGTGGGCGGCGACGCCCCAGGCACGACCGACGCGTTCGCTCTCGTTCTCGATGGGTTCGACGAAGTTGGCCCAGGTGGGCGGGGTGGGGTCGTCCTGCAGGCGTTCGATGGTGCTGTGCAGGGCGTCCAGCAGGCTGCGGACAGCGGGTTCCACGTGGGCCGGCAGGATCGTGTCGAAACGCGGCAGGCCGGACAGTTCAAGCAGGGGCGAGGTGGCAGGAGTCGTGGTCATTTTCGTTGGGGTGATCGGTTGAATGGTTTCATTTTGCCGAATTCCGCGGGGAGTGTCGCCTCTGATGGCGCAGGGACGCGGGGCGGTTGGACCGGAAAGGGGCTAGCGTGAGTGACAAGGCATTGAATCTGGCGGAGCAGGCTTTCCTGCATTCGATTTCCCAGGAGCTGGAAAACGGCGAGTTGCGCTTTCCGACCTCGATGGAGGTCACCATGCGGGTGCTGGAAGCGCTGGATGATCCGGACATGGATCTCTCGAGCATGTCCACGATGGTGTCGGCTGAGCCCTTGCTCGCTGCCCGTACCGTGGCGCTGGCCAATTCGGCCTGGTACAACCCGGGCGGACGCCTGGTGACCGATGTGCCGAAGTCGCTGGTGCGGATCGGTTTTGCCAAGCTGCGGGCCTTGTCGGTGGCGGTGGCTGCCGAGCAGTTGATGCACCGTGAGGTGCTCGGCCCCTTTCAGCCGATGATCCGCAAACTGTGGGCTCATTGCGTGGATGTGGCAGCGACCGGCTGCGTGCTGGCTCGTCGATGTACCCGCCTGGATCCGGATGCGGCCTTCTTTGCCGGCATGGTTCATGACATCGGGCAGTTCTTCCTGCTGGCGCGGGTGTGGGAATACCCGGAAATGCTCAGCGACGAGAGCCCCTTGTCGGATCTGGTGCAGGTCTGGCACGCACCTATCGGGCGGGCCGTGTTGAGTGCGATGAGCATGCCGCGGGAACTGGTGGATGCCGTGGATAACCCGGAAATCTACGGGGGAGAATGGCCGCCGAAGTCGATTCCCGACCTTGTCTTCATCGCCAACCTGGTGGCCGAGACGCGTAATCCCTTCTCCCATGAGGACGAAACCTTCCGCAGCGGGCTGGCCAGGGCGGCGACCCTCGGTCTTGACGAGATGCTGCTGGCGGACGTGCTGGCCGAGTCGGTCGAGGAGCGCCGGATGCTGATGGACCTGTTCCGTATCGGCTGAGGCCGGACGCGCCGTCCGTAAACGCAACAACCCGCGCAAGGCGGGTTGTTTGCTTTCAGGCCCTGAGCGATGCTCAGAGGGTCTGGCCGGTGAGGTGCTCGTAGGCTTCGACGTACTTGGCGGCGGTGCGGGCGATGACTTCTTCGGGCAGCTTGGGGCCGGGGGCGACCTTACCCCAGGTCAGCGTTTCCAGGTAGTCGCGCACGTACTGCTTGTCGTAGCTGGGCGGGCTGATGCCTTCGGCGTAGCTGTCGGCGGGCCAGAAGCGGGACGAGTCCGGCGTCAGGGCTTCGTCGATCAGATGCAGGGTGCCGGCGGCGTCGATGCCGAACTCGAACTTGGTGTCGGCGATGATGATGCCGCGGGTGGCGGCGAAGTCGGCGGCCTGGGAGTACAGCGCGATGGCCGCGTCACGGGCTTCGACGACCAGTTGGGCGCCGGTTTTGCCGGTGCCCTTGAGGGCTTCGGCGAGGACGGCGTCGGTGTGAGCCTGGGCCTGTTCAAAGCTGATGTTCTCGTCGTGATCGCCCACTTCGGCCTTGCTGGCCGGGGTGAAGATCGGGGCGGGCAGCTTCTGGGCCTGCTTGAGACCGGCCGGCAACTGGATGCCGCAGATGGCGCCGGTGTCCTGGTAGTCCTTCCAGCCGGAGCCGATCACGTAGCCACGCACCACGGCCTCGATGGGCAGCGGGGTGAGGCGCTTGACCACCAGTGCACGGCCGCGCACCTGGTCGCGCTCGTCGGCGGCCACCACGGTTTCGGGGTCGATGCCGGTGAGCTGGTTGGGGACGATGTGGCCGAGCTTGGCGAACCAGAAGCTGGCCATGGCGGTCAGCACTTCGCCCTTGCGGGGAATCGGATCCGGCAGGATCACGTCGAAGGCCGACAGGCGGTCGGAGGTGACGATGAGCAGCTTGTCGGCGTCAACGGCGTAGATGTCGCGCACCTTGCCACGGGCGATAAGGGGCAGGCTGCGGATGGAGGATTCGAAGAGCGGTGCGGTCACGGTCTGGGGTCCGTTGGTGGACAAAAGGTGATTATACCGGTGGAGACGGTCCGGGCGTCAGTGCCCGCTCTCTGCGGCCGCCAGATGCTTCCTCATGCGGTGCATGCTGAAGGCGACTAAGCCGGCAATGAGGGGAATGGCGACGGCGGTGATGCCTTCCGGCGTGAAGGGTTCGATCTGGTGCTTGAGGCCCTTGGCCATGTATTGCACCAGTTGCGAGGCGTAGTAAGTGATGGCGACCACCGACAGGCTTTCGACGGTTTCCTGCAAGTGCAGCTGCAGTTTGGCGCGGCGGTTCATCTGGGCCAGCAGTTCCTGGTTCTGGCGTTCGAGTTCGACTTCGACCCGTGTGCGCAGCAGCTGGCTGTTGCGGGCCACGCGACTGGACAGGTCTTCCTGCCGGCGGGCCATGGTTTGACAGGTGTTCATGGCGGGCAGCAGGCGTCGTTCCATGAATTCGTGGAAGGTCGGCAGGCCGATGATGCGGCGCTCGCGAAGTTCGGCAATGCGCTGCATGACCAGGCTGTGATAGGCCCGGGCAGCGCCGAAACGGAAAGTGGTGCGGGCGACCGAATGCTCGACGTCGGCGGCCATGCTGGTCAGGTCGGCGAGCACGCTGCGTTCGTCTTCAGTGGAGCGGGCGCTGCCGGTGCGGTCCATCAGGTCGGCGAGCTTGCGTTCGGCGTTGCCGAGCAGGCGCCCGACGTCCTTGGCGACCGGAAAGGCCAGCAAGGCCATCAGGCGGTAGGTTTCGATCTCGACCAGGCGCTGCACGGTGCGGCCGGCCTGGCGGCGGGTCAGGGATACGTCGATGACCAGGAAGCGCGAGAAGCCGTCTTCGAACAGGAAGTCGGTGAATACCCAGGCCGCGCCGTCGGCCACGATGGCGCCAACCATCTGGCTGCCGATGGGGGAGAGCTTGTCCATCACGCTTTCGGGCGTCACTTCGGCGGCGGAGCGCAGCTCGACATGGGTGGCGACGATGAGCTTGCCGGGCAGGCTCTGCAGCCAGGCTTCAGGCACCACGGCGAGGGCCGAGGTGGGTACGTCGAGGCCTTCGCCACGGGCGACGGAGCGGAAGAAGGTGTAGCTGGAGAACTCGTTGTGGAGTTCCCACTTGAGCTGGAAATGACCGAAGTCGATCAGGCGATGAGTGCCTTCCGCGTCGACGGGCTGGCCGAGGAGTTTGCCGAGGGCGATCAGGTGCTGCAGCGCGGCGCCGCCGCTTTCGCCTTCGTGGTGCATGGCGAGGTAGCTGATCAGCGTGGGGCTTTCCAGCGGCACCGGCGGGCGGGCGTGGAATTCGGCGTTGAGGGCCTGGCGCTGGTCGTGCTCGGCGAAATGGTCGGGCAGGGTCATGGTGGCTGCACTGCGGCGAAATCCGCCGGGCGTGATCGGGGATTCATCTTGCCGTTACGGAAGGCTGGCTGGCAAGGGCTATGCGTCAGCTGGGTGTGCGCCCCGTCACGGTGCGTTGTTGCGGTGCAACAAAATTTAGCCCGCGCGGTACAGGCTGATCAGCAGGGCAATGAGGATGAGTGCGAGTCCGACGCTCAGCACGCGTGTGCGGCGGCGCAGGGCTTCGGTGGTGCGGACGAGTTCGGCATTCTGGCTGGCGAGGGCAGCCAGCAGTTCGGCGCTGTCCTGCTGGCGGGCGTCGATTTCGGCCAGGCGCGCTTCGAGGGCGGCCATGCGCTGGTCGGGGCTGGCGGTGGGGGCGGCCGTGGTGGCCTGCGTTTCGGTCGTCTTGCGGGTGGCGACCTTTTCCCACAGTTTTTTGGCGCCCTTGGCGACACCGGGGGCGTGGTTGATGACGTCGGACCAGGGAATGGCGCGGAACAGCGTGAACCAGGGAGCAGCCATTGGCGGGACCTTTCAAGAAGTCCGGAGCCGGTAATCCGGCCCCGAACCGGGGGATTGCTTAGCGGACGATCTGGTTCAGGCTGCCGCTCTTGTAACCGGCGGCGATCTTGTCGAGGCTGATCGGCTTGATCTTGCTGGCGTTGCCGGCGGTGCCGAAGGCTTCGAAGCGGGCCTTGCAGACCAGCTTGGCGGCTTCGCGGGCGGGCTTGAGGTAGTCGCGCGGATCGAACTTTTCGGGGTTCTCGAAAAGGTACTTGCGGATTGCGCCGGTCATGGCCAGACGGATGTCGGTGTCGATGTTGATCTTGCGCACGCCGTACTTGATGCCCTGGACGATTTCTTCGACCGGCACGCCGTAGGTTTCCTTCATGTCACCGCCATGCTGACGAATGATTTCGAGCAGCTCTTGCGGCACGCTGGAGGAGCCGTGCATGACCAGGTGGGTGTTGGGGATGCGCGCGTTGATGGCCTTGATGCGCTCGATGGCGAGGATGTCGCCGGTGGGCTTGCGGCTGAACTTGTAGGCGCCGTGGCTGGTGCCGATGGCGATGGCCAGGGCGTCGCAGTTGGTCAGCTTGACGAATTCGGCGGCCTGGTCCGGGTCGGTCAGCATCTGGGAGTGATCCAGCACGCCTTCGGCGCCGATGCCGTCTTCTTCACCGGCCTGACCGGTTTCGAGGGAGCCGAGGCAGCCCAGTTCGCCTTCGACGCTGACGCCGATGGCGTGGGACATTTCGACGACCTTGCGGGTCACGTCGACGTTGTAGTCGAAGGAGGACGGGGTCTTGCCGTCTTCGAGCAGGGAACCATCCATCATCACCGACGAGAAGCCGGAGCGGATGGCGCCCATGCAGATGGCGGGGGACTGACCGTGGTCCTGGTGCATCACGACGGGGATGTGCGGGTAGGCTTCGACGGCGGCGTCGATCAGGTGGCGCAGGAAGGCTTCACCGGCGTATTTGCGGGCGCCGGCGCTGGCTTGCATGATGACCGGGCTGTCGGTTTCCGCAGCGGCTTCCATGATGGCCTGGACTTGTTCGAGGTTGTTGACGTTGAACGCAGGCAGGCCATAGCCGAATTCGGCGGCGTGGTCGAGCAGCTGGCGCATGGAAACTAGGGACATGGTGTTTTCTCCGAGGGCCGGGAGCCCGGCCGGGTATAGACGTAAAAAACCGGATTCTAGCGTGTCGGCATGAGGCCTGCTCGCCTGGCAGGCCTCAAGATTGCGTGGCGGGTGGTGCCGGTCACGCGGGAAGGCCTGTCAGGCGTTGGGTTTCGGGGTGTCGCCGACGCGCACGATTTTCATCGTGTTGGTGCCGCCGGCCGAGCCGATCGGTTCGCCGATGGTCAGCACAATGAGGTCGCCGTAATCGACCACGCCTTGTTCGAGCAGGATCTGTTCGGCTTCCCACAGCAGCACGTCGCGGTCTGCGTGCACCTGCGACATGAGCAGCGGGTAGACCTCCCGGTAGAGGGTCATCTGGTTGCGGGCGGAGACTTCCGGGGTGAGGGCGTAGATGGGCACGCCGCTGTTCAGACGGCTCATCCACAGGGCGGTGGAGCCGGTCTGGGTGAGGGCCGCGATGGCTTTGACCTTGAGGTGGTAGGCGGTCCACATGGCGGCCATGGCGATGGACTGGTCGATGCGCGTGAAGATGCGGTCGAGGAAGTCGCGGTCCATGGTGACTTCGGCGGATTTTTCGGCTTCGAGGCAGATGCGCGCCATCGATTCGACAACCTCGACCGGGAAGGTACCGGAGGCGGTTTCGGCGGACAGCATCACCGCGTCGGTGCCGTCGAGCACGGCGTTGGCTACGTCGGAGACTTCAGCGCGGGTCGGCACCGGGCTGTGGATCATCGACTCCATCATCTGGGTGGCGGTGATGGCCAGTTTGTTGCGCTCGCGGGCGGCGCGGATCATGCGTTTCTGCAGGGCCGGCACGGCGGCGTCGCCGACTTCGACGGCCAGGTCGCCGCGGGCCACCATGATGCCGTCGGAGGCGTCGAGGATTTCTTCGAGGTTGGCGACCGCTTCGGTGCGCTCGATCTTGGCGATCAGCATGGCGCTGCTGCCGGCGGCGCGCAGCAACTGGCGGGCCATGTACATGTCGGCGGCGCCCTTGGGGAAGGAGATGGCGACAAAATCCACGCCGATCTGCGCGGCGGTCTTGATGTCGTCCATGTCCTTGGCCGTGAGGGCCGGAGCGGTGAGGCCGCCGCCCTGGCGGTTGATGCCCTTGTTGTTGGACAGTTCGCCGCCGACTTTGACGGTGGTGTGGATTTCATGGCCGAGGACGCGTTCGACACCCAGCTTGAGGCGTCCGTCGTCGAGCAGCAGGACGTCGCCCGGCTTCACGTCGCGGGGCAGATCCTTGTAGTCGAGGCCGACCCGGTGGGCGTTGCCCGGTCCGGCGAAGGCAGCGTCGAGGATGAAGGCGGCGTCTTTTTGCAGGATGATCTTGCCTTCCTCGAACTTGCCGACACGGATCTTGGGGCCCTGCATATCGGCCAGGATGCCCACCGGGCGGCCGGCCAGCTGGGAGGCTTCGCGGATCTGGTTGGCACGGGCGATGTGGTCTTCGGCCTTGCCGTGCGAGAAGTTGAGGCGGACCACGTCCACGCCGGCCTGCACGAGGCGCTCAAGGGTGGCGATGTCGGATGAAGCGGGACCGAGGGTGGCGACGATCTTGGTGTGGCGGGACATGGGGTCTCCAGAGTGGTGTGACGCGGGACGGCTTGATCGATGCAGTTGGCCGACATATTAAGGTTCAACGGGCTCCGGCGGGGCGTCCGGTGCGGCGCTGGCGCCATTGCGGCCGTTCATCTTGGCCCGGTACATGGCGGCATCGGCGCTGCGGGTGAGGCTTTCGAGGTCCTTGCCGTGATCGGGGTAGAGGGCGATGCCGATGCTGGCCGATACCAGGCATTCGTGAGCATCGATGATGAAGGTTTCATTGAGGGCGCGACGGATCTTTTCGGCCACGCCGAGGGCTTCGTGCATGCTGTGTATGTCGTGGAGCAGGGCCATGAACTCGTCGCCCCCCTGGCGGGCGAGCAGGTCGCTGGCGCGCAGGCCGTGGCGCATGCGGCTGGCCGATTCGATCAGCAGGGCGTCGCCGGCAGCGTGGCCGAGGCTGTCGTTGATTTCCTTGAAGTGATCCAGGTCGAGAAAGAGCAGCGCGAAGCGTGTCTTGTGGCGTTTGGCGATGAGCAGGCTGGTGTTCATCTGGTCCATGAACATGGCCCGGTTGGCCAGCCCGGTCAGGGGGTCGTGGGTGGCCAGGTAGTGAATGCGCTGCTCCGAGGCCTTGCGTTCGGAAATGTCGGTGATGGTCAGGATGACGCCCTGTAGCCCGCCGATGGCATCGATGTGCGGTGCGTCGGTGACGATGGCGGTAAGAATCCGTCCGTCAGCCCGGCGCAGCTCCTGTTCGTTGGTGGCGGCCTCGCCCCGTTGCAGGCGCTCGGCCAGGCTACGGCTGCGTGTGCTGTCTCCGCTGGGCCACAGACTATCGAAGCGCTGGCCGAGGAGGGCGTCGGGCGCATAGCCGAGCAGGCCAATCAGGCGCGGATTCAGAAAGGTGAAGCGCAGGTCGGTGTCGAGGGCTGCGATGCCGTCCTGGGAGAGATTGACCAGCGTGCTGTAGCGCGCTTCGCTGGTGCGCAGGGAGGTGCTGATCCGGTCGAGTTCGCGGGCGCGCTGACGGGCCGAGAAGAAGAAGGCGGTCAGGAGGACGAACAGGGCACCGATCAGCACGATGGCCGTCTGTTCCATCTGGCGGGTTTTCTCATCGAGGGGGAAGATCGGGCTGCTGTCGAAAACCAGCGTCCATACCCGGTTCTCCAGTTCGACCACTCTCCGGTCGGTGAGCGCGCCGGACTCGCGGCGCTCCGGATGACTGTCGAACAGCAGGGAGGCCGGGCTTTGATCGTGCGCATCGTAAATGCGCAGCCGGCTGCCCGGAGCAGATTCACCGAGGATGCCGGTAATCAGGTCGCGCATCCGGAAAGGGCTGTACACCCAGCCGAGAAAGGCCCGCTCGCGCTGGGCTGGCGTGAGCAGCGGGGCATCGTGGCGAAACACCGGCAGATAGAGCAGCACGCCGGCCTGCGGGTCGGTGCGGGTTTCCTGCACCAGCCGGACCTTGCCGGACAGGGCCGGTGTGCCCAGGCGTCGGGCCCGCTCCATCGCTTCGCGGCGCACCGGTTCGGAATACATGTCGTAGCCGAAGGCCCGCTGGTTGCGCCAGTCGAAGGGTTCCAGGAAAACGATGGCGGTGTATTCGGCCCGGGGGCCGGCAGGGGTGACCTGGTAATCGGGAAAGCCCTCGGTCCGAATCTGTTGTTCGTGGAGCGCCAGCTTGGCGGCTGGCACGGGCACCGCGAAACCGACACCCTGAATACCCGGGTAGTCGGCCTGAAGGCGCAGGGCGTCCACGTAATGCTGCCACTCCCGGCGGGTGACTTCCTGTGATGCCGTGAAGAGTGCCCTGCTGCCGCGCAGGATTTGCCGGTACGCTTTTAGTCGTTCCTCGATCTTGAGGGTGATTTCGCTGGTTTCATAGGCGAAGGCGTTGCGCAGGGCCTCGTCATGAGCCGCGTCGAAGCGCGCGATGGCCAGGCTGCCCATCGTGATGGTCAGCGCCAGGGCGAGGAGGGTCGGCAGGATGGTGGCAGTCTGCTTGTGCGGAAGCCATCCAGCGAAGGCCTTCATCTTCGACGTTTCTCCACTCCAGTGACCTTGCGCGCGCGGTGTCGGACGGGTCTGTATTGTGTTTCGGCAGCATTAACGGCAGTCGCGACCGGTAAATTGACTCGAAGGGAGTGTCATAATCCGGACCTTTGACGCCGCTGGCCCGCCTGCCTCCGTGCAGCCTGTGCCCCGTCAGGTAAATACTGGCTTCTATCGATTACCCAAGGACTCTCCATGATTCTCGTAACCGGCGGCGCCGGCTTTATTGGTGCAAACTTTGTCCTCGACTGGCTCTCCACCTGCGACGAGCCGGTGGTCAACCTCGATGCCCTGACCTACGCGGGCAACCTCGAGAATCTGGCCTCCCTGAAGGGTGATCCGCGGCACATTTTCGTGCAGGGCGACATCTGCGACCGGGAACTGGTGGACCGCCTGTTCGCCGAGCACCAGCCCCGTGCCATCGTCCACTTCGCCGCCGAAAGTCATGTCGATCGCTCCATCCACGGCCCCGGCGATTTCGTGCGCACCAACGTAAACGGCACCTTCACCCTGCTGGAGGCCGCCCGCGGCCACTGGATGGGCCTCGACGATGCCGCGAAGGCCGCCTTCCGCTTCCACCATGTGAGTACCGACGAGGTGTACGGTTCCCTCGGCCCCACGGACCCGGCCTTCAGCGAGACCAAGACCTACGAGCCGAACAGTCCGTACTCCGCCAGCAAGGCTGCTTCCGACCACCTGGTACGCGCCTGGCACCACACCTACGGCCTGCCGGTGACCACCAGCAACTGCTCCAACAACTACGGCCCGTATCACTTCCCCGAGAAGCTCATCCCGCTGATGATCGCCAACGCGCTGGCCGGCAAGCCGCTGCCCGTGTATGGCGACGGCCAGCAGATCCGCGACTGGCTGTATGTCACCGACCACTGCAGCGCCATCCGCGCCGTGCTTGCCAAGGGCACCCCGGGCGAGGTGTACAACGTGGGGGGCTGGAACGAGAAACCCAACATCGAGATCGTGCACACCCTGTGTGCGCTGCTCGACGAACTCAAGCCCGACCCCGCCGGCAGCTACAGTCGCCTGATCACCTACGTCACCGACCGCCCCGGCCACGACCGCCGCTACGCCATCGACGCCCGCAAGATCGAGCGCGAACTCGGCTGGCGCCCGGCCGAAACCTTCGAAACCGGCATCCGCAAGACCGTTGCGTGGTACCTCGCCAACCAGGAGTGGGTCGCACACATTCTCAGCGGCGCCTACCGCGACTGGGTCGACACCAACTACGCGGGCCGCTGAAACATGAAGATTCTCCTCCTCGGCAAGAACGGCCAGGTCGGCTGGGAGCTGCAGCGCAGTCTGGCGCCCCTCGGTGAGCTCATCGCCCTCGACCACGACGGCGCCCCCGGCCTGTCGGGCGACTTCGCCGATCCCGAAAGCCTCGCCGCCACCGTGCGTGCCGTCGCCCCCGGGCTCATCGTCAATGCCGCCGCCCACACTGCCGTGGACAAGGCCGAGAGCGAACCCGACTTTGCCCGTGCCCTCAACGCGCTGGCGCCCGGTGTCCTCGCCCGCGAAGCCGCCGCCCTCGGCGCGCTGCTGGTGCATTACTCCACCGACTACGTCTTCGACGGCAGCGGCACGGCCCCGTGGGCCGAGGACGCCGCCACGGGGCCGCTGTCCGTCTATGGGCGCACCAAGTGCGAAGGCGAAGCGCTGATCCGCCAGAGCGGCTGCCGCCACCTGATCTTCCGGACCAGCTGGGTGTATGCCGCCCGCGGCGGCAACTTCGCCAGGACCATGCTCAAGCTGGCCGCCGAGCGCGACGCGCTGAGCATCATCGACGATCAGCATGGCGCGCCCACCGGCGCCGAACTGCTCGCCGACGTCAGCGCCCACGCCGCCCGCATGACCCTCACCCAGCCGGCGCTGGCCGGCACCTATCACCTGGCTGCCGGCGGCACAACCACCTGGCACGCCTACGCCCGCCACGTCATCGCCTTCGCCCGCGCCCGGGGCATCCCGATCCAGGTTGCCGCGGACGCCATCCGGCCCGTGCCGACCAGCGCCTTCCCGACCCCGGCCCGGCGCCCGGCCAACTCCCGTCTCGACACCACGAAGCTGCAGGCCGCCTTCGGCCTCACGCTGCCGCCCTGGGAGCAGGGCGTCGAGCGCATGCTCACCGAAATCCTCACGAACTGACAAAGGTCCGACCCATGCAACGCAAAGGCATCATCCTCGCCGGCGGTTCCGGCACCCGTCTGCACCCGGCCACGCTGGCCGTCTCCAAGCAACTCATCCCGGTGTACGACAAGCCGATGATCTACTACCCGCTCAGCACCCTGATGCTGGCGGGGATCCGCGACATCCTGATCATCTCCACCCCGCAGGACACCCCGCGCTTCCAGCAACTGCTCGGCGACGGCGCCCAGTGGGGCCTGAACCTGCAATACGCCGTCCAGCCCAGCCCGGACGGCCTTGCCCAGGCCTTCATCATTGGCGAGGACTTCGTCAACAACGGCCCCAGCGCGCTGGTTCTTGGCGACAACCTGTTTTACGGTCATGAGTTCGGTCGTCAACTGTCGGCCGCCACCAACAGCACGCAGGGTGCCACCGTCTTCGCCTACCCGGTGCATGATCCCGAGCGTTACGGCGTTGTCGAGTTTGACGCAGCCGGCCACGCCATCAGCCTCGAAGAAAAGCCCAAGGCTCCGAAGAGTCGCTACGCCGTTACCGGCCTCTATTTCTACGACAATCGGGTGGTCGACATCGCCAAGAACCTCAAGCCCGGCGTGCGCGGCGAACTCGAAATCACCGACGTGAATCGCCAGTACCTCGAATGGGGTGCGCTGGATGTGCAGGTCATGGGCCGCGGTCACGCCTGGCTCGATACCGGCACCCACGAAAGCCTGCTCGAAGCCAGCCTGTTCATCCAGACCATCGAAAAGCGCCAGGGCCTCAAGATTGCCTGCCCCGAAGAAATCGCCTGGCGTGCCGGCTGGATCGACGCCGAGCACCTGCAGAAACTCGCCGCCCCGCTGGCCAAGAACGGCTACGGTCAGTACCTGTTGCGCATCCTCGACGAAAAGGTCTTCTGATGAACGTCGTCAAGACCGAAATCCCCGGCCTGCTGATCCTCGAACCCCGGGTCTTTGGCGATGCCCGCGGTTTCTTCATGGAGAGCTTCAATGCCCGGGCTTTCCAGGAAGCCACCGGGCTTGACGTGGACTTCGTGCAGGACAACCACTCCCGTTCCACCCGGGGCGTGTTGCGTGGCCTGCATTACCAGATCCAGCAGCCGCAGGGAAAACTGGTGCGCGTGGTGCGCGGCGCGGTGTTCGACGTGGCCGTCGACCTGCGCAAGGCGTCGCCGACTTTCGGCAAGTGGCACGGGGTCGAGTTGTCGGAGGACAACAACCGGCAACTGTGGATTCCGCCGGGCTTTGCCCACGGTTTCCTGGTGACCTCAGAGAGCGCCGACTTCCTCTACAAGACCACTGACTACTACGCCCCCGAGTTCGAGCGCAGCCTGGCCTGGAACGATCCGGCGGTGGGCGTCGAATGGCCGCTGACCGGCGAACCGGCGCTGTCGGCCAAGGATGTGGCCGGCAAGCCGCTGGCCGAATGCGCAACCTTTGCCTGACTCGCCTGCGTAAGGTCGTGATCTGACAATTATTTCTTTGTTGGCCAGGAAAGGTGCGCGCGATAATGCGCACCTGTCATTTTGCCCGTGGAGTCCCGTATGTCCCGTTCGCTGATCTACCTCGTCGCCGGCGCGCGTCCCAATTTCATGAAGATCGCGCCGATCGTGCGAGCCCTGCAAGCGCGGGCGGACCGCTTCGAGTTCCGGATCATCCACACCGGCCAGCACTACGACCGGGAAATGAGCGACGTTTTCTTCGATGAGCTGGGCATTCCCAAGCCCGACTACCATCTCGAGGCGGGCGGCGGCAGCCACGCCACTCAGACCGCCAAGATCATGGTGGCCTTCGAGGAAATCTGCCAGAACGCCCGTCCCGACTGTGTGCTCGTGGTCGGCGACGTGAATTCCACGCTGGCCTGTTCCATCGACGCCAAAAAGCTGAACATTCCGGTGGCCCACGTGGAGGCCGGCCTGCGTAGCGGCGACATGCGCATGCCCGAGGAAATCAACCGTCTGGTCACCGACAGCATCTCCGACTGGTTCTTCTGCACCGAACCGGCGGGCGTCGACAACCTGATGAAGGAAGGCAAGTCGGCCGATGCGGTCTTTCACGTTGGTCACGTGATGGTGGACAACCTGCTGTTTCAGCGCGACAAGCTCGATGCGTCCGACAAGTCCGGCATGGAAACCGAAGCCATCAAGGCCAAGTATCCCAAGTACGGCGTGGTCACGCTGCACCGTCCGTCCAACGTGGATGACGAAGCCAACCTGCGCGGCATCGCCGGTGCGCTCAAGCAGATCGCCGGCGAGCTGCCGCTGATCTTTCCGGTGCACCCGCGCACGCGTGGCAATCTCGAGAAGTTCGGTCTCGATCTGGGCCCCAACGTGGTCCTGACCAAGCCCCAGTCCTACATGGAATTCCTCAACCTGTGGAAGGATGCGGCGCTGATCATGACCGACAGTGGCGGCCTGCAGGAAGAAACCACTGCCCTCGGCGTACCCTGCCTCACCTTGCGCGAGAACACCGAGCGCCCGGTGACGGTGGATGAAGGCAGCAATGTGCTGGTCGGCACCGATCCGGCGCGCATTCTTGAAGAAGCGGCCAAGGTGCTCGCCGGCCAGGGCAAGCAGGGCTGCCGCCCGGTGCTGTGGGATGGCAAGGCTGCCGAACGCACGGTGGCCGAACTGGATCGCCTGCTGCCGGCCTGATCGGTAGCGCACATGAAAAAGCCGCTGCGGGTCATGCCGCAGCGGCTTTTTGTCTGTTTGGCGGTAGTTGCGGGTTTATTCGTCGCTCTTGCCTACCGGCACGAAGAGGGCATCCACGAACTCCCTGGCGCGGAAGACCTGCAGATCGTCGATCTGCTCGCCGATGCCGATAAAGCGCAGGGGCTTCGGGCACTGGCGGGCGATGGCCGCCACCACGCCGCCCTTGGCGGTGCCGTCGAGCTTGGTGAGAACCAGGCCGGTGACGCCGATGGAGGCGTCGAAGGCCTTGACCTGCTGGAGGGCGTTTTGCCCGATGTTGGCGTCGAGGACCAGCAGCACTTCATGCGGGCCGCTCGGTTCGGCCTTCTGGATGACCCGCCGGACCTTGGCGATTTCTTCCATCAGGTGCAGCTGGGTGGGCAGGCGGCCGGCGGTGTCGGCCAGCACGATGTCGATGTTGCGGGCGCGGGCGGCGCTGATGGCGTCGAACACCACCGCTGCCGGATCGCCCGATTCCTGGGCGATGACGGCCACCCCGTTGCGTTCGCCCCAGGTCATCAACTGCTCGCGGGCGGCGGCGCGGAAGGTGTCGCCGGCCGCCAGCAGGACGCTCTTGCCCTGACTCTGGAAGTGCTTGGCGAGCTTGCCGATGGAGGTCGTCTTGCCCGAACCGTTCACCCCCGCGATCATGATGATGTAAGGCTTGTGGGCCGAGATTTCGAGGGGTTTTTCGAGCGGGGCGAGGATGGACAGCAGGCCTTCGGCGAGGGCGCCCTGAAGTTGGTCGGCGGTCTCCAGCTTGTCGCGCTTCCAGCGCAGGCGCAGTTCCTTGAGCAGATGCTGGGTGGCGTCCACGCCACAGTCGGCCATCAGCAGCGTGGCTTCCAGTTCTTCGAGGAGTTCCTCGTCGATCTTGCGGCGCGAGAACAGGCTGGAGAGGCCGCCGCCGATCTGCTCGCGGGTGCGCGACAGCCCGCTGCGCAGGCGGTCCATCCAGGAGCGCTTCTTTTCTTGCTCACGGACCGGTGAGGGCGCGGCTGCGGTGGAGACTGGGGCCTGCAGAGGTGCCGCGGGGGATTCCGCAGCGGCGTCGGGCACGGGGGCCGATGCATCGCCCGGTTTGAGGGCTTTCTTCAGGAAACCAAACATGTGGAGGCAGGTCAGAGTGTGGGTCGATCGGGACGGGCCTGTAATCGGCCCGCCATGCCCGGTTGGCCGCATCGCCGTAATGCCGCTATGATTCCGCGCCACACGCCGGCCCGCGGCCATTGTTTTTCAATTTTACCAGATGCTTCAAGAGCCTATGATGAATCGCAGTTTGCGGATCACCTCCGTCGCCCTAGCCCTGTCGGCGGCACTGGCCGCTCCGGCCTGGGCCAATCCTTTCGAGACCGTTCTCCCCAACGGGATGAAGCTGATCGTCAAGGAAGACCGCCGGGCCCCGTCGGTGGTGCACATGGTGTGGTACCGGGTCGGTGCCATGGATGAAGTGGACGGTACTTCGGGCGTCGCCCACCTGCTTGAACACATGATGTTCAAGGGCACGAAGAAGGTCGGGCCCGGTGAATTCAACAAGCTGGTTGCCGCGGCAGGGGGACGTGACAACGCCTTTACCAGCCACGATTACACCGCCTACTTCCAGCAGGTGCCCAAGGAGGGCCTCAACAAGATGATGGCCCTCGAGGCTGACCGGATGGCTAACCTGCAGGTCACCGAGGAGGGTTTCAAGAAGGAGATCGAGGTGGTCAAGGAGGAGCGCCGCCTGCGCACCGACGACAAACCGCGCTCGCTGGTGGTCGAGCAACTGTCGGCCACGGCCTTCCAGGCCCATCCCTATCGCCGGCCGATCATCGGCTGGATGAGCGATCTGGACAACATGACCGCCCAGGATGCCCGCGATTGGTATCAGCGCTGGTACGTGCCCAACAATGCGACCCTGGTCGTGGTAGGTGACGTGGATCACAAGGCCGTCTTCAAGGAGGCGAAGAGCACCTACGGGCGCATCAAGTCGCGTCCGCTGCCGGTGAGGAAGTCCCTCAGCGAGCCGGAGCAGACCGGCCCCCGCCGCACGGTGGTCAAGGCGCCGGCCGAGCTGCCCTACGTGGCCCTCGCCTGGCGCGTGCCGACCGTGCGCGACGTAAAGGCTGACGGCGACTTCTACGCGCTGCAGGTGCTCTCTGCGGTGCTGGATGGTTACGAAGGCGCACGCCTGTCGAAGAACATCGTGCGCGGCAGCCGCGTGGCGGTAACGGCCAATGCCGGTTACGACGGTTCGGCTCGCGGCGAGTCCCTGTTCTACCTCGACGGTGCCCCGGCCGAAGGCAAGACCATTGCCGATGTCGAAGCCGCCCTGCACGCCGAGATCGCCCGCATCCAGAACGAAGGCGTGTCCGAGGACGAGCTGCGCCGCGTCAAGGTGCAGGCGGTGGCCGGCCAGGTTTACAAGCGCGACTCCCTGATGGGGCAGGCCATGGAGATCGGCATGGACGAGATGGTCGGCCTGTCGTGGAAGGATGACCCGCTGATGCTTGAGCGTATTCGTGCCGTGACTGCTGCCGAAGTCCAGGCGGTGGCGAAGAAGTATTTCCGGGACGACACATTGACCGTCGCCCAGCTCGATCCGCTGCCGGTGGATGCCAAGGCCCGCGCCAAGGCCACGGCTCCCCATCGCCACTGATCGCCCCCGTTTTCGAGGTTAATTGATGATTGCTCAATACAAACGTCTCGGGGCTGCCCTTGCGCTGGCCCTTGCGACTCTCCCGGCGCACGCCGGGCTTGCCATCCAGAGCTGGACCACCCCGGGCGGCACGAAGGTGTTCTTCGTCGAAAGCCGGGCGCTGCCCATCGTCGACGTGCAGGTGGACTTCCGTGCCGCCGGGACCGAGGCGCCGGTCGGCAAGGCCGGTCTTGCCGGTCTGACCCGCTCCCTGCTGGATGCGGGGGCCGGCACCCTGGACGAAGACGCCATCGCCAACCGCATCGCTGATCTGGGCACCCAGATCGGCGGTGGGGCCGACATGGACCGGGCTTCGCTGTCGCTGCGCAGCCTCAGCAATCCGGCCGAGCGGGACGGGGCGGTGGCGCTGCTGGCCACGCTGATCCAGCAACCCACCTTCCCGGCTGCCGCGGTCGAGCGCGAAAAGGCCCGCAGCATCGCCAGTCTGAAGGAGGCCGACACCCAGCCGGACGCGATCCTGTCCCGGCGTTTCGCCGCGGCCGTGTATCCCAACCATGCCTACGGCCGCCTGCCCACGGTGGAAACCGTTTCGGCCATCACCCGCGATGATCTGGCCGACTTCCACAAGCGCTACTACACGAGTGGTCGGGCGGTGGTGAGCATCGTCGGCGACGTGTCGCGGCCCGAGGCGGAAGCCATCGCCACCCGCCTCACCGGCGCCCTGCCGGCCGGTGACGCACCGGTGCAGACGGTCAACACGACACTGCCCGAGCGCCAGACGATCCGCGTGCCCAATCCGTCCGCCCAGGCTCACGTGGCCATCGGCCAGCCGGGTATCCGCCGTGGCGATCCGGACTTCTTCCCGCTGGTTGTCGGCAACTACATACTCGGCGGTGGCGGCTTCGTCTCGCGGCTGACCCGTGAAGTCCGTGAGAAACGCGGCTACGCCTACAGCGTGTATAGCTATTTCGCGCCGCAGCGCGATGTGGGGCCTTTCCAGATCGGCCTGCAGACCAAGGGCAGCCAGGCAGATGACGCCCTCCGGGTGGTCGCCTCGACCCTCGACGAGTTCCTCGCCAAAGGCCCGACCGAGGCCGAACTGCAGGCTGCCAAGGACAACCTGATCAACGGCTTCGCCCTGCGCCTCGACTCCAACCGGAAGATGCTCGAGCAGGTGGCCGTGATTGGCAGCTACGGACTGTCGCTGGACTATCTCGATACCTACCGGGACAAGGTCAAGGCAGTAACCGTCCAGCAGATTCGTGACGCCTTCAAGCGCCACGTCTCGCCGGATCATCTGGTCACCGTCGTGGTGGGCGGCGACGGCGACAAGGCGGCCCCGGTCAAGGCGGGAGCAGCCCGTTGAGCCGCATCCGCATCATCGGCGGGGACTGGCGTTCCCGCCTGATCGACGTGAGCACGGTGAAGGGCCTGCGCCCGACGCCGGACCGGGTGCGGGAAACCCTGTTCAACTGGCTCGGGCAGGATCTCGACGGCAAGATCTGCCTCGATCTGTTTGCCGGCAGCGGGGCGCTGGGTTTCGAGGCCGCCTCCCGCGGGGCCGAAAAGGTGACGATGATCGAGCAGGACGCAGTGGCTTTTGCGGCACTCCAGCACAATGTAAAGACCCTGAATGCGTCGCGTGTACAGCTTCTGAGGGGGGATGCGTTAAAATTCGCCCGCTCCGCGATCCAGTCTTGCGATGTGGTGTTCCTGGATCCGCCTTACCGGGCGGGCTGGATCGAGCGGATGGCGCCGTTCCTGCCGGATCTCCTCGCTGCAAACGGGGTGCTCTACGTGGAGGCGGAATACGAAATTGAAAATATCGACCGATTGACGCGAATCAAGCAGGGCAAGGCAGGGCAGGTGTATTACCACCTCTTTGCTCCCGCTGCCTGATGCCCGTGCTGTTGTGCCGACAGGGGAGACCAGCAGGATGAGGGATGGAATCGCGGTTTACCCGGGGACTTTCGACCCCTTTACCCGTGGGCACGAGGATCTCGTCCGGCGAGCATCCCGGCTGTTCGAGCGGGTCATCGTCGGTGTGGCGGTGAGTGGTGGAAAGGGTCCGATTTTTTCTGTCGATGAGCGTGTCGAGATTGCCCGCGAGGTGCTGGCGAGCTACCCGAATGTCGAAGTGCAGGGCTTTTCGTGCCTGCTGATGGATTTTCTCCACAAGAACAATGCGCGGGTAATCCTGCGTGGTTTGCGGGCCGTGTCGGACTTCGAATACGAGTTCCAGATGGCGGGCATGAACCGCAAGCTCTACCCGGATGTGGAAACGGTTTTCCTGACCCCGTCCGACGAGTACATGTTCATCTCCGCCACCATGGTGCGCGAGATCGCACGGCTCGGCGGCGATGTGAGCAAGTTTGTGCAGCCCGGTGTTCTGGATCGGCTGCGTTCCAAGATCAACAAACAGTAAGTAACGAGGAAGTTAAACAAAATGGCCTTGATGATTACCGACGAGTGCATCAACTGCGACGTCTGCGAGCCGGAGTGCCCGAATGGCGCCATTTCCCAGGGTGACGAGATCTACGTGATCGACCCCAGCAAGTGTACCGAGTGTGTCGGCCACTTCGACGAGCCCCAGTGTCAGCAGGTCTGTCCGGTCGACTGTATCCCCTTCAATCCGGAACATCCGGAAACCAAGGACGACTTGATGGAGAAGTTCCTCAAGCTCACCGCCGACAAGTAAGCCCGGCGGGCGATCCCAAAGACAAGGCCGGCTGCACGTCAAAGTGCAGCCGACCTTGTCTTTTTGGGTGCCTGAAGGATCAGGCGGCGAGGGCGGAGGGCGCCGGGCTGCTGTCGGAAGGCATTTCGAGGGCTCGCTCGATGCGCACGGAGAGAGCGTTGAGCTGGCCGACCTGGCGTACGAGCAGATCCTCGGCCTGTTGCAGTTCGCGGACCCGGTCTTCGAGGGTGTCGGTGGCCTGGTGGATGCGCTTGACGCTCTCGAGGCGGCGCTTGAGCTGCAGCTGGTATTCCCGTACCTGGGTTTCGAGCGGAGCCATGACCGCGCGCAGCCATTGCTCGGCATCCCGGTTGGCGACTTCGAAGGTGCGTCGGGCCTGAACTGCGACGGTCTCGAAGAATTTCTGGGTGAGCGTGTGCTTCTCGGTGGTGACGATGGTCAGCACCGTGTTGAACTGGCTGTTGAAGGCTTCTTCGAGGCGCTCGATTTCCTTCTCGTAGCGCAGCGTCGAGAAGGCCGTGGGGGCGGCCAGTTTGAGGCCGTGCTCGACGGTGAAGCGCTTGTACATGGCGTCGAGCATCCGGGAGATTTCGCCGATTTCATCGGTGGATTTCTTGAGGTTGCCGCGCAAGTGCTGGAAAAAGCCCTTCATGGCTTCGCGCAGGCCGCGCGAGAAGGCGGCGTCGAGCATCGCCTCGCGGGTGCGCCGGGTTTCGTCGCGCAGGGCGTCGAGGCCCAGGTGACCGAAGAGGTTGTTGGACAGGTTGGAGAACACGCTGCGCACGGCGTAGTACTTCTGCAGGCCCTGTTCGAACTCGTCTTTCTCGGAGCGCACCTTGCGCATCATGTATTCGATGACGTTCTGATTCTTGCCGCGCAGGTCGGTGAGTTCCTGTAGTTGCTCGCGCAGGCCGCTGAGGCGGGCGTTGAGCAGTTCGCGGCTGCGATCGACGATGTCATGGACGTCGCCGTGGGTGTTGTCGCGGACGATCTCGCGCTTGGTGGGCAGGAGTTCGGTGGATAGTGCCCGTTCGAGCTGAAGGATGCGGCTGCGGGCCAGCAGTTCCGGGTCGTCATTGACCTTGGCGACCAGCCCTTTTTGCGCCGAGACGGGGTACACCTGGCCCGGTTCGATCTCGAGGGTGGCGGCGACGCTGGCCACCTGGCCGGCGATTTCCCGCTCGATGTCTTCTTCGCTGCGCAGGCCGTCCCACAGGCCGTCGATCTTGTTGAGGGCGACGATGCGGCCACGCTGGCGGCGGCCGGCATTGACGTGCTCGCGCCACACGGCCAGATCGCTCTGGGTGACGCCGGTATCGGCGGCCAGGATGAACAGCACTGCGTGGGCATTGGGCAGCAGGTTGAGGGTCAGCTCGGGTTCGGCGCCGATGGCGTTGAGGCCCGGAGTGTCGAGGATGACCAGCCCCTGCTCGAGGAGCGGGTGCGGAAACTGAATGACGGCGTGGCGCCACAGGGGAATCTCGATCTTGCCGTCGGCATCCGGGCGGATACCCCTGTCGCCGGATTCGTCGATCGGAAAGCCCAGTTCTTCGGCCTCGCCCACGCTGGCCCGCCGGGTTTCTCCGACCTGGGCGAGGGCCTGCTGCAGGCTTTCTGCCGAACTGGTGTCGAGGGGGCGCACCTGCCACTCTTCCGGGTAGCGCTTGAGTTCGGTGATGCTGGCGTTGGTCTTGCGGCTCTCGATGGGGAGCAAGCGGATTTCCGGCTTGTCGCCTTCCTTCCATTGCAGCTCGGTCGGGCACATGGTGGTGCGGCCAGCGCTGGAGGGCAGGATGCGGTTGCCGTAGCCGGCAAAGAACACCGCGTTGATCAACTCGGATTTGCCGCGGGAGAACTCGGCCACGAAAGCGACGATCAGTTTGTCCTCACGCAGGCGGTCAAGCAGGTATTGCAAACGCAGATCCGACTGGGCGTCGCCGATCTCGTTCTGGTGCAGCCATTTGCGCAGCTCCCCGATTCCGGAGGCGACATCTCCGCGCCAGCGGGTGTAGGCGGAGAATTGTTCTGCAAGCACTTGTGCGTCTTTCACGAGCTTCATTCCTGGCTGGGAGCCGCATCGCCGGCGAATTTTTACAATATTGATAGCATAAACGGGAAAGCGGCCAACCGGAATCGCTTTCAGCGCTGGCAGCGGGGGCAGTAAAAGGTGGCTCGCTGCCCCATGATGCGCTTGCGGATCGGGGTTTGGCACTGCCGGCAGGGTTCGCCGTCGCGTCCATAGGCAAAATACTGCTGCTGGAAGTAACCCGGCGAACCGTTGCTGCCGACGAAGTCGCGCAGCGTGCTGCCGCCCGCAGCCAGCGCGTCCTGCAGGGTTTCTCGGATACAGGTGGCGAGGCGCTCACAGCGCCGAGGACCGAGTTTTTCGACCGGGGTGGTCGGGTCGATGCCGGCGCGGAAGATGCTTTCCGAAGCGTAGATGTTGCCGATGCCGACCACGTGGGCGGCGTCCATCAGGAAGAGCTTCACCGGTGTCTTGCGTCCACGGCTGGCCTTGTGCAGCCAGGTACCGTCGAACTTGTCATCCAGCGGCTCGATGCCGAGTCCGGCGATCAGCGGATGCAGTGTGTCGCCGGCCTGCCACAGGACCAGTCCGAAGCGTCGCGGGTCGCGCAGGCGCAGGGCCTGCGTGCCGAAGAGGATGTCCAGGTGGTCGTGCTTTTCGGGTGCCAGTTCGGCCGGCACGATGCGCAGGCTTCCCGACATGCCCAGGTGTACGAGCAGGCTGCCGTGGGGAAAGCGGAACAGCAGATATTTGGCCCGGCGTTCCACGGCCAGCAGCGGCTGCCTGGCGAGGGTGTCGTTCAGGTCGGCGGGGATCGGATGGCGCAGGCGGCCATTGCGGATGATCACGCCGGTGATGCTGCGGCCGCTCAGTTCAGGGGCGATTCCCCGGCGGGTGGTCTCGACTTCGGGAAGTTCTGGCATGGGCGAAAATGGCTTAAAGGGCTGGCGGAGGCGCTGGCTTGCTGGGCTTGGTGAAACCGCCTAACATCCGGCGAACCCTATTGTAACGGCGCGATCAAACCCGGTGTCGTAGTGCCGTCCGCCTGTCGTCGGCCGCCGGAATCCCCAACGTATCGCCAGAGTCTTTCTCATGAAGCCAACTTTCCGCCTCCCGCGTCCGGCCCGCTTGCTGGCCTCCCTGTTGATTTCGGGCGGTCTGATGATGGGGGCGGCCCATGCCCAGCAGCCGCCTCCCGTCGAGGAGGCCGAGTCGGATACGACGGTCTTTCCGGCCCAGGAGCTGACCCCGCAGATTCTTTATCAGCTGCTGCTGGCTGAAGTGGCCGGTGCGCGCGGACAGGTTGCCATGGCCGCCCAGTCCTACATGGATCTGGCCAAGCGCACGCGGGACCCGCGCATCGCCCGCCGGGCGGCCGAGATTGCCGTGGTGACCCGTCAGGCGGATCTGGCCAGCGAGGCGGCGCGATTGTGGATGGAGCTCGATCCGGGCTCCATGCAGGCCCGGCAGCTGGCGTCGGGTGCGATGGCCAGCAACGCGCGGATCGAGGAATTGCAGGCCCACCTGGCCAAGGCGCTGGCCGGGCAGGGCGAGAACATCGGTGCGGCGCTCATGGGGCTGAATCGCGGCCTCGCCCGCATTCCCGACAAGGCGCTGATCCGCCGGCTGGTGACTGACTTGACCGAGCCTTATCTCGCGCAGGCAGAGGCGCATTTTGCCCGCGCCAATGCGGCCTTCGTGGCGGGCGATCCGGCGGCGGCTTCGCAGGCGCTGGACGAGGCCCTGCGCCTGCGCCCGGACTGGGAGCAGGCGGTTGTCCTGAAGGCCCAGTTTCAGCAGGAAGAATCGCCCGGCAAGGGGCTCCAGACCCTGCGGGATTACGTGACGGCCCACCCGGATGCGCGCGAGCCGCGCATCAGCCTGGCGCGCCTGTTGGTGGCTGCCCGGCAGTTCGGTCCGGCGCGGGACGAGTTCGAAGAGCTCGTCAGGCGCGCTCCGGACGACCGGGATGTCGTTCATGCGGCGGGCCTGCTGGCTATGCAGCTGGGCGATGGCGCTGCCGCCGAGAAGCATTTCAAGCGCCTCATCGAGCTGGGTTTTGCCGAGCCGGACACTCTGCGCATGTATCTTGGGCAGATCGCCGAGGATGCCAAGCGCTTTGACGATGCCATCGGCTGGTACAAGGCTGTGGCGCCGGGCAAGCAGTTCGTGCCCGCCCAGGGGCGCATCGCCCAGGTGCTGGTGAATCGCGGCAAGCTCGTCGAGGCACGCCAGCACCTGCAGTCGGCAGCCCGTGAGGCGCCGGCGGATCGTGTCTCCTACATTCTTGCCGAGGCGCAGATACTGCGTGATGCCAATCGCAACGAGGATGCCTTTTTTGTGCTCGACGAGGCGCTGCGCAGTGATCCGGAAAGCGCCGAGCTGCTCTACGAGTCGGCCTTGATGGCCGAGCGGGTCGGGCGTATCGAAGCAATGGAAGGGCGGCTGCGCAAACTCATCGCCCTCAAGCCGGAGCATGCCCATGCCTACAACGCGCTCGGCTATTCGCTGGTTGATCGCAACCTGCGTCTCGACGAGGCGGAGGCGCTGATCCGCAAGGGGCTTGAGCTGGCGCCGAGCGATCCCTTCATTATCGACAGCCTGGGCTGGGCCCTGTATCGCCGGGGCAAGCTGGCCGAATCCCTTGAGCAATTGCAGAAGGCCTTTGGCCTGCGGGCCGACCCGGAGATCGCCGCACACCTGGGCGAAGTCCTGTGGATGCTCGGCCGTCGCGACGAAGCAGCCAAGACCTGGAAGGATGCGGCCAAGGCCCATCCGGAAAGCACCGTGCTGGGCGACGTGATCAAGAAGTTCAAGCCTTGAGGCGCCTGATCGTTTTGCTGGCGCTGGGCGTGCTTGGCTGCGCGGCACCCGACGTGCGTCCGCCTGATGCCCTTCAGCTGGTGTCCCGTGCCGAAATGTCCCGCTTTCAGCTTGAAGGCCGTCTGCAGGTCCGTGATGGTGAGCGGACGGCGGCGGTCGGTGTCGATTGGCAGCATGAAGTCGGGCACGACGACTGGTTGTTCACCGGGCCCCTCGGGCAGGGATTGGCGCGTATCGAAGCCGATGCTGCGGGTGCGCGCATGACGCTGGCGGATGGTCAGCGCGTTGAGGCGGCCAGCGCGGCAGAACTGGCCGAGACGGCCCTTGGCGTCAATGCGCCCTTCGCGCAGTTGCCCCTGTGGATCACCGCCCGTCTGCGCGATGGCGCGGAGGTGCGCGAGCTGGATCCCGTCGGCCGCTTGCGGCGTGTTGTCGACCAGGGGTGGACCATTGATTACATCGAGTACGCCGGCAGCGGGCCGGCCGATTTGCCGCGCAAGATCGACGTGCAGCGTGGCGACACCCGCCTGCGTCTGATTGTCGATGCCTGGAATCCCTGACATGAGCCCTTCCGAATTCGATCCTTCGGCCCTGGTGCGCGTACCGGCGCCGGCCAAGATCAATCTCTTCCTGCATATCGTCGGGCGTCGCCCGGATGGCTACCATCTGCTGCAAACGGCCTTTCGCATGCTGGACTGGGGAGACGAGATAAGCCTCCGGCGCCGTGACGATGGCGCCATCCTGCGTACCACCGATGTGCCCGGGGTGCCGGTCGAGGCGGATCTGGTCGTGCGTGCCGCCCGTGCCCTGCAGGCTGCCACGGGTAGCATCTTTGGCGCCGAGATCGGCGTCGACAAACGGATTCCGATGGGCGGCGGGCTGGGTGGCGGCAGCTCCGATGCGGCCAGCGTGCTGATCGGCCTCAATCGTTTGTGGGGCTGCGGCCTGTCCCGTGCCCGCCTGCAGGAAATCGGTCTCACGCTTGGTGCCGACGTACCTTTTTTTATCTTCGGCGAGACGGCTTTTGCGGAGGGTGTGGGCGAGGATTTGCAGGCCATGAGCGTACCGCCGGCCTGGTATTTGATGGTCGCGCCGGATGCTTCCGTGCCGACCGCTGAAATTTTTTCGGCGAAAGAGTTGACACGCGATAGCGAAATACTAATAATGCGGGCCTTCGCAATGCACACAACGCGAAACGACATGCAGGCAACAGTCTGCAGAAAGTTTCCGAAAGTGGCTGAAGCGCTGGTCTGGTTGTCGCACTACGGGGCAGCAAGAATGAGCGGTTCAGGGGCTTGTATATTTGCTCCCTTCGATTCGAAGGAGAAAGCCGAGCAAGTCGCCGCTGTGGCCCCGCAGGGCTGGAAGGTCTGGGTAGCCGAAGGGCTCGACAGGCATCCCCTGCAGAGCTGGGTTGTGTAAGTAGCGGAAAGATTTCTTGGGGAGTCGCCAAGTTGGTCAAGGCACCGGATTTTGATTCCGGCATTCGAAGGTTCGAATCCTTCTTCCCCAGCCAAATTCAGCGGGCAGGTCGAAAAACCTGCCCGTTTTTGTTTTACGTTTTTCAATGTAGCAACGAGAGGTGATCATGGCTTCGGGCAGCCTGATGGTTTTCACCGGCAACGCCAACCCCAAGCTGGCTGCAGATGTAGTGCGCCGTCTTGGGAAGTCTCTGGGTTCCGCCACGGTTGGGCGTTTCTCGGACGGCGAAGTCAATGTCGAACTTCTCGAGAACGTACGCGGCAAGGACGTCTTCGTCCTGCAGCCGACCTGCGTTCCCACCAACGATAACATCATGGAATTGCTGATCATGGTGGATGCGCTGAAGCGGGCTTCCGCTGGCCGCATCACCGCAGCGATTCCCTACTTCGGCTACGCCCGTCAGGATCGTCGCCCCCGTTCGGCCCGCGTGCCCATCACCGCCAAGGTGGTGGCCAACATGCTTCAGGCCGCCGGTGTGCAGCGTGTCCTCACCGTCGATCTCCACGCCGACCAGATCCAGGGCTTCTTCGATATTCCGGTGGACAACATCTACGCCGCACCTGTGCTGCTGGATGACCTGGAAAAGCAGAAGTACGAAAACCTGATGGTCGTTTCGCCGGACGTGGGTGGCGTGGTTCGTGCCCGTGCTTTCGCAAAGCGTCTCGAGTGCGATCTGGCCATCATCGACAAGCGTCGTCCCAAGGCCAATGTGTCCGAGGTGATGAACATCATCGGTGAAGTGGAAGGCCGTACCTGCGTGATCATGGACGACATCGTCGATACCGCCGGCACCCTCTGCAAAGCCGCTCAGGCACTCAAGGAAAACGGCGCCAAGCGCGTGCTGGCCTACTGTACCCATGCGGTGCTGTCCGGTCCGGCGATCAGCCGCCTCAACGAATCGGACCTGGACGAACTGGTTGTCACCGACACCATTCCCCTGTCCGACGAGGCCAAGGCCTGCAAGCGCATCCGTTCCGTGTCCATCGGCGAACTGCTGGCCGACACGATCCTGCGGATCAGCAACGAAGAATCGGTCAGCTCGTTGTTCAACGAGTAAGCCTGCAAGATTTCGAGCCGGTGGGTGCAAGCCCTCCGGCTTTTTTCAGCCCGTCTGGTCGCGGCCGGGCTCATTCACTGGAGTAGTTACACATGACCATTCAATTCAACGCCAAGACGCGTGTTCTGCAGGGTACGAGTGCGAGCCGCCGCCTGCGTCGCGCCGGCACGGTTCCCGCCATCATTTACGGTTCCGGCTCTGCCGTTCAGATCGAAGTCGATCACAACGAGATCTTCCACGCCCTGCGCAACGAAGCCTTCCACGCTTCCGTGCTGACCGTGCTGCTCGACGGCGCTGCCCAGTCCGTGATCCTGCGTGACACCCAATGGCACCCGTACAAGCAGCAAGTCATGCACCTCGACTTCCAGCGCGTTGATGCCACCCACAAGATCCACGTGAAGGTGCCCCTGCACTTCGTGAACGCCGACATCGCTCCGGGCGTCAAGCTCGAAGGCGGCATGGTTACCCACGTGATGGCTGAAATCGATCTGGAGTGCCTGCCGGCCAACCTGCCCGAGTTCATCCAGGTCGACCTGAAGGATCTGGCCTCCGGCCACTCCATCCACGTCTCCGACCTGGTTCTGCCGGAAGGTGTGAAGGCGCTGGTGCACGGTGAGAACCCCGTCGTCGCCACCATCCTCGCCATCCGTGGCGGTAGCGACGCAGCCGAAGAAACCTCGGCGGCCTGATCGCTGACCGGGGTTAAAGAGCTTCCGACGTCATGAGCCAGCCTGCACCGAAGCTCGTTGTCGGCCTCGGCAACCCCGGCGCTGAATACGCTGAAACCCGGCATAACGCCGGGTTTTGGTTTTGTGAGCGCCTGGCGCGTGAGCTGGGCGCGTCCTTCACCAAGGAAGCCCGCTTCCACGGTCAGGCTGCCAACGCCCGCACGGAGGGTGTCTGGCTGCTGATGCCCCAGACCTTCATGAACCGCTCCGGCCAGTCAGTGGCTGCGCTGGCGCGTTTCTACCGGATTGCTCCGGCCGAGATTCTCGTCGTCCATGACGAGCTCGACATTCCTCCCGGCCAGCTGCGTGTCAAGTTTGGCGGCGGCCTGGGTGGTCACAACGGCCTCAAGGACATTACTGCCCATCTGGGCACCCAGGATTTCTGGCGCCTGCGGATCGGCATCGGTCATCCGGGTGACCGTAACGAAGTGGCCAACTTCGTCCTCAAGCCGCCCCGGCGCGAGGAGTCCGATCTCATCGACGAATCCATTGATCGCGCCCTGCTGGCCTGGCCGCTGTTTGCCAAGGCCGACTGGAATGCCGCGACCCAGCGCCTCAACGCCCGTCCTGCGGTACCAAAGGCCTGATTTCCTTCCTTAAAGCTTAAAGCCCACCGGGTCTGCTGCCGTAGACCGGCCATGGGTTGCACAGACCGGGTCGTACTGACTCTGGCTGAATCAAGGAAGAAAAACACATGCGCAAGCTTGCAGACACGCCCATCTGGCTACGTCTGACCGCGGCCATCTGGCTGATGCTGGTCATCGCCTGGGGCGGAATGATCGCCTGGGAAACGCGCGTCAATCGGGATACGGCAATTGCCCAGGCGGAGGATTTTGCCCACAGCATCCACGAAATGACCATGGCCGGCCTGACCGGCATGATGATCACCGGCACGGTCGGGCAGCGGGAAGTCTTTCTCGACCAGATCAAGCAGCTGTCGGTCATCAGGGATCTGCAGGTGATCCGTGGCGAGGCCGTGAGCAAGCAGTTCGGTCCGGGTAACCGTGCCCTGCCTCCGCTTGATGCAGACGAGAAAGAGGTATTTGCCAGCCGCAAGGAGGTAGTGCGGGTTGAGCGCGACGCTCAGGCTGGTGAGTACCTGCGGGTCGTCAAGCCGGCACTGGCCTCCGAAAACTATCTCGGCAAGAATTGCCTCGGCTGTCACATCGTGCCCGCGGGTACCCCGCTCGGTGTGGTGAGCATGAAGGTCTCCCTCGACAAGGTGAACGCAGCGGTGGATGCCTTCATGTGGGAGAGCATCTTCAGCGCACTCGTGGTGTCGCTACCCTTGATTGGCTTCGTGGTTTTCTTCATTCGCCGGTTCGTGGTAACACCCCTGGCTGAGATGAATCGCAGCCTGTCGGAGATTGCCAAGGGTGAAGGCGACCTGACCCGCCGGCTCAATGTGGCCGGCCAGGACGAGATCGGCAAAACGGCGTCAACCTTCAACGAGATGCTCGGCACGATTGCCCAACTGGTGCGTCAGGTTTCGGAATCTGCCGCGAAAGTTGCCGGTTCGGCCCATCAGCTGTCGGCGAGCGCCAGTCGTGTGGCCGACGGCTCCCGCAGCCAGAACGACCAGTCGGTGAATGCGGCCGCTTCGGTAGATCACATGGCAGCCAACATCGCCAATGTGGCTGCCAGTGCCGAGCGGGTCCACCAGCGCTCCCAGGAAAGCCTGCGGCGGGCCGATGAGGGCAGCAAGACCCTCGGCTCGCTGGTCGATGAGGTCAATCATGCAGAAAGTGCTGTGCGGCAGATGGCCGACTCGGTGGAGCAGTTCGTCGAGTCCACGACTGCCATCACGGCGATGACTCAGGAAGTGCGCGAGATTGCCGAGCAGACCAACCTGCTGGCCCTCAATGCGGCGATCGAAGCGGCACGGGCGGGTGAGCAGGGCCGCGGTTTTGCCGTGGTGGCCGACGAGGTACGCAAGCTCGCCGAGAAATCGGCCCGTTCTGCCGGCGAGATCGACGCGGTGACGTCCAAGTTGAGCAAGCAGTCGGTGGCCGTGCGCGCATCGATCAACCAGGGGCTTGATCACCTGGCGTCGAGCCGGCTGGCGGTGAGTTCCGTGGCGGAGGCGATCAACTCGGCCAATGAATCGGTGGTGGCGGTTGGTCGCGGGCTCGACGAGATTGCTGAAGCCACCGAGCAGCAACGGGGTGCCAGTGCCGTCGTGGCGCAGAGTATCGAGTTGATTGCGGCGATGGCCCGCGACAACAACGAGTCAGTGGAGTCCACCGCCCGGGCGGCCCGGGACATGGAAAACCTGGCTGGCCAGTTGCAGCAGACGGTGTCGCGCTTCCGGGTGTGAGCCTCTAAAGGCATTGAAATGACAAAGGCCCGGCAGGTTTGCCGGGCCTTTGTCATTGCGGGTTGAGCCGTTGCTTAGCGGATGCCGGCCCGCTGGATCAGGGCCTGGATCTCGCCGACGATGCCGCGTCGGAAGGCCAGCACGCAGACCACGAAGATCGTTCCCATGATCACCGTGACCCACGAACCGACCTTGTCGGCCAGTTCGTTCTGCAGCGTCACGATGGTGGCCGAGCCGACGGCCGGGCCGAGGATGGTGCCGAGGCCGCCAAGCAGCGTCATCAGCACGACTTCGCCGGAGGTGTGCCAGTGCACGTCCGACAGCGATGCCAGCTGGAAGATCAGCGTCTTGGTCGCGCCGGCCAGGCCGGCCAGCGATGCGGAGATCACGAAGGCCATCAGCTTGAACTTGTTGACGTCGTAGCCGAGGGAGATGGCGCGCGGCTCGTTCTCACGGATGGCCTTGAGGATCTGGCCGAAGGGTGAGTGGATGGTGCGGTAGATGATGAAGAAGCCGATGCTGAACACCGCGTAGACCAGGTAGTACATGGCGATGTTGTCGGACAGGTCGATCAGGCCGAAAAGGTGGCCGCGGGGTACGCCCTGCAGGCCGTCCTCGCCGCCGGTGGCCTTGATCTGCAAGACGACAAAATAGACCATCTGGGCCAGCGCCAGGGTGATCATCGCAAAGTAGATGCCGGTGCGGCGGATCGCCAGGATGCCGAAGACCCAACCGAGCAGGCCGGCGCAGACGGTGCCGGCGAGGATGCCGATTTCCGGCGTGACGCCCACGTCGCGCACCATCAGCCCGCACACGTAGCCGGCGGTGCCGAGGAAGGCCGCATGGCCGAAGGACAGCAGGCCGGCAAAGCCGAGCAGCAGGTTGAAGGCGCTGGCAAAAAGGGCGAAGCAGAACAGCTTCATCAGGAAGGTCGGGTAGATCGCGAAAGGGGCGATCAGGCCGAGGATGAAGAGCCCTGAATACAAAACCTCGGTCTTGATCAGGGCGGTGGGCTGGCTGGCGGTGCTCATGGGGTTTTCCTTGTTCCGGGCGCTCAGGCGGCCTTGCCGAAGAGGCCGGCGGGCCGCAGCAGCAGGACGATGACCATGATGACGAAGACGACGACGGCAGAGGCTTCCGGGTAGAAAACCCGGGTCAGGCCCTCGATCAGCCCCAGCCCGATGCCGGTGACGATGGAGCCGAGGATGGAGCCCATGCCGCCGATCACCACGACCGCAAAGACCACGATGATCAGGTTGGAGCCCATCAGCGGGTTCACCTGGAAGATCGGTGCGGCGAGCACGCCGGCGAAGGCCGCCAGGGCCACCCCGTAGCCGTAGGTGAAGGTGATCAGCAGGGGCACGTTGATGCCGAGGGCCTGGACGATCTGGGAGTTCTCGGTGCCGGCGCGCAGGTAGGCGCCGAGGCGGGTTTTCTCGATCATGTACCAGGTGCCGAAGCACACGGTGAGCGAGGCGACGATGACCCACGCCCGGTAGATGGGCAGGAACATGAAGCCCAGGTTAACGCCGCCGGCGAGGGCTTCCGGTACCTCGTAGGATTCGCCGGAGATGCCGAACTGATCGCGGAAGATGCCTTCGATGATCAGGGCCAGCCCGAAGGTGAGGAGCAGGCCGTAAAGGTGGTCGAGCTTGTACAGCTTGCGCAGCATGGTGCGCTCGAGGATCACCCCGAACAGGCCGACCAGCACCGGCGCGGCGATAAGGGCCACCCAGTAGTTGATGTTCAGCTTGGTCAGGGCCAGCCAGGCGATGAAGGCACCCATCATGTACTGCGCCCCGTGGGCGAAGTTGATGATGTTGAGCAGCCCGAAGATGATCGCCAGCCCGAGGCTGAGGACCGCGTAAAACGAGCCGTTGATGAGCCCGACCAGCAACTGGCTGCCCAGCAGGGCAGACGGCACGCCGAAGATTTCCATGGGTAACTCCAGTCCCGGGGCGGCGCTGGGCCACCCCGGGGATCTTGGTTTGCGGCTAGGCGTCGAGGCTTACTTCTTGACCAGCGGGCAGCGCGACTGGGACAGGGGCTGGAAGGCCTCGGCGGCGGGAATGGTCTGGCGCACGTTGTAGTAGTCCCACGGGTACTTGGACTCGGACGGCTTCTTCACCTGCATCAGGTACATGTCGTGAACCATCCGGCCGTCTTCGCGGATCGTGCCGTTCTTGGCGAAGAAGTCGTTGATGGGCATCTTCTTCATTTGCGTCATCACCTTCTTGGTGTCGTCGGTGCCGGCGGCCTTGATGGCACTCAGGTAGTGATATACCGACGAATACTGGCCAGCCTGGACCATGGTCGGCATCTTCTTCTGCACGCCGAAGAAGCGCTTTGACCAGGCGCGGGTCTCGTCATTCAGATCCCAGTAGAAGCCTTCGGTCAGGTACATGCCCTGGGTGGTCCGGAGGCCGAGGGAGTGGATGTCGGTAATGAACATCAGCAGTCCGGCCAGGGATTGGGTCGGGGTGATGCCGAATTCAGCAGCCTGCTTGATGGCGTTGGTGGTGTCGGCTCCGGCGTTGGCGAGGCCGATGACCTGGGCGCCGGAGGACTGGGCCTTGAGCAGGAAGGACGAAAAATCCGAGCCCGGGAAGGGGTGGCGCACGGAGCCGAGCACCTTGCCGCCATTGGCGGTAACCACCGCCGCTGCATCCTTTTCGAGGGCCTGGCCGAAGGCGTAGTCGGCGGTGAGGAAGAACCAGCTGCGGCCACCCTGCTTGGTCACGGCCCTGGCCGTGCCGTTGGCCAGCGCGTAGGTGTCGTAGGTGTAGTGGACGGTGACGTCGTTGCACTGTTCGTTGGTGATCGGCGTGGAGGCGGGGCCGCTCATCAGGGCGATGCGTTCCTTTTCCTTGGCGACCTTCATGACGGCCAGGGCGACGGAGGTGGTGACCAGTTCGGTGGCGGTATCGACGCCCTCCCGTTCGAACCACTCGCGAGCCTTGTTGGAGGCGATGTCGGCTTTGTTCTGGTGGTCGGCGCTGACGACCTCGATCTTGAAGTTGGGTTTTTCCTTGGCGATGAAATCCTCGACGGCCATCTTGGTGGCCAGCACGGCGCCGGAGCCGGCCAGGTCGGAATAGGTGCCGGACAGGTCGGTCAACACGCCGATCTTTACCACGCCACCGGAAATCTGCGCCTGGGCGCCGGCGGACAGGGTGGCGAGGGCTGCGGTGCAGGCAACGGAAATCAGTTTCTTCACGGTCATGTGTCTCACTCCTTTGTTGTGTTTTCCCGGGTCAAACGCCCAGGGTGTGGTGCAGCCAGTCCATCTTCGAGGGCAGTTCTTCCTTGCTGATCGTGGCGATGATCTCGCCGTGTTCGAGCACGTAATGGCGATCGGCCAGCGGTGCAGCGAAGCGGAAGTTCTGTTCCACCAGCACGATCGTGAAACCGCGCTTTTTGAGTTCGGTGATGACTTCGCCGAGTTTCTTGACGATCACCGGGGCGAGGCCTTCGGTGATCTCGTCGAGGAGCAGCAGCTTGGCGCCAGTGCGCAGCACGCGGGCCATGGCGAGCATCTGCTGCTCGCCGCCGGAGAGCTTGGTGCCCGGGCTGCTGCGGCGTTCCAGCAGGTTGGGGAACATGCTGTAGATTTCTTCCACCGACATGCCGCCGCTGGCGACCTGGGGTGGCAGCATCAGGTTTTCCTCGGTGCTGAGCGAGGCGAAGATGGCGCGTTCCTCGGGCACGTAGCCGACGCCGTAGCGGGCCATGCGGTGGGTCGGCTCGGCGATGACTTCCTTGCCGTTCACCATGATCGAGCCGCTGCGCCGGCCGACCAGGCCGAGGATGGATTTGAGGGTGGTGGAGCGGCCGGCGCCGTTGCGCCCCAAAAGGGTGATGCACTCGCCACGGCCGACGTTCAGGTCGATGCCGTGGAGGATGTGGGATTCGCCGTAGAAGGCGTGCAGATCGTGGATCCGCAGCATCTCGGGCTTGGGATCGAAGGCGCTGGTCATGGCTCGGGCTTTCGGGTCAGTGATGGGCGTCGTTCATGTCGCTGGAGCCCACGTAGGCCTCGAGGACCTGCGGATTCTTCGAGACTTCTTCGTAGGGGCCTTCGGCGAGGATGCTGCCGCGCTGTAGCACGGTGATCCGGTCGCACAGGTTGGCCACTACCGACAGGTTGTGCTCGACCATCAGGATGGTGCGGTTGGCCGACACCTTGCGGATCAGGTCGACGATGCGGCCGATGTCCTCGTGGCCCATGCCCTGGGTCGGTTCGTCGAGCAGCATCATGGTCGGCTCGAGGGCCAGGGTCGTGGCGATCTCCAGCGCGCGCTTGCGGCCGTAGGGCATTTCGGCGGTGACGGTGTCGGCAAAGCTGGTCAGGTCGACCGCCTCGAGCAGTTCCATGGCCTGGTCGTTGAGCACATTCAGGCTTTTTTCGGAGCGCCAGAAGTGGAATTCGGTGCCGAGCTTGCGTTGCAGGCCGATGCGCACGTTTTCCATTACGGTGAGGTGCGGAAAGGTGGCGGAGATCTGGAAGGAGCGCACCAGGCCGCGGCGGGCGGTGACAGCCGGCGCTTCGCGGGTGATGTCGTGGCCGTCGAAGGTGATCTTGCCGCGGGTGGGCGGCAGGAACTTGGTGAGCAGGTTGAAAACGGTGGTTTTGCCGGCGCCGTTGGGGCCGATCAGGGCGTGGATATGGCCGCGGCGAACCTGCAGGTCGACGTTCGACACCGCCGCGAAACCCTTGAATTCCTTCGTCAGGCCGGCGGTTTCCAGGATGAACTCACTCATGGGGCTTCCCGGGTGGGGGGCGAAGCAGCATTTCGCCGGGGTGGACTAGCGGATGCGGACGGGAATCGGGGCCGGGCGACGCCGTTTGGCGGCGAGATGGCGGGTGAGGCCGATGGCGAGGGCGATCGTGAGGATCGTTGCCAGAATGGGCAATGCGGTCATTTACAAAGTCTCCGTCGTTTTTTATGGAGCAAGCGTAGAGCCAGACCTTGTCTACACCGTTGCGCAAATGTAACGAATGGTGCGGACTTTGCCTGCCTGTGAAAAACGCCCTGCCTGCGCCGTTTGTGGCGTCATTAAGACGCGATCGGAATCCTTCGGCCAATCGGGGAATACCCGGATTTCCGCTGGCGGAAGGGGGGCGAAAAGTGGTGCTTCGTTCATCCGGTAGCTGCACGGCTGGCATCAGGCGCTAGAATGGAAGATTGGTAACATCCATTTGTTTGACGGAGTCCCACGAGATGCCCCAGTACCGTTCCCGCACTTCCACCGCCGGTCGCAACATGGCCGGCGCCCGCGCCCTGTGGCGCGCCACCGGCATGAAGGACGGCGATTTCGAAAAGCCGATCATCGCCGTGGTCAACAGCTTCACCCAGTTCGTGCCCGGTCACGTGCACCTCAAGGATCTGGGCCAGTTGGTGGCGCGCGAGATCGAGAAGGCCGGCGGCGTCGCCAAGGAATTCAACACCATCGCCGTCGATGACGGCATCGCCATGGGCCACGGCGGCATGCTCTACAGCCTGCCTTCCCGCGACCTGATTGCCGACAGCGTCGAGTACATGTGCAACGCCCATACGGCCGACGCCATGGTGTGCATTTCCAACTGTGACAAGATCACCCCGGGCATGCTGATGGCCGCCCTGCGCCTCAACATTCCGGCAATCTTCGTTTCCGGCGGCCCGATGGAGGCCGGCAAGGTCAAGTGGGAAGCCAAGGTGATCTCCCTCGACCTGGTGGATGCCATGGTCAAGGCTGCCGACAGCAGCTGCTCGGACGAGGAAGTTGACGCCATCGAGCGTTCGGCCTGCCCGACCTGCGGCTCCTGCTCCGGCATGTTCACCGCCAACTCCATGAACTGCCTGACCGAGGCGCTGGGCCTCTCCCTGCCCGGCAATGGCACCGTGCTGGCTACCCACGTGGATCGCGAGCACCTGTTCCTGCGCGCCGGCCGCACCATTGTTGACATGGCGCGTCGCTACTACGAAAAAGACGACGAGTCGGTGTTGCCGCGCTCCATCGCCAGCTTCAAGGCTTTCGAAAACGCCATCACCCTCGACGTGGCGATGGGCGGCTCCACCAACACCGTGCTGCACTTGCTGGCCGCAGCCAAGGAAGCCGGCGTTGATTTCACGATGGCCGACATCGACCGCATCTCGCGCCGGGTGCCGTGCCTGTGCAAGGTGGCACCGGCCGTGGCCGACGTACACATCGAGGACGTGCACCGTGCCGGCGGCATCATGGCCATCCTCGGCGAACTCGCCCGCGCCGGCCTGCTGCACACCGACCTGCCCACCGTTCACACCAAGACCATGGCCGAAGCGCTGGCCTCGTGGGACGTCATGCAGGCCCATGATTCCGGCGTGTTCAACTTTTACAAGGCGGCGCCGGGTGGCGTGCCGACGCAGGTGGCCTTCAGTCAGGACCGGCGCTGGAACGAGCTCGACATGGATCGCAGCCACGGCGTGATCCGCGACAAGGCCAACGCCTTCAGCCAGGAGGGCGGCCTTGCCGTGCTGTATGGCAACATCGCCGAAAAGGGCTGCATCGTCAAAACCGCCGGCGTGGATGAGTCGATCTGGGTTTTCAGCGGCCGTGCCCGCGTGTTCGAAAGCCAGGAAGATTCCGTTGCCGCCATCCTCGCCGACCAGATCGTGGCCGGCGATGTGGTGGTGATCCGCTACGAAGGCCCGAAGGGGGGGCCGGGCATGCAGGAAATGCTCTATCCGACCAGCTACCTCAAGTCCAAGGGCCTGGGCGCCGCGTGTGCGCTGCTCACCGACGGACGTTTCTCCGGCGGCACCTCCGGTCTGTCGATCGGCCACGCCTCGCCGGAAGCCGGCTGTGGCGGCGCCATCGGCCTGGTGGAAGAGGGCGATCTGATCGAGATCGACATCCCGAAGCGGCGCATCAACCTGGCGGTGACTGATGAGGTGCTGGCGGCGCGCCGGGTGGCTCAGGATGCCCGTGGCTGGAAGCCGGCCAATCGTGTCCGCCACGTGTCGGCGGCGCTGCAGGCCTACGCGGCCCTCACCACCAGCGCCGATACCGGCGCGGTGCGGGACGTGACGCAAGTCCAGCGCTAAGCATCGTTTTTCGCGCACAAACAAGCCCGGCTCCGGCCGGGCTTGTTGCGTTTACACCGCCAGTTATTACCGAAAACTGTGTATTGGTGTGACTCCGTTCCGTGGACATGGGAGGGGTCGCGCGTAGCATCTGCAGGACTGCTTATTCCCGATTCTTTATGAAGAACGTTCCCGGTGGCGCCTGTCGATACTCGTCTTCCGTCCTGTCAGTGGCGGAGTGTTGCGTCCGGCAGGTGGCGGGCCGTGAGGAATGGGACGCGCTTTACGGGCGCGTCGCGACGCCGTCGATGGTGCAGGCCTGGGCGTATGGCGAGGCCAAGGTGGCAGCCGGTGGCTGGAGCGTGGAGCGCCTGGTTTTTGAATCGGCTGGCCGGCCAGTGGCGATTTGCCAGGTACTGGTGAAACGGGTGCTGGGCCTTCGGGTCGCCGCGCGGATCAACCGCGGACCGCTGTTTCTGGCGGCCAGTCCGGACGAGGCCGAGGTGCGGGCCGTGTATGGAGCCCTGCGGCGGTGCTGGCGCTTTGGTTTGCGGGGTGTGCTGGTCCTGGCGCCCGGCCTGGCGGAAACCGAGGCCCATCGGGGCTGCTTGAAGGCGGCCGGCTTTCGCGCCCGTGGCGCGACGGGCTGGTGCTCATCGCTGCTTGATCTGCGTCTCGATGACGAGACCCTGCGCAAGAAGCTGAGCAGCAACTGGCGCAATCATCTGAAGGGGGCCGAGCGGGGTGGGTTGTGCTTCGACGTGTCCACCGCGCGCAATGCCGTCGAATGGATCCTCGCCCGCCACACGGAGAACATGCAGGAGAAGGGCTTTTCCGGTACGCCGGTGGCTTTTTTGCGTGAATTGCAGCGCCATGCGCCGGATGATTTCTTCGTTTGTCGGGCGCTGCAGGACGGGCAGCCGGTGGCGGGCATGATCGCCTTTCGCTTCGGGCGCAGCGCCGAGTATTTCATCGGCTGGTATGGCCCCGAGGCGCGCCAGGCCAAGGCTGGCAACTTTCTTCTCTGGAATGCGGCGCGGGCCATGCGCGCCCACGGCTGCGAGCGCTTTGATCTGGGCGGCTATTCGTCGTCCGACGGCTACGGCCGCTTCAAGCAGGACATGCGGGGCACCGAATACCGCTTGCTGGAGGAGTGGATCGCTTTCTGATTTGCTGCAGGGTGTCGATGAGGATCTCTGCCAAGACCTTAAAGAGAATATGAGAATATGCCGATAAGGAAATACTCCAACTGATTCTCCGGGTGAGTTTCCCCGCCTCTTCGCCATGTTCTCTCGACTCACCATCAAGGTCCGGCTGATTCTTCTGTTGCTGCTCAATGCCGTGCTGTTTGTGGCAGTTGTTGGCGGCATGCTTCTCCAGATGGAATGGAACCAGGTGCGCCTGGCCCGTTTCATCGATTCCGATTTGGCGCTTGAGCGTAATCTGGGAGATGCCTATTCCCAGGGGCTGCAGACGGGGCAGGCCCTGCGCAACATTCTCCTCGATCCGGCCAATCCCAAGGGCCATGCGAATTACGAGAAGGCCAGGGAAAGTTTCGATACGGCCATGCTGGCGATTGGCATGAGCACGGTTGCGGTAGACAAGGGGCAGCTTGCTGCCGATGCGGCGGCCTGGCTGCCAATTCGTGAAGATGTGCTGGCGCGGGTCAAGGCTGGCGATGTCGAAAGTGCCAAGACGCTGCTGGTCAAGGAGGAGACCCCCCGCTGGCGGGCCCTGCGGGAGAATCTGCTGCTGGCCCGGGAAGAGGCCCGGAAGAGTGCTCTCCAGACCCGTCAGGTTCTCGATGAGGGTTATCAGAACGCCCGGGTGAAGGGGTTGGGCGCTGGCATCGTGTTGTTGCTGGTCAGCCTTTTCGCCACGATTTCAATTACACGTCGCCTGATGCGGCAACTGGGCGGAGAGCCGGCCTTTGCGGTGGAGGTGGTGCATCGGATTGCCCTCGGAGACCTTTCCCGGCCCGTCGAACTGGCCCGGGGCGATGACGGCACCAGCCTGCTGGCGGCGATGCAGCGCATGCAAAGCGAACTCAGCGGTGAAATCGGCCAGGTGCGGGATATGTCCGGGTTGCTGTCCAGCGCGATTGGTGTGGTCCGGAGCAACGCGCAGGCCATCTCCGATGTGTCGCGGGCCCAGAGCGGGGCGTCCTCTGCGATGGTCGCCGCGGTGGCTGATCTGACCCGCAGCATTGGCGATGTGGATGCCGGCGCCGCGCAAGTGGATCTGCTGGCCAGCGCGACAGCCGATGGTGCCCTGCGGACCATCGACAGGATTGGTGAGGTGGAGCTGGCGATTGGCGAAATGGCCGGGCGCATGCAGAGTTCGGCCGAGATCATTGCCCACCTGGATGGTGAGGCGGAGCAGATATCCCAGATTGTCACGGCGATCAAGGGGATTGCCGAGCAGACCAACCTGCTGGCGCTCAATGCTGCCATCGAGGCGGCGCGGGCCGGGGAACAGGGGCGTGGCTTCGCGGTTGTCGCTGACGAGGTGCGCAAGCTGTCTGAGCGGACGGCCCTGTCCACCCAGGATATTGCCGCCATGATCACCCGTCTCCAGGGCAGCAGTCGGGGCGCGGTGAAGAGTGTCACTGAGGCGGCCGATCTGGCTACTGGCGGCGTCGGATGTGTACAGGGGGCGAAAGCGGCGATTGCGGAACTGGAGTCCCTCGTCACGGAAGTTCGCGTGGCGACAGCCTCCATCAGTGGTGCAATCCACGAACAGCTCCGTTCCTGTACCGAGATTTCCCGCCAGATCGATGGTGTCACCGGCATGGGTGAGGAGAATTCCCGGGTCAGCGCTGAAACGTTCCGTCAGGTGGAAGGCCTGGCCAGGATTGCCGGAGATCTGGACCAGTCGGTAGGGCGTTTCCGCCTCGGTTAGAAGCTGCCAGCCCTCAGAGCTTCTTCTCCATGAACTGGGCCTGACCCATGGCCGGGTCGAGCTGGTAGCCCTGGAAGCCGAAGTCCAGATAGGCCTGGCGGGCGCCTGTATTGCCTTCGAGCACTTCCAGGGTCAGCTTGCAGCAGCCACGTTCGCGCGCCACTTGTTCGGCGTGGGCCAGTAGGGCACTGGCGATGCCGCGGCGGCGGCAGTCTTCATGCACGACGATGTCGTGCACATTCAGTAGCGGTTTGCCGGCGAAGGTGGAGAAGCCCTCCACGCAGTTGATCAGCCCGGCAGCGCGCTTCTCTCCTTCTTCATTCCGGTAGGCAATGAAACTCAGCACGGTCGGGCGCTGGCGCAGCTCGGCCGGCAGGCGTGCGCGCAAGTCATCGGGCATCGGCTGGCCGTTGCCGGTGGGGCCGCGCATGTAGTGATCGAGCAGGGCCAGAAAGTCGGCCGTGAGGGCGGGGTCGTCGAAATCGACGGGCTGGATGGTGATGTCGGTCATCGTGGTGGCGGTTAGTGGATTTCCGTTTGGCCGGTCAGTTGGTTACCAGTCGCCCGGGGGGATTCCCCTTTTGAGGCGCTGAAAAAAGCCAAGCCCTTGTGCGTGAAGGGTTTTTGCCGGGCTCTCAAACTGGGCACAGTTCTTGTTAATTCCCTCTTCACCAGTGCGACGGTGCCGGCCCGCTTGCGTCGCCACAAATCAGAACATACACGGGCCCGATGTTCCAAGAGGGGGTTGGTTTCCATGACTGAAACTTTTTACGAGGTGCTGCGGCGGCAGGGGATTACACGGCGCAGCTTCATGAAATTCTGCAGCCTGACGGCCACGTCGCTGGGCCTCGGCAGCGCCTTCGTGCCGAAGATTGCCCACGCGCTGGAAACCAAGCCGCGCACGCCGGTAATCTGGCTGCACGGGCTGGAGTGCACCTGCTGTTCCGAATCCTTCATCCGCTCGGCCCACCCGCTGACCAAGGACGTGGTGTTGTCGATGCTGTCCCTCGACTACGACGACACCCTGATGGCGGCGGCCGGCCACCAGGCCGAGGCAATCATCGAAGAGGTGAAGAAGAAGTACAAGGGCAACTACATCGTGGCCGTGGAAGGCAACCCGCCGCTCAACGAGGACGGCATGTACTGCATCCACGGCGGTCGGCCCTTTGTGGAAGTGCTGAAGGAGACCTGTGCCGACGCCAAGGCCATCATCAGCTGGGGCGCCTGCGCGTCCTACGGCTGCGTGCAGGCCGCCAAGCCCAACCCGACCCGCGCCACGCCGGTGCACAAGGTGATCACCGACAAGCCCATCGTCCGCGTGCCCGGCTGCCCGCCGATCGCCGAAGTGATGACCGGCGTGGTCACCTACATGCTGACCTTCGACCGCATCCCGGAGCTCGACCGCCAGGGGCGCCCGAAGATGTTCTACGGCCAGCGTATTCACGACAAGTGCTACCGCCGGCCCCACTTCGACGCCGGCCAGTTCGTCGAGAACTGGGACGACGACGCCGCGCGCAAGGGCTACTGCCTCTACAAGATGGGCTGCAAGGGCCCGACCACCTACAACGCCTGCTCGTCGATGCGCTGGAACGGCGGTGTGAGCTGGCCGGTGCAGTCCGGTCACGGCTGCATCGGCTGCTCGGAAGAAGGCTTCTGGGACAAGGGCAGCTTCTACGACCGGGTCACCGACATCAAGCAGTTCGGCGTCGAGAGCAATGCCGACAAGGTGGGCGGCACGGCGGCCGGCGTGGTGGGCGCG